>NZ_JBFAWW010000003.1:72999-423366 GCF_040680495.1 Streptomyces sp. NPDC052036 | reverse complement strand
TCGTCACGCCGCTCGAACGAACGGCCACCCCGGTCACCACCGTCCCGACGGTCGAAACCACGGTCCCGGTCACGGTCGCGGTTGAAGCCGCCCCGATCGTCACGGCGGTCACGGTCGAAGGGGCGACGGTCACGGTCGCCGTCCCGGCGGAAGCCGCCACGGTCGTCACGCCGCTCGAACGAACGGCCACCCCGGTCACCACCGTCCCGACGGTCGAAACCACGGTCCCGGTCACGGTCGCGGTTGAAGCCGCCCCGGTCATCACGGCGGTCACGGTCGAAGCCGCCCCGGTCGTCACGGCGCTCACGACGCTCGTACGAGCCCGCCGGACGCTCCCCGCGCTCGCCCTGCTCGGCCCGCTGGACGTCCTGTGCGGTCGGCTGCTCCGGCACGGAGACCTCGGCGGTCTGCGCCTCGACGGCCTTCGACGGCTCGGCGGAGACGGTGTCCTGCCGGTCCGCCGCCGCGGCGGCGGCCACTGCCGCCTCCGGGTCCTCGCCGCGCTCACGGGCGGCCCGGGCGACCAGCCGGTCGGCCTCATCGCGCAGCTCGGCCGCGCGCCGGGTGGCACGCTCCAACTGCTTGGTGAGGTGCGTGACTTCACGCTCGGCCTGCTGCGCCGCGTTCCCGGCCGACTCGGCCTGGACCTCGGTCATGGAGCGGGCGCCGGTGATGTCGGCGACCTCGGGGTCGAACGCGGCCCCGCCCTGGATGATGTGGCGCGAGGCGTCGACGCCCGCGTCCTCCATCAGCCGGAAGATCTGGCGCCGCTGGTGCGGCAGGCTGAGGGAGACCACCGTGCCCGTGCGTCCGGCACGCGCCGTACGGCCGGCGCGGTGCAGGTAGTCCTTGTGGTCCCCGGCCGGGTCCACGTTGAGCACGAGGTCGATGCCGTCGACGTGGATACCGCGGGCCGCGACGTCCGTCGCGACGAGCACATTGACGTACCCGTCCTTGAAGTCGGCCAGCGTCCGGGTACGCGCGCCCTGGGTCATGCCGCCGTGCAGCGCGTCCGCCTTCGCACCGGCGTCGCGCAGCTGCTCGGCCACGCGGTCGGCGCCGAGCTGCGTGCGCACGAAGATGATGGTCCGGCCCTTGCGAGAGGCGATGGCGGCGGTGACCGGGGCCTTGTCCTTGGGCTTCACGATCAGGATGTGGTGCGACATGGTCGTCACGGCACCCTGGGCGGCGTCGACCTCGTGGCTCACCGGGTCGGTGAGGTAGCGGTCGACGAGCGTCTGGATCTCGTTCTCCATGGTGGCGGAGAAGAGCATGCGCTGGCCGTCGGCCGGCACCTGGTCGAGCAGCTCGGTGACCTCGGGCAGGAAGCCCAGGTCGGACATCTGGTCGGCCTCGTCGAGCACGGCGATCCGCACGTCCTCGAGGGAGCAGGCGCCGCGGTTGATGATGTCGCGCAGCCGGCCCGGGGTGGCGACCAGGACGTCCACGCCGCGCTCCAGGGCGTAGATCTGGTTGCCCATGGAGGTGCCGCCGCAGACGACCTTCATCTTCAGGCCGAGGACGTCGCCGTAGGGCTGCAGCGCGTCGGCCACCTGCATGGCCAGCTCACGCGTCGGGGTGAGGATGATCGCCCGCGGCTTCTTCTTCTCGGTGTGCCCGCCGGCCAGGGTGGCGAGGGTCGGCAGACCGAAGGACAGCGTCTTGCCGGAACCCGTGCGGCCACGGCCGAGGATGTCCTTGCCGACCAGGGCGTCCGGGATGGTCGCGGCCTGGATCGGGAAGGGGACGGTGACACCGTTCTGCGCGAGCTTGCGGACGACGCCCTCGGGGAGGCCGAGATCCGCGAAGGTGATCTCGGGAGTGGTGTCCTTGTCCTCGGTCTCCTCGGACAGGACGATGTGGTCAGTGCTGGAAACAGACATGCGAAATGCGAACCTTCCGGAGTTCACGGCACGCGCCCAAACATCCGTGAAGTCGCATTCGACCGCCTCGATGCGGTCCGGCCACGGCAGGGGAGAGTACGCGCCACACGCGGCGCGTCTTTTTAGGCGCCGGGCAAATGGGATCAAACGATCTACCACCATACGCACCCGCACCCACCGAGTGCAAACCGAAACCCTCCCACCCCGGGTGACCCTCACCACACGGGCCGTGCGGGCGGAAGCCCAGGAGCCGTCCCGGCGGAACCCCCGGGCCGGCCGGGCGTACGCGAGTCCCCGCTAGACCTCCGCCGCCCCGGCCTCGGTGGCCCGTTCGCGCACCAGCAGCCGGGCGGACTGCTGCGCCGAGGAGGAGGGCTCCACGGTCGACGGAGTCGGTGACGGCGGATTGGGCTCGCTGGTCGGCGACGGCTCCTCGGTGGGAGTGGGGGTGGGAACTCCGCCCGCCGGGTCGGACGGTGCCGCACCCCCGCCCCCGCTGCCCGTCGACTGCCCGCCGCTCGGCTTGGGGTCCTTGGTCCCGGCACCGTGCCCCGACGCCGACGCGGAGGGCGAGCCCGAGGCGTCCTTGCCGGACTTCTCCGACTTCGAGGCACCGCCCTTGGCCGCCGCGCCGCCCAGGTCCCCGCCGCGGCCTCCGCCCCACGCCGATCCCCCGTCCGGGGCGCCTGCACCATGGCGCCCCGCCGAGTGCGACGGCGCAGGGCTGCCCGCGTCGTCGCCCACGCTCACACAGCCGGCGGCCGCGGCGATGGCGATCGCCGTGGCGGCCAGACGGACGGATACGTAACAGGCACGCACGGGCAGCCACCTCCGGGGCGGAGAGAAAAGTCCCCCTGCCCAACTCCCGTCACCCGCAAGAGGACACGCGCCTCGCACGGGGAGCGTCACACGTCACAGCGAGGCGAGAGCCGAGGCACGCACCAACGGGACCGCATACCGACCGTATCCGGGCATTCCACCGCCACCCGCGCCCCGCACTCACGCCGGCGCACCCCCGGCCTCAGCCGCATCCCCGCGGGCGCGCCCCCGTCTCAGCCGTACCCCAGCGCATGCAACCGGGCGTCGTCGATCCCGAAGTGGTGCGCGATCTCGTGCACCACCGTCACCTCGGTCTCCGCGACCACGTCCTCCCGCGTCTCGCACATCCGCAGGGCCGGTCCGCGGTAGATCGTGATCCGGTCCGGCAGCACGCCCGCGTACCACTCCCCGCGGTCGGTCAGCGGAGTGCCCTCGTACAGTCCGAGCAGCTCGGGGTCGTCGGCCGGCGGCTCGTCCTCGACGAACACCGCCACGTTGTCCATCAGCCGCGTCAGCTCCGGCGGGATACGGTCGAGCGCCTCGGCGACCAGTTCCTCGAACTCCTCGCGCGTCATCTCCAGCACAGGGCCATTGTCCGGTACGACACCCTCGTAGGTGAGGCGTCGGGCGTCCCGCATATCGACCTGGCGATCTGGGCATACGGCACCAATGGTCCGTGTCCGCCTCGTCCCCCGTGTGCCCGCCGCCGTCCGGAACCGCATACGAAGGGCGCCCGGCACCCTCGCCAGGTACTACCGCTCGCTCCGCCCCCACCCCACCGCCGAGCTCGTCCCTCAGCCGCACCCCTGGCTCCGGGCGCTGGGCATGGTCGCCGTCGTCCTCCTCGGCACCTGGCTCGGCCTGCTGGTCGTGGGCGACGTACGCGTACCGGTCGGGCCCGTGAACACCACCATGACCCTGCGCCCCTCACTGGCCGGCGGCACGAAGATCAATGTCTCCCCGCTCGGCGCCCTGCGCCTGGACAGCCACGAGGCCCCCGTCCGCCTCGATGTCAACGTCGACCAGCTCGACCCGGTCCGCGCCCAGGCCCTCGTCGACCACCCTGAGCGGATCTCAGGGCTCCAGCAGGAGATCACTCACGACATCGAGCACGGGACGCTCGACCTGGCCGTCCGCTCCTGTGTGGCGGTGGTCGCCGGCGCCACCACGCTGGGCCTGGTCGTCTACCGCCGCCCCCGCCGGGCCCTGGCGGCCGGCGGTCTGGCGCTCGCGCTGCTCGCCGCCTCGGGCGCGACGGCGTACGCCACCTGGAACCCCAAGTCGGTCCTCGAGCCGAAGTTCTCCGGCCTGCTCTCCTCGGCGCCCTCCCTGGTGGGCAACGCCCGGAGCATCGTCAGCGAATTCGACGTCTACCAGAAGGAGTTGGCCCGTCTGGTGACGAACGTGACCAGGCTGTACGACGTCACCTCGACCCTGCCGGCGTACGAGCCCGACCCGACGACCATCCGGGTCCTGCACGTCTCCGACATCCACCTCAACCCGGCGAGCTGGAAGATCATCGCCTCCCTGGTGCGGCAGTACGACGTCAACGTGATCGTCGACTCGGGCGACACCATGGACCACGGCTCGGCGGCGGAGAACGGCTTCCTGGATCCGATCGCGGATCTGGGCGCCCCGTACGTCTGGGTCCGGGGCAACCACGACTCGCGCACCACCCAGCACTACCTGGAGCACATGAAGAACGTGCACGTCCTGGACGACGGCAGGGCGGTCTCGGTCGCGGGCGTGCGCTTCGCCGGGATCGGCGACCCGCAGTTCACCCCCGACCGGTCCGTGGAACCAGGCGGTGACCGCGCCGAGGAACTGGCGGGCGCGCGCCTGGCCTCCGCTCTGCGCGACCAGCAGGCCGCGGGGGCGCCGGTCGACGTGGCGATCGCCCATGAGCCCACGGCCGCCCGCCAGACGGACGGCGAGGTGCCTCTGGTCCTGGCCGGCCATCTGCACCACGAGGGGATGGAGATCATGCGGTACGGCACCCGGCTGCGTATCGAGGGCTCCACGGGCGGCAGCGGGCTGCGCGCGGTCGAGCACCAGTACCCGGCGCCCATCGAGGCCTCGATCCTCTACCTGGACCGGGACACCCGCCGCCTCCAGGCGTGGGACGAGATCAGGCTCGGCGGCCTGGGGCAGACCACGGCGGAGGTGACCCGCCACCTGGCCAAGGAGAACGCGCCGGGCACCTCCCCGCCCCCCGGCCCGGCTTCCCCGGACGCCTCGTCCACGGACCGCCCCCGCGCCACGGCCACGGACCGCTCCGGCCCCGCTCCCAGCCGCTCCGGCCCCGCCCCGAGCCGCTCCCCCGGGGGCCCCAACCGCTCCGGCGCGCGCCTCACGCCGGGCACCCCCTAAACCGTTTTGGCGAACCCTCGCCCGATCCCATATGCTTCTCACGTCCCCGACGCGCTGAGAAGCGCCCAGGCGGGCCGATAGCCCTCATCGTCTAGCGGCCTAGGACGCCGCCCTTTCAAGGCGGTAGCACGGGTTCGAATCCCGTTGGGGGCACGCAACACCATGTGCGACACTGTCGTACGCGAAGCTTGGTCCTGTGGAGCAGTTTGGAGTGCTCGCCACCCTGTCAAGGTGGAGGCCGCGGGTTCAAATCCCGTCAGGACCGCTGAGGTTTCACGTGAAACCTCGTGGCTGGGTAGCTCAGTTGGTACGAGCGTCCGCCTGAAAAGCGGAAGGTCGCCGGTTCGACCCCGGCCCCAGCCACAACCGCCCTATCAGGGCATGAGCCCCTCTCCACTAAGACTGGAGAGGGGCTCTTTCGTGTCGGCGAGGGATGGCGGGAGCGGATGGGTGCCGCTGCCGGTCCCGGGCGCATCACCAGGACTCGGCCCGCAGGAACAGCAGGATCACCTCCGCGAAGAACCAGATGGAAAACACCAGACACGCAAGCCACAGCCCCCACAGGGCCCAGCGGGCCTCTCGTCGTATACGCATGAACGGATCATCCCCGAGGGGCCGGGCACGATGAGCGTGGTCGGCCGAGGTGGGCCAGCAGGCGGTCGAGTACCTGCGGGTTGCCCGACAGGGAGAAGTGGTCCACGCCCGGGTTGTCGGTGAGGCTGCAGCGGTGGCACGTAGTCGACGAGCTGTGCCTCGACCCTGGGCACGTTCGAGAAACGTGACCCCATCGGTTTCGCGGGAGCCGTCACCCCCGTGCGGCTTTCGGCGCGGCCGGCCGCGATGGGTGCAGGCCGTCATGAGAGAGCCGTGGCGATGCTTGGCATGTTCCCGCTCAGGCGCTACGTTCTGGCCGTCGACGCAACCGTGCGGGTGGGGGAGATCATGGGCGCTGACCGGGCGAAGGCCATGGGGGACGTCGAGCTGGAGAAGGACCGGGCTCGCTACGGTCTGCTCGCGGTCATCATCAGCAATCTCGCGATCGCCGGAGTCGCGATCTTCGGGGTGTGGCGCCTGGGCGGCGACAAGTCCGTGATCGTCGGCGTCCTGACCGCGGCCTTCACCGCCGTCAGCAGCATGACCACCGCGTATCTGGGCATCAAGGCCGTCTCCAACACCGCCAAGTCGATGGTCCAGGAGAGAGCGGCCCGCACCCCGGCCGCCCCGGCCGCGCCGCAGACCCCCGCCGTCCCCGCACCGACCGCACCGGCCTCCCCCGCAGCGGCCGACTGACCCGCCCCTCCTCGCAGCCGGACGGCCACTGGGCCAAGGGCGGCCACGGGAGGACGACGCCCGGCCCGACCACAGTCACCGCCGTTCTCACCGCCCGGCGAATCGCCGGACGCAAATCGTTAGCCATGAATTTCGCCAAGGTGAGATCCTGGACGGCGTATGTCTACGCATCCCGCCCCCGCCCTCGGCGCCCTCGCCCCCCGTCTGGCCCAGCTGTCCCTGCGCGACGCGCACCGTCTCGGGCGCAGGCTCGAGGGCGCGCGCAAGATCCGTAAGCCGGAGGCCAGGGCCGCCGTGCTCACCGAGATCGAGGCGGAGGTCGCCAAGGCCGAGGACCGGATGGCCGGGCGCGCCGCCCGTGTCCCCGCCGTCACCTACCCCGCGCAGCTGCCGGTCAGCCAGAAGAAGGACGACATCGCCGCGGCCATACGCGACCACCAGGTCGTGATCGTCGCCGGCGAGACCGGCTCCGGAAAGACCACCCAGATCCCCAAGATCTGTCTCGAACTCGGCCGAGGCGTCCGTGGCATGATCGGCCACACCCAGCCCCGCCGTATCGCCGCCCGGACGGTCGCCGAGCGGGTGGCCGAGGAACTGGACACGCCCCTCGGGGAGGCGGTCGGCTGGAAGGTCCGCTTCACCGACCAGGTGAACCCGGACGCCACCTTCGTCAAGCTCATGACGGACGGCATCCTGCTCGCCGAGATCCAGACGGACCGCGAGCTGCGCGCCTACGACACGATCATCATCGACGAGGCCCACGAGCGGTCCCTCAACATCGACTTCCTGCTCGGCTACCTCGCCCAGCTCCTCCCCCGGCGCCCCGACCTCAAGGTCGTCATCACCTCGGCGACGATCGACCCCGAGCGTTTCTCCCGGCACTTCGGCGACGCGCCGATCATCGAGGTCAGCGGCCGTACCTACCCCGTGGAGGTGCGCTACCGCCCCCTCCTCGAAGAGGCTGTGTCCGACTCCGGGGGCGACGACGCCGACCGCGACCAGATCACCGCGATCACGGACGCCGTCGAGGAGCTGATGGCCGAGGGCCGGGGCGACATCCTGGTCTTTCTCTCCGGAGAGCGCGAGATCCGCGACACCGCGGACGCCCTCACCAAGAAGCAGTACCCCCGCACCGCGGGCGCCGATTGGCAGAGCACCGAGATCCTGCCCCTGTACGCGCGGCTCTCCCACGCGGAGCAGCACCGCGTCTTCCAGCCGCACACCGGCCGCAGGATCGTTCTGGCCACGAACGTCGCCGAGACCTCCCTCACCGTCCCGGGCATCAAGTACGTCATCGACCCCGGCTTCGCCCGTATCTCGCGCTACAGCCACCGCACCAAGGTCCAGCGCCTGCCCATCGAGCCGGTCTCCCAGGCCAGCGCCAACCAGCGCAAGGGCCGCTGCGGCCGTACGTCGGACGGCATCTGCATCCGCCTCTACAGCGAGGAGGACTTCGAGACCCGGCCCGAGTTCACCGACGCCGAGATCCTCCGGACGAACCTGGCCTCCGTCATCCTGCAGATGACCGCGGCCGGTCTCGGCGACATCGAGAAGTTCCCCTTCATCGACCCGCCGGACCACCGCAACATCCGCGACGGCGTCCAGCTCCTCCAGGAACTGGGCGCGCTGGACGCGGACCAGAAGGACCCGCGCAAGCGCCTCACCGACACCGGCCGCAAGCTCGCCCAGCTGCCGGTCGACCCGCGCCTCGCGCGCATGGTCCTGGAGGCGGACAGGAACGGCTGTGTCCGCGAGGTCATGGTCATCGCCGCCGCGCTGTCCATCCAGGACCCGCGGGAGCGCCCGGCCGACAAGCAGGCCCAGGCCGACCAGCAGCACGCCCGGTTCAAGGACGAGACGAGCGACTTCCTCGCCTATCTCAACCTCTGGCGCTACATCCGCGAGCAGCAGAAGGAGCGCGGCTCGTCGTCGTTCCGCCGGATGTGCAAGCAGGAGTATCTGAACTTCCTGCGCATCCGCGAATGGCAGGACATCTACACCCAGCTGCGCACGGTCGCCAAGCAGATGGGCATCCATCCCAACGAGCAGGACGCCCCCGCGGACCGCGTCCACATCTCGCTGCTGGCCGGTCTGCTCTCGCACATCGGGCTGAAGGACGTGAAGGAGTCCAAGGACTCCGCCCCCGGCACCCGCAGGGACAGCGGGCGCAACGAGTACATCGGCGCCCGTAACGCCAAGTTCGCGATCTTCCCCGGCTCGTCCCTGTTCAGGAAGCCGCCGCGCCTCGTGATGTCGGCCGAGCTGGTCGAGACCTCCCGGCTGTGGGCCCGGGTCAACGCGAAGATCGAGCCGGAGTGGGTCGAGCCGCTGGCCGGCCATCTGCTCAAGCGGACGTACAGCGAACCGCACTGGGAGAAGGACCAGGCGGCCGTGATGGCGTACGAGAAGGTCACGCTGTACGGCATCCCGATCGTCGCCCAGCGGAAGGTGAACTACGGGCGGATCGACGCCGGGGCGAGCCGCGAACTGTTCATCCGCAACGCCCTCGTCGAGGGCGACTGGCGCACGCACCACAAGTTCTTCGCCGACAACCGCAGGCTCCTCACCGAGGTCGAGGAGCTGGAGCACCGCGCCCGGCGCCGGGACATCCTGGTCGACGACGAGACCCTGTTCGACTTCTACGACCAGCGGGTGCCCGACCATGTGGTGTCCGGTGCCCACTTCGACTCCTGGTGGAAGCACAAGCGGCACGAACAGCCCGACTTCCTCGACTTCGAGCGCGAGATGCTCATCAACGAGAAGGCGGGCGCGGTCACCAAGGACGACTATCCGGACTCCTGGCGTCAGGGCCGGCTGAAGTTCCCGGTCACGTACCAGTTCGAGCCGGGCGCGGACGCGGACGGTGTGACCGTCCACATCCCGCTCCAAGTCCTCAACCAGGTCACGGAGGAAGGCTTCGACTGGCAGATCCCGGGGCTGCGGGAGGAACTGGTCACCGAGCTGATCCGCTCCCTGCCCAAGCCCATCCGGCGCAACTACGTCCCGGCGCCGAACTACGCGAAGGCGTTCCTGGAGAAGGCCGCGCCCCCGGAGGGGGGCGCTCCGGCACCGTCCGTCCAGGAGCCGCTGACCACGGCGATGACGCGCGAGCTGAGACGCATGGTCGGCGTGCCCTTCGAGGCCGACGACTTCGACTGGTCCAAGGTGCCGGACCATCTGACGATCACTTTCCGGATCGTCGACGAGCGGCGCCGCAAGCTGGCCGAGGACAAGGATCTCGAAGCGCTGAAGCTCCGGCTGAAGCCGAAGGCGCGCCAGGCCCTCTCCCAGGCCGCGGCGGCCACCGCCGAGCGACAGGGCGGGGAGTCCCTGGAGCGCACGGGCCTGACGGACTGGACGATCGGCTCCCTCACCCGTGTCTTCGAGACCCGGCGGGCCGGTCAGCCGGTGAAGGCGTACCCGGCGCTGGTCGACGACGGGGACACGGTCTCCGTACGCCTCTTCGACACCGAGGAGGAGCAGGCGCAGGCGATGTGGAAGGGCACCCGCCGGCTGATCCTGCGCAACATCCCCGTCAGTCCGGCGAAGTTCGCCTCCGAGAAGCTGACGAACCAGCAGAAGCTCGGCCTGTCCGCGAACCCGCACGGCTCGATCCAGACCCTGTTCGACGACTGTGCGACGGCCGCCGCGGACCAGTTGATCGGCGACTTCGGCGGACCCGCGTGGGACGAGGAGTCGTACCGGAAGCTGTACGACAAGGTGCGGGCGGAGATCGTCGACACGACGGTCCGTACGGTCGGACAGGTGCAGCAGGTGCTGGCCGCGTGGCAGGCCTGTGAGCGCCGTCTGAAGGCCGTGCGGAGCCCGGCGCTGCTGCCGAACCTGGCGGACGTACGAGCCCAGCTGGACGCCCTCGTGAAGCCCGGCTTCGTCACGGAGACGGGCATCCGGCGGCTGCCCGACCTGATGCGCTATCTGGTCGCCGCGGACCGCCGGCTGCAGCAGATGCCGACGAACGTCCAGCGGGACACGACGCGTATGGCGAAGGTCCAAGAGATGCGCGACGAGTACGCATGGCTGCTCGAACAGCTGCCGCAGGGCCGGCCGGTCCCGCAACCGGTGCTGGACATCCGCTGGATGATCGAGGAGCTGCGCGTCAGCTACTTCGCGCACGCGCTGGGCACGGCGTACCCGGTCTCGGACAAGCGGATCGTGAAGGCCATCGACGCGGCGGCTCCGTAACGGGACGTGCACGGGGGGTGAGTTCGACCAGGGACCCACCCTCCTGTACAGTCTCTTCTCGCAGCGCACCGCACGAAGCGCCGGGGAACCGGAGCCTTCGGGCGGGCGAGCTCCCAGGTCCTGTGGAGCAGTTTGGAGTGCTCGCCACCCTGTCAAGGTGGAGGCCGCGGGTTCAAATCCCGTCAGGACCGCAGCAAAGCCCCGTATCCGTGCCGGATGCGGGGCTTCTTCGTGCCCTCGACGCGCAGGCCTCGCCGCCAACGCTCCTGCCCCTGCGGCCCGGACGAGGACCGCGCCGGCGCCACGCCCGCAGCCGCGCCTCGCGGCGCCCGGGACCGCGACGCCGACCGCGCCTCCTCCGACCAGGGTCTTGTGCACGCCTCCCGGTGGCGCCGGCGGCGGAGTTCGCCCCGGAGGCCCCTTCCGGACGCCATGCGGCCGCCGGGGCCCGCCCGTACGCCCCCGGGCCGTCTTGACGGCGTCATCTTCCGCCGGTACCCAGAACTCAGGGCCCCGCCCCCTCGGGCCCCTGGGGAGGTGGGGTATGGCGGCATCCGCTCGGCACGAGACCCGTGCCCTGCTCCGTGCCCATCTGTCCGCCGCTTCCGGGTACCGCCATCTGACCCGGCACTGCGCGATCTGCCACCATCTTCTGCGACTGGCCATGGAACCCGGCCAGCGCGGCGAGGAAGACGCCGAGACGGCGTCCGAGGAGGACCACGCCCCGACCGCGTGAACCGGCCTCCCGGCCCGGGCCAGGGGAGGTTGGCGCGGCGCCCGCATGGGCACTCCTGGACGTACGACCCACCCAACACCCGCTGCACGCAGTGGTGTTCCTCTAGCAAGGACACCATGAGCACAACAAGGCTCAGGAGGTGTGACGGGTGTCACCACATAAGTTTTGGGGACCGAGGATCTTACGCCCCTCCTACAATAGGTCAATTTAATATGTGCAATTGCACTGTCTCCTGAGGTCCCGCACAGCAGATCCGACACCCCTCCCCAGACTCCGACAAGGCCGCTCACACACCAGCCCGCACACCCCGCAGAGGGCACAAAAAAAATCGCGCTGGACCCGGCGGAGTCCAGCGCGATCGACGACGCACCCTTGTCGTGCCTCTACTGAGCTTGGGCGAGGGTCCTGTTGGGGCAGAACCCGCGTCGCTTGGAGCTGTGGTTCGGACGTCGCGGCAGGTTGGGGGACCTACCGATGTGTCCGGTATGCGGTTGTTCAGGCCTCGCTGCGCTGCTGCGGGATGCCCGCGAGCAGAGCGCGGACCTCAGCTTCGCGGTAGCGGCGATGCCCGCCGAGCGTACGAATCGACGTGAGCTTGCCGGCCTTCGCCCACCGCGTGACCGTCTTGGGGTCGACGCGGAACATCGTGGCGACCTCAGCCGGGGTCAGCAGCGGCTCGGCATCAGGGGTGCGAGCGGTCATGAGCGGCCTCCTCGGGAGAACCGAACCTTCTCGGTTCTTTCCTCTAAATTCTGCACCTTGACCCGCGTTGCCCGAAATGGCGGACGCGAGTCGAGTCGGTTATAGGACGAACGGCTTGTCCTCGGCACTACAACTACACCATCTGTCCAGCCGCGTCGGCCAAACCGATGGAATTGCCCTCCCAGGTGTTCATCAGCGACGGAAGCCGATGGACCATGCCATAGCGGACAGTCACGCCACTGTGACGATCAGTCACAGTGGCGATCAGGAGGCGCCAAACCCACCAAAGGGCGCAATGCTGCGATTCCGCCCAAAAGTGGGTTCACGTGGACAGAGAGAGCCTCCCCCGGGCTCCTTGTCCTATTTTGGCATGAGGAGGGACGTAAGACGCAAGGTCCTTGTAAGTGCTGTCCGTCACGCTTGACGGCATAAGCCCGGATCGAGGCATACGTCCCCCAGGGGAGCTGCAGTAGGTCAACCATGGGCCAAAGGTTGTGACTTCACCATGTCCTGCAGGTCACAATTCGTGCACTGGTTCCCGAAGGCCCCACCATGGGCACCGCCCTGGCCCCGGGGGCCGCCTCCCGGCGGCGGGCCGCCCTCAGTTCGCCGAGCGACGGTCCCGCACGGCCCGCCAGCGCTCCACCAGCCGTCCGTAGGCCTCCCCGGCCGCGGCCCCGTCCCCGTGCCGCAGGGCCTCGATGCCGTCGGCGACGTCCGCGGCCGAGTGGTCCCCGTCCAGCGCCGCGGGCGGCAGGACATGGACGAGCCCGCCGTAGTCCAGCTCGACCAGCGACCGCGGGTGGAACTCCTCCAGCCACCGCCCCACATCCACCAGACCGTCGATCAGCGGGCCCTCGTCGAGGGTGTCCCTCAAGGTGCGCAGCGCCCGCGCGGTGCGCCGCCGCGCCTGCACCATCGGCGTGCGGTACCGCAGCATCGGGGGAATCTCCGGCGACCCCTGGTCGTAGCGCCGCTCGGCGTCCGAGACCAGCACGAACCAGTGCAGCGGCACCTGCCAGGTCGCGGTGCGGATCCACGGGCGGGCGTCCGGGTTGCCGGCCAGCCAGCGCTCGTAGTCCTGGACGGCCTGGCGGCGCACGACCGGCGGCAGGACCGCGTCCAGGACCGGCGGCGGCAGCTCCTGCGCCAGCTCCCCCAGCGCCTGCCAGCCGCGCAGCCGGGTGCGCCACGGGCAGACGCACAGCACGCCCTCGACCTCGGTCACGAAGGCGTCACTGCTCTCGTGCACCGGCACCGCGACCGGCGGCGTGGGCACCAAGTCGGCGAGGGAGCGGCGCAGTTCGTCCTGGTACGAGGGGCGCTCGGGACGCCGGGCGTAGCGCGCCCAGTGGCTGCGCTCCGGCTCGGGGAAGGCGGCCAGCGGCTCGTACACGCGCAAGTAGGACGCATACGGCACGATCACCGAGGACACCTTGGGCACGCCTGCTCCCTCCCCAACGGACCTGACGCGAAACCCGTCCGGGTGCCGCCCGGACGAGGTCGAAAACCATTGCAAATCGTCCCACGAACCGATCCCGGTGTACTCCGGGGGAGGGTGATCCTGGGCACTGCGCGGCTGCCGGGCACCCGCACGCTCTACGCTCATGCCCACGGGAACCGCCACCCGCACGGGACCCGCCCCCAACCGCCGCTACTCCACCGGGAGTCACCACCGTGACCGACGTAACCGACGGCGTCCTGCACACCCTGTTCCGCTCGGACCAGGGAGGCCATGAACAGGTCGTGCTCTGCCAGGACCGGGCCAGTGGCCTCAAGGCCGTCATCGCGATCCACTCCACCGCCCTGGGCCCCGCGCTCGGCGGCACGCGCTTCTACCCCTACGCGACCGAGGAGGAGGCCGTCGCCGACGCGCTGAACCTCGCGCGCGGGATGTCGTACAAGAACGCCATGGCCGGGCTCGACCACGGCGGCGGCAAGGCCGTGATCATCGGCGACCCCGAGCGGATCAAGACGGACGAGCTGCTGCTCGCCTACGGCCGTTTCGTGGCCTCGCTCGGCGGGCGGTACGTCACCGCCTGCGACGTCGGCACCTATGTCGCCGACATGGACGTCGTGGCACGGGCGAACCCCTGGACCACCGGTCGCTCCCCGGAGAACGGCGGCGCGGGCGACTCCTCCGTCCTGACCGCCTACGGCGTCTTCCAGGGCATGCGGGCCTCGGCCCAGCACATGTGGGGCGACCCCACCCTGCGCGGACGCACGGTCGGTGTCGCGGGCGTCGGCAAGGTCGGGCACTACCTGGTCGAGCACCTGCTGGAGGACGGCGCCCGGGTCGTGATCACGGATGTGCGCCCGGACGCCGTGCGCCGGATCACCGAGGCGCACCCCGAGGTGGCCGTGGCCGCCGACACCGAGGACCTCATCCGTACCGAGGGTCTCGACATCTACGCGCCCTGCGCCCTCGGCGGCGCGCTCGACGACCACTCCGTGCCGGTGCTGACGGCGAAGGTGGTGTGCGGCGCGGCCAACAACCAGCTCGCGCACCCGGGCGTGGAGAAGGACCTCGCCGACCGCGGGATCCTGTACGCCCCCGACTATGTCGTCAACGCCGGCGGTGTCATCCAGGTGGCCGACGAGCTGCACGGCTTCGACTTCGACCGGTGCAAGGCCAAGGCGTCGAAGATCTTCGACACCACGCTGGCCATATTCACACGTGCGAAGGAAGACGGTATTCCGCCGGCCGCCGCGGCCGACCGGATCGCCGAGCAGCGGATGGCGGAGGCGCGGACGGGAGCCCTCGCGGAACCCCTTCCCGGGGGTGCCGCACAGCGTTGACCGGTACCCGCCGACGGGAGGTTGGAGAGAACTCTCACTCTTATCGGCGGGTCGTGCGCCAATAAGTGGTTAAAATCGGCCGTGACCAGCGAGGACGGGGCGCCTCGAGGGTTCTGAGCACACGCCCGCCTTGCGGGCGACGTACCGTATGGGCGTGGGCTCAGGTACCGTGGAAGCCCTACGGACCGGTCTCTCCGCGGAGAGCCCGTTCCGGATCATGAACGCGTGTCAAGACTCTGGGGCCGTCGAGCCCCGTCGTTGAGGGGGTCGAGCCATGGGGCGCGGCCGGGCCAAGGCCAAGCAGACGAAGGTCGCCCGCCAGCTGAAGTACAACAGCGGTGGGACGGATCTCTCACGCCTGGCCGAGGAGCTGGGCGCATCGACGTCGAACCCGTCGCCGAACGGCGACCGGTTCGAGGACGATGAGCAGGACGACGACGTGTACGCACGGTACGCCGACCTCTATGAGGACGACGACGAGGACGAGGACGACCAGTCCCCGCAGCAGCGTCGCCGCGGCGCTTGACCCTGCGCTGAACTCGCATCCGGTCCGTGACTCTGGTCACGGACCGGTTTCTCTGCGTCCGCCGGGGCTCAGCCCGCGTAGTCGCCGACCAGCTCGGCGCCCGTCGTGTGCTCACCCCTGCGGGTGATCTCGCCGGAGATCCACGCCTCGACCCCGCGGTCGGCCAGGGCGGCGAGGGCGACGTCGGCCGACTGCTCGGGGACGATCGCGATCATGCCGACGCCCATGTTCAGCGTCTTCTCCAGCTCCAGGCGCTCGACGTCGCCGGTCTTCCCGACGAGGTCGAACACCGGCGCGGGCGCCCAGGTGGACCGGTCGACGACCGCGTGCAGATCGTCCGGGATCACCCGGGCCAGGTTGGCCGCGAGCCCGCCACCGGTGACGTGGCTGAACGCGTGCACCTCGGCCGTACGGGTCAGGGCCAGGCAGTCCAGCGAGTAGATCTTCGTCGGCTCCAGCAGTTCCTCGCCCAGGGTGCGGCCGAGTTCCTCGATGTGCTGGTCGAGGCCGAGCTTCGCCCGGTCGAGAAGGACGTGCCGGACGAGCGAGTACCCGTTCGAGTGAAGTCCGGAGGCGGCCATGGCAATCACCGCGTCACCCTCACGGATGCGCTCGGCGCCGAGCAGCCCGTCGGCCTCCACAACGCCCGTACCAGCCCCCGCGACATCGAAGTCGTCCGCACCGAGGAGACCGGGGTGTTCGGCCGTCTCACCGCCCACCAGGGCGCATCCGGCCAGCACACAGCCCTCGGCGATGCCCTTCACGATCGCGGCGACGCGCTCGGGGTGCACCTTGCCGACGCAGATGTAGTCGGTCATGAACAGCGGCTCGGCACCGCACACCACGATGTCGTCCATGACCATGGCGACCAGGTCGTGGCCGATGGTGTCGTAGACGCCCATCCGACGCGCGATGTCGACCTTCGTCCCGACGCCGTCCGTGGCGGAGGCGAGCAGCGGACGCTCGTAACGCTTGAGGGCGGAGGCGTCGAAGAGGCCGGCGAAGCCGCCGAGGCCACCGAGCACCTCGGGCCGCTGCGTCTTCTTCACCCACTCCTTCATGAGCTCCACGGCGCGGTCGCCCGCTTCGATGTCGACGCCCGCTGCTGCGTAGCTGGCGCCGCCCTCGGCACTGATGGTCTCAGACATGACGATGAGAACTTTCGTGTCGTACGGCAGGTGTCACGGACGACGGATCGCGTCGGCCGCGGCCGTGGCGGCCGGACCGGCCGCCAGCTCGGTCTCCAGCAGCTGCTTGCCCAACAGCTCCGGGTCCGGCAGCTCCATCGGGTACTCCCCGTCGAAGCAGGCGCGGCACAGGTTCGGCTTCGCGATGGCGGTCGCCTCGATCATGCCGTCGAGGGAGATGTAGGCCAGGGAGTCGGCGCCCAGCGAGGTGCCGATCTCCTCGATCGTCATACCGTTGGCGATCAGTTCGGCGCGGGTGGCGAAGTCGATGCCGAAGAAGCAGGGCCACTTCACCGGCGGGGACGAGATCCGGATGTGGACCTCGGCGGCGCCCGCCTCGCGCAGCATGCGCACCAGCGCCCGCTGGGTGTTGCCGCGCACGATCGAGTCGTCCACGACGACCAGGCGCTTGCCCTTGATGACTTCCTTCAAGGGGTTCAGCTTCAGCCGGATACCGAGCTGGCGGATGGTCTGCGAGGGCTGGATGAAGGTGCGGCCGACGTACGCGTTCTTCACCAGGCCGGCCCCGAACGGGATCCCGGAAGCCTCCGCGTAACCGATCGCGGCGGGGGTCCCGGACTCGGGCGTCGCTATGACCAGATCGGCCTCGGCGGGCGCCTCCTTGGCCAGGCGGCGGCCCATCTCGACGCGCGAGAGGTAGACGTTGCGACCGGCGATGTCGGTGTCCGGGCGGGCCAGGTACACATATTCGAAGACACAGCCGCGGGGCTTCGCTTCCGCGAATCGGGAGCTGCGCAGACCGTTCTCGTCGATCGCGACGAACTCGCCGGGCTCGATCTCGCGGACGAAGCTGGCGCCCGTGATGTCGAGGGCGGCGCTCTCCGAGGCGACGACCCAGCCGCGCTCGAGGCGGCCGAGGACCAGCGGGCGGATGCCCTGCGGGTCGCGGGCCGCGTACAGGGTCTGCTCGTTCATGAAGACGAGCGAGAAGGCGCCCATGACCTGCGGAAGGACCTTGGCGGCCGCTTCCTCGACGGTCAGCGGCTTGCCGTCGTCGTCGACCTGGCCGGCCAGCAGCGCGGTGACGAGGTCGGTGTCGTTGGTGGCGGCCACCTGGGTGGCGCGGCCGTTCTCCTTGGGGAGCTCGGCGACCATCGCGGCGAGCTGCGCCGTGTTGACCAGGTTGCCGTTGTGACCGAGCGCGATGGAGCCGTGCGCCGTGGCCCTGAACGTCGGCTGGGCGTTCTCCCAGACGGAGGCACCGGTGGTCGAGTAGCGGGCATGTCCTACCGCGATATGACCCTGGAGCGAACCGAGCGAGGTCTCGTCGAAGACCTGGGAGACCAGGCCCATGTCCTTGAAGACGAGGATCTGGGAGCCGTTGCTGACCGCGATTCCCGCGGATTCCTGGCCCCGGTGCTGAAGGGCGTAGAGCCCGAAGTACGTGAGCTTTGCGACCTCTTCGCCCGGAGCCCAGACACCGAAGACGCCACACGCGTCCTGGGGGCCTTTCTCACCGGGGAGCAGATCGTGATTGAGTCGACCGTCACCACGTGGCACGGCTCCGAGTGTAGGCGAGATCGTGCACTGGTCCGAATCCGGTCATCTGTAGCGCAGGGCCTCCGGCCGCGTCGGCCGGACGGACTCATCACTCCGCGGCCGCCTGGACGCCCTTGCCGTTTTCGCTGGTCAGCGTGATCTCGCGATGGGCGAGCCGATAGGCCAGCGGCCGGGCGAGCCGCTCGGTCAGATTCTTCTCGACGCTCATGAGTGAGCCGTCGCACATCTTGCGGGTGGTCCGTGGACTGCCCAGAGTGAGGTGACGGTCCCGTACGGTCGCGGGCGCGGTGAACCGGTTGCAGCCGAGGCTGCCGGAGGCCGTGCCCGTCTTCCGGTCGAGCGTGAACCACGCCTTGCCGACGGCCGCGGTCGGCAGCGAGGAGGCGACGTCCCCGTCGACCAGTGCGGTGATCCGCCACCTGGTGCCGTGCAGGGGCGCGTCATGCTCCCTGGTCAGGCGCACCCGGTCGCCGTTCTCGGTGGTGAGAGTGAGCTTGCCGTGGTCGACGGCGGCGGCGAGCGAACGGCCGGCGAGCACCCGGGAGAAGGCCGCCTCGAAGGCCATCGGGTCCTTGGCGCAAGCCATGTCGGTGGCCTCGGCGGGGCCGAAGTCGATACGGCTGTCCCGGAATGCAACAGGCGCGCCGAAACCGTTGCAGCCGTAGTTGCCATGGGCCCGGCCGTGGTCGTCGATCCGGAGGTACGCGCCGTCGGGGGCCTTCCGGGTGGTGCCGCCGGAGGTGAGGCTGTCCACCCGCCAGTGGACGCCGGTGACGGACGGGTCGGTGCGCCGGGCGACGGAACCGCTGCCGCCGTCCGAGGCGGATCCGGTGCCGCAGGCCACGGCGAGGGGGAGCAGGGTCAGCACGGTGAGGGTCAGTCGGTGCTTGTCCATGGGGGTGGGACGGGCGGGGCTCAGGCACGGTTCCACGGCCGCACCCGGCCGGGTCAGGTCATCAGGGGCAGCAGGGGACCGAGATCGGCCCGTTCACCGCTCGCGCTGACCTTGGCGTCGGCGAGAGCGAGGTCCCATGCGGTACGGCCCGTCGCCAGCCGGATCCAGGTCAGCGGGTCGGTCTCGACGACGTTCGGCGGGGTGCCGCGGGTGTGGCGGGGACCCTCGACGCACTGCACGACGGCGAAGGGCGGAACGCGCACCTCGGTCGAGGCGCCCGGCGCCTTGGCCGCGAGCGCGTCGGCGAGCAACCGGGTGCAGGCGGCGAGAGCCTGACGGTCGTACGGGATGTCGAGACCCTGGACGGCGTCGTTCAGGTCGTCGGTGTGCACGACGAGTTCGACGGCGCGGGTGACGAGGTAGTCGACCAGCGGCATGGCGCCCGCGTCGGTGTCGAGCAGCCGGGTGGCGGGCGGCTGCGCGAGGCGCTGTGTGACGTGCTCCTCCGTGTCGGCGAGGAAGACGTCGAGATCGGGGTGCTGCCCGGCCGGTGCGCGGGAGATACCGGCGAGGGCGCCGGAGTCTGCGGGGGCGGCGAACGGCCAGTCGAGGACGGTGGCGTTCTGCCGGGCCGGCTCCGGCTTGTCGAGGAAGCGGCCGACGGCCTGGAGGGCCATGCCGAGGTGCGCGACCAGTTCCCCTACGGTCCGGTCCCCGAGCCGGGTGGGGAGCGCGAGTTGGGCGGGGGTGAGGGTTCCCACGGCTTCCCGTACGTTCCCGAACTGGGCGAGGACCGCGGCACGGGTCCTCGCCGGGTCGTAGGTGCGGGCGCGCTTCTTGGCCGGGGGCATGGTGGTGAGCCTATGCCTTCACCGCGCGCCCGCTCAGCCTTCGGCGACGAGGTCCGGGGCGCGGACCGGGCGTACGGCCGGGTGAAGCCCCGCCCGGCTGGGCGGGGCCGTCACCGTCCTGGACCGCTCACACGAGCAGCGCCGGAATGGTCTCCTCGTGGGCCTTCCGCAGCTCCGTCAGCGGCAGCTCGAACTCGCCCTGGAGTTCCACCGTGTCACCGTCCACGACACCGATGCGGGTGACGGGCAGACCGCGCGCACCGCACATGTCGTTGAAGCGGACCTCCTCGGAGCGCGGCACCGCGACGATCGCGCGGCCCGCCGACTCGGAGAAGAGGAAGGTGAACGCGTCGAGCCCGTCCGGCACGATCAGCCGCGCACCCTTGCCTCCGAGCAGCGCCGACTCGACCACGGCCTGGATCAGACCGCCGTCGGACAGGTCGTGCGCGGAGTCGATCATGCCGTCGCGGGAGGCGGAGATCAGGATCTCGCCCAGGAGCCGCTCCCGCTCCAGGTCGACCTGCGGCGGCAGACCGCCGAGGTGCTCGTGGACGACCTGCGACCAGGCCGAACCGCCGAACTCCTCACGGGTGTCGCCGAGCAGGTAGAGGAGCTGGCCCTCCTCCTGGAAGGCGACCGGGGTACGGCGGGCGACATCGTCGATGACACCCAGCACCGCCACGACCGGGGTCGGGTGGATGGCCACCTCGCCCGTCTGGTTGTACAGGGAGACATTGCCGCCGGTCACCGGAGTGCCCAACTGCAGACAGGCGTCCGCGAGTCCGCGGACGGCCTCCGCGAACTGCCACATGACGGCCGGGTCCTCGGGCGAGCCGAAGTTCAGGCAGTCGGAGACGGCGAGCGGCTTGGCGCCCGTGGTGGCCACGTTCCGGTACGCCTCGGCGAGCGCGAGCTGCGCGCCCGCGTACGGGTCGAGCTTCGCGTACCGCCCGTTGCCGTCGGTCGCGATGGCGACACCGAGCCCGGACGTCTCGTCGATACGGATCATCCCGGAGTCCTCGGGCTGGGCGAGGACCGTGTTGCCCTGGACGAAGTGGTCGTACTGAGAGGTGATCCACTTCTTGGACGCCTGGTTGGGGGACGCCACCAGCCGCAGGACCTGGTCCTTCAGTTCCTCGGACGTCTTGGGCCGCGGCAGCTTGTTCGCGTCGTCGGCCTGGAGCGCGTCCTGCCACTCGGGACGGGCGTACGGACGCTCGTAGACCGGGCCCTCGTGCGCGACCGTGCGCGGGTCGACGTCGACGATCTTCTCGCCGTGCCAGTAGATCTCCAGCCGGTCCCCGTCCGTCACCTCACCGATGACGGTGGCGATGACGTCCCACTTCGCGCAGATCTCCAGGAACCGGTCGACCTTCTCCGGCTCGACGACCGCGCACATCCGTTCCTGCGACTCGCTCATGAGGATCTCCTCCGGCGAGAGCGTGGAGTCGCGCAGCGGTACGTCGTCCAGGGTGACGCTCATCCCGCCGGAGCCGTTGGAGGCGAGCTCGGAGGTCGCGCAGGACAGACCGGCGGCACCGAGGTCCTGGATGCCGACGACCAGCTTCTCCTGGAAGGCCTCCAGGGTGCACTCGATGAGCAGCTTCTCCTGGAAGGGGTCGCCGACCTGGACGGCGGGGCGCTTCGACGGCTTGGCGTCGTCGAAGGTCTCGGAGGCGAGGATCGAGGCGCCGCCGATGCCGTCGCCGCCGGTGCGGGCGCCGTACAGGACGACCTTGTTGCCCGCGCCGGAGGCCTTCGCGAGGTGGATGTCCTCGTGCCGCATCACACCGATGGCGCCCGCGTTGACCAGCGGGTTGCCCTGGTAGCAGGAGTCGAAGACGACCTCGCCGCCGATGTTGGGCAGGCCGAGGCAGTTGCCGTAGCCGCCGATGCCGGCGACGACGCCCGGCAGGACGCGCTTGGTGTCGGGGTGGTCGGCCGCGCCGAAGCGCAGCGGGTCGACGACGGCCACCGGCCGCGCGCCCATCGCGATGATGTCGCGGACGATGCCGCCGACACCGGTCGCGGCGCCCTGGTAGGGCTCCACATAGGACGGATGGTTGTGCGACTCGACCTTGAAGGTCACCGCGTAGCCCTGGCCGACGTCGACGACACCGGCGTTCTCGCCGATACCGACGAGCAGCGCGTCGGACTGGGGGGCCTTCTCACCGAACTGACGGAGATGGACCTTGGAGGACTTGTACGAGCAGTGCTCGGACCACATGACCGAGTACATGGCGAGCTCGGCGCCGGTGGGGCGGCGGCCCAGGATCTCGACGACCCGCTCGTACTCGTCCTTCTTCAGGCCGAGTTCGGCCCAGGGCAGCTCGACGTCGGGGGTCGCGGTCGCGTGCTCGACCGTGTCCAGAGGCGTCCGGCTCATGCGCCCACCAGCTTCTTGAGGATCGACGTGAAGAACGGGAGCCCGTCGGTACGGCCGGTACCGATCAGCGGCTCGACGGCGTGCTCCGGGTGCGGCATGAGGCCGACGACGTTCCCGGCCTCGTTGGTGATGCCGGCGATGTCGCGGAGCGAGCCGTTCGGGTTGAAGTCCAGGTAGCGGAAGACGACCCGGCCCTCGGCCTCCAGCTTGTCGAGCGTGTACTCGTCGGCGACGTACCGGCCGTCCATGTTCTTCAGCGGGATGTGGATGTCCTGACCGGCGGTGTAGTCGCTGGTCCAGGACGTCTCCGCGTTCTCCACCCGCAGCTTCTGGTCGCGGCAGATGAAGTGGAGGTGGTCGTTGCCGAGCATCCCGCCCGGGAGGAGGTGGGCCTCGGTGAGGATCTGGAAGCCGTTGCAGATGCCGAGGACCGGCAGACCGGTCTTCGCCTGCTCGATGACGGTCTCCATCACCGGCGAGAACCGGGAGATGGCACCGGCGCGCAGATAGTCGCCGTAGGAGAAACCGCCGGGCAGCACCACGGCGTCGACCTGCTTGAGGTCCTTGTCCTTGTGCCAGAGGGCGACGGGTTCGGCGCCGGCGAGGCGGATCGCGCGCTGTGTGTCCCGGTCGTCGAGGCTTCCCGGAAAAGTGACGACGCCAATACGAGCGGTCACTTGGCGGCCTCCGCCACTTCCTCCACCTTGACGGTGAAGTCCTCGATCACGGTGTTGGCGAGGAAGGATTCCGCGAGCTCGTGGATGCGGGCGAGCGCGGCGTCGTCGACCGGGCCGTCCACCTCGAGTTCGAATCGCTTTCCCTGACGTACATCGGAGATGCCTTCGAAACCGAGCCGCGGCAGGGCGCGCTGGACCGCCTGGCCCTGGGGGTCGAGGATCTCCGGCTTGAGCATGACGTCGACTACGACGCGTGCCACTGGCACTCCCGGTGTGTGGTGCTGAGCAGGTTCCTTCAGACTACCCGCACAAAATTTCTACTCGCGTAGATTCGTAGCTTCCTACGTGAGCCCCGTCACGATCGCGCAACGCCGAGCGGCCTCCACACGGAAAATCCTCGGAAAAACCGCAGAAGAGCGCGGCAGAGCATTGCCTGGTGGACACGCGGGCGTATTCAGTCGGTCTTCACAATGCAATGCCGGGCACTGTACAAAGGAAATGGCAATAGCCGATACTTTGCCCAATTACTGCCGGACAGTCGACATCTCCCCGGCATCCCCGGACGTCCGCGCACGTCATGGCGGATGAGCGCGGAGGTGCCGCACGAAGGGACCGATATTCGTGGCGCAGCGTGTCGTGGTCACTCTCTTTGACGACATCGACGGCTCAGAAGCGGCGGAAACGATCGTCTTCGGACTGGACGGCAAGTCGTACGAGATCGACCTCAATCAAGCCAATGCCAAGAAACTGCGTAAGGCGCTGGCACCCTACGTCGAGGCCGGCCGCAAGAAGGCCAAGTCCGGCAAGGCGTACACCCACACGGCGTTGACCCCGGACCCGGCCGCCGTCCGCGCCTGGGCCCGTTCCAACAAGATGGACGTGCCGCCGCGGGGGCGTATCCCGAAGAAGGTCTACGAGGCGTTCGCCGAAGCGCACTGAGCGGTGGCGGGCGGTCGGGGGCGCCGGAGCGTTCGGGGCATCGGAGCGTTCAGGGCGTCGGCGCCTTGAGGGGCGCCGGCGCATCCGCCGGGGTGCCGAACTGTTCACCGGGCGCGGTGAGCTGCCGGGGCTGGTGTGGCGGCCGGGGTTGATGTGACCGTCGAGGTGACGCTCCCTGCCGGGGTTTCCGTGGCGGTCGAGGTGACCGTCCCCGCTGGAGACTGCCGTGGCGGCCGGGGTGGCGTGCGGCGGCCGCCATCGCGCCCCGCTCGCAACCGACTTGCGTTGCACCCCAGGTGATCAGCTAAAGTCTGGAGCACGCCGAGGGGCAAGGCCGAAAGGTCGAGACCCGAGGAGTCACGCGGGTGTAGTTCAGTAGCAGAACACCCCCTTTCCAAGGGGGAGGCGCAGTGTGCAATCCCTGTCACCCGCTCCACAGCACCGGCTCAACCAGTCTTCTGGATCAGGTAAGCTGGTGCTTGCACCGATCGGTGAGAGCCGGTCGGAGGCAATGCGGACGTAGCTCAGTTGGTAGAGCGCAACCTTGCCAAGGTTGAGGTCGCGAGTTCGAGCCTCGTCGTCCGCTCCACGGAGCAAAGGCCCCGGTCAGTCGACCGGGGCCTTTCTCGTGTGCGTGTCCGTAGCGGCATGGGGCGCGACGGGTGTCTGACATTTGTCATGCCGAGTGATGACATCGCGCACTGCCGACGGTCTCGGTACGCCGGGACGCTGGAAGCATGAACGCGAACGAGCGTGACGAAGTGATTCAGGTCACGGACCTGCGTCGAGTGTACGGAGGCGGCTTCGAAGCCGTGCGCGGCATCACCCTCTCGGTGGCCCGCGGCGAGCTCTTCGCGCTCCTCGGCACCAACGGGGCGGGCAAGACCTCGACGGTGGAGCTGCTGGAGGGTCTCGCACCGCCGACCGGTGGCCGGGTGCGGATCCTGGGACACGATCCGTACGAGGAGCGGGCGGCCGTGCGCCCCAGAATCGGAGTGATGCTCCAGGAGGGCGGCTTCCCCTCGGAGTTGACGGTCACGGAGACCGCCAGAATGTGGGCCGGCTGCACAAGCGGCGCCCGCCCCACGGACGAGGCACTGGAACTGGTCGGCCTCGCCCACCGCTCGGGCGTCCGGGTGAAGCAGCTGTCCGGGGGCGAGAAGCGACGCCTGGATCTCGCACTCGCGCTCCTCGGCCGCCCCGAGATCCTCTTCCTGGACGAGCCGACCACGGGCTTGGACGCCGAAGGACGCATGCGCACCTGGGAACTGGTCCGGGAGCTGCGCGCCGACGGCACCACGGTCCTGCTCACCACGCACTATCTGGAAGAGGCGGAGGAGCTGGCCGACCGGCTCGCGATACTGCACGAGGGACGCATCGCCGTCTCCGGCACCCCGGCCGAGGTGACAGCCGCCCAGCCGTCCCGGATGTCCTTCGAGCTTCCCGAGGGGTACTTCCTCGGGGACCTGCCGCCCCTTCGGGAACTCGGCGTCACAGGGCACGAGACCGCCGGCCGCACGGTCCGCCTCCGAACGCACGAGCTGCAACGCACCGCCACCGCCCTGCTGCTCTGGGCCGAGCGCACCCATGTCGAGCTGCGCTCGCTCGACATCCGCTCGGCCTCCCTCGAGGAGGCGTTTCTGCACATCGCCCGTGAGGCGAGGGAGGACACCGGCCGAACACGCCACGACGGGCCACGAGACGACAGGGCCGCGCGCACAGCGGCGGACAAGGAGGCGGCGGCATGAGCGGCGTCGCGACCACCACACCCGCCGCACGACTCGGCGCCCTCGCCCGCGCCGAGCTGAGTCTCCTCGGACGCAACAAGAGCGTGATCACCACGGCGGTGCTCGTGCCGTCGGCCCTGCCTCTCGCCACACGGCCCGCGGTCGAGCAGATGGCCCGCAAGGCCGGCGGGCTCACACCCGGCACGATGATGATCACCGCCGCGATCGGCTTCTCCTTGCTCTTCGCGGTGTACGCGGCCCTGGTCAGCACCTATGTGGCACGCCGGGAGGAACTGGTCCTCAAGCGGCTGCGCACCGGGGAGCTCACCGACCGCGAGATCCTCGTCGGGTCCGCACTGCCCGCCGTGTCCATCGGCGTCGTGCAGTGCGTGCTCCTGACCATCGGCTGCATGGCCTTCCTCGACGCCGGGGCGCCCCGAGCACCCCATCTCGCCCTCCTGGGACTGCTGTCGGGTCTGATGCTGTGCGCGGCGCTGGCCGCGCTCACCGCGACCTTCAGCAGATCCGTCGAGAGCGCACAGGTCACGGCGCTGCCGCTGCTGTGCGTGTCAATGCTCGGCTCCGGCATCGCCATCCCGCCCGACCTCCTCCCCCACCGTGTCGCCTCCCTCTGCGAACTGCTGCCGCTGTCACCGGCGATGCGCCTGATACGCGGCGGCTGGACAGGCGGCCTCCCCGCACACGAGGCCCTGAGCGCCGGCGCGATGGCGGTGGCCTGGACTGTGCTCGCGGTGTTTGCTGTACGACGGTGGTTCCGCTGGGAGCCCCGGCACTGATCCCGGCCCGGTACCCGCCAGGACCAGGCGGAGGGGCACTCGCGCCGGAACCGGACGGGGACAAGACATGAGGAGCAGGCGGTCATACGACGACCGCAGCTGATCGGGGGACGAAGGACGTGGGGGAGCCGACAACTGGGGCACGTGGGACGGAAGACGCGGTGGCGATGACCCCGGGCAGGAAAACGACCGGGGACCCGATGGCGATGACCCCGGGCAGGAAGACAACCGGGGACCCGGTCGCACCGCCGACGGGCGAGCGAGGGGCCGGCAGACAGGCACCCGTCACGCGGTCCGAAGGGGGGACAGGATGATCGGACGGCTCAGGCACTGGCAGCGCCGCGCCTGGCACGACCGCAGCAAGGCGGCCCGGGTCGAGCTGCAGAGCGTCATCGTGACGCACTGCACGCTCTGGCTGTTCTCCCTGTCCTGGCTCATGCTGCCGCTGCTGTCCGGGCTCCACCCCGGGCCGATGCCTCGGCTCCTGGGCGGGCTGCTTCTGCTCCTGGGTGCCCTCCAGTGCACGGTGGCCAACCGCCGCGTCCGGCCCGTCCTCGATCACTATCTGGGCCGCGCCGAGCTGCCGCCGCGCGCCCTGCGGGCACCGGCCGGACTGCTGATGCTGGGACTGGCGCTGCTCGTGGTGCTCGACCTGCTGGATGCGGCCCCCGCGTTCACCGTCCGGCTCATACTCGGTGCCACGCTGATGCCCTTCGGGATGCTGTACGCCCTGGTGGTGCCTCTCCGGGTGTTCCTCCGACAGACCGCGGTCCTCACCGCCGTCCTCGCCGTAGTGCTCGGGCTGGCCCGGCTGGACGGCATGGCAGCCCTGGAGTCAGCCGCCATGGTCGTGTTCGTCGGTCTCTTCTGCCTGCTCACCTCCCGGTGCGGGGCGTGGACCCTGTCCGTGCTGTGGGAGGCGGAGCGGGCCCGGGATGTCGAGGCCCAGCTCGCCGTCGCCGAGGAGCGGCTGCGGTTCGGACGTGATCTGCACGATGTGCTCGGGCGCAACCTCGCCGTGATCGCCCTCAAGAGCGAACTCGCCGTCCAGTTGGCCCGCCGCGGGCGCCCCGAGGCCGTGGAGCAGATGATCGAGGTGCAGCGATTGGCCCAGGAGTCGCAGCACGAGGTGCGTGAGGTCGTGCGCGGCTACCGGGAGGCGGATCTCGGCAAGGAACTGGCCGGCGCCCAGGGGGTGTTGACGGCGGCCGGGGTCGAGTGCACGGTGAGCGGCTCGGCCGTCGGACTGCCGGCACCGGTGCAGTCGGCGCTGGGCTGGGTGGTACGGGAGGCAGCCACCAATGTGCTGCGCCACGGGGACGCCCGGCACTGTGCGGTGACACTCAAGATCAAGGAGGAGCGGGCCGTGCTGTCCGTCGAGAACGACGGGGCGCCGAGATCCGGACCGGGCCCGGGATCGGGGCTCACGGGACTGCGGGAGCGGCTGTCGAAGGTCGACGGCACCCTGCGGGCCGGACCGGACGGGGAGGGCTCCTTCCGGCTGACCGCCGAGGTGCCGCTCTCCCCCGTCGACCCCTTCGCCCCGCCCCGCACCGTGAGCGAGGTCACTCCATGACATCTTCCCCGCCGGTCCGGCTGCTCCTGGCGGACGACGAACACCTCATCCGGGGAGCGCTCGCCGCCCTGCTGGCCCTGGAGGACGACCTCGTGGTGGTCGCGGAGGCGGCGACCGGTCCCGAGGCACTCGCCATGGCCCGGGCGCACCGGCCCGATGTGGCGGTGCTGGATCTTCAGATGCCGGGGGCCGACGGTGTGAAGGTCGCCACATCCCTGCGGGCCGAGCTGCCGGAGTGCCGGGTGCTGATCGTGACCAGTCACGGTCGGCCCGGGCATCTGAAGCGGGCGCTCCAGGCCGGTGTGCGCGGGTTCGTCCCCAAGACCGTCAGTGCGCAGCGGCTCGCGGAGATCATTCGCACCGTGCACGCCGGACATCGTTATGTGGACCCGGACTTGGCCGCGGACGCGATCTCCGCCGGGGACTCACCGCTGACCGCCCGCGAGGCCGAGGTGCTTGAGCTCGCCGCCGACGGGGCGCCCGTGACAGAGATCGCGGAGCGGGCCGCGCTGTCGCAGGGGACCGTGCGGAACTACCTGTCGTCGGCCGTCTCGAAACTCGGGGTGGAGAACCGTCATGCCGCGGTGCGTCTCGCACGGGAGCGAGGTTGGGTATAGTTGCTCTCGCGCAACGGCGCAATGCGGACGTAGCTCAGTTGGTAGAGCGCAACCTTGCCAAGGTTGAGGTCGCGAGTTCGAGCCTCGTCGTCCGCTCCACGGAGCAAAGGCCCCGGTCAGTCGACCGGGGTCTTTCTCGTGTGCGGGGGGCGACCGTCAGGTCCAGCGGACGCCCGTCAGACGCTCGTACGCCTCCGCGTACTTCGCCCGGGTCGCCTCCACGATCTCCTGCGGCAGCGGCGGCGGGGGCTGCTCGTCGGCGCGGTCCCAGCCGGAGGCGGGGGAGGTGAGCCAGTCCCGGACGAACTGCTTGTCGAACGACGGCTGAGAGTGGCCCGGCTCCCACCGGTCGGCCGGCCAGAAGCGGGAGGAGTCCGGGGTGAGGACCTCGTCGGCGAGGACGAGGGTCTCGCCGTCGTACCCGAACTCGAACTTGGTGTCCGCCAGGATGATCCCGCGCTCGCGGGCGATGTCCCGGGCACGCCCGTACACCGCGAGCGTCGCCTGCCGCAGCTGGGCGGCGGTCTCGGCGCCGACCTGGCGGGCGACCTCCTCGTAGGAGACGTTCTCGTCGTGCTCGCCGACTGCGGCCTTGGTGGCGGGCGTGAAGATCGGCGCGGGCAGCTCCGAGCCGTCCACCAGTCCCTCGGGCAGGGCGAGGCCGCAGACCGTGCGGGACTCCCGGTACTCGACGAGGCCCGAGCCGGTCAGATAGCCGCGGGCCACGCACTCCACCGCGATCATCCGCAGGGACTTGCAGACCAGGGTGCGGCCGGCCCAGTCGGCGGGGGCGCCGGGCGGGAGCTCGGTGCTCAGGACATGGCTCGGCACCAGATCGCGGAGCTGGTCGAACCACCAGAGCGACAGCTGGGTGAGGATCCGGCCCTTGTCCGGGATCTCGGTCGGCAGCACCCAGTCGAATGCGGACGTACGGTCGCTGGCGACCATCACGAGGTCGCCCGCCTCGTTCTGGTACAGGTCGCGCACCTTTCCGGTGTGCAGATGCACCAGACCCGGCACCTGGACGGGCTCGGGCTTTACGACGAATCCGGACACGGTTCCTCCCCGTGGTTCTGTCCAATCGGCTCGATTCTCCCGTATGCGAGGAACGAGCGGAGTACGGGGTGGGCCGCGGAGGGATCAGTCCCGCTTGCAGATGCGGTCCAGGAGGTTCGCCGTGGCCTGCTGGACACGGGTGTCCGTGTGGCCGGGGCGGTCCAGGGCGGGGGACCAGGCGAAGGTCCCGGAGGCGAAGACCAGGGCTCCCGACGGGGCCCGGTAGAGGGAACTCTCCTGGTGGCGCAGGGCGCCCTCGCCGTCCCGGTACGGGGAGTGCGCGAGCAGGATGCGGCCCTGGTGCTCGGGCAGGGGGGCCCGCGGGAAGTAACGGTCCGCCTCGCCGGCGACCATCCCGTCCAGTTCGTCGCCCTCGTGGGCGCCGGTCGACTCCCAGAGCCAGTGCTCGGCGTTGCGGACGACGAGGGGGTGGGGCTCGGGGACCCGTCCCGCGTACTGGATCCCGATCATCTCCTGCTCGGGGCGGTCGATCTCCCGCCACAGCGCGGCCCTCCCCGGGCCGCGGCGCTTGCGGCAGATGAGCAGCCGGTCCGGGACCCCGGACGGGGAGGGACTCAGCTCCACCTGCCAGTACATGGTGTTGGCGGACAGGAACACCAGTGAGGTGCCGTGTTCCCGGGCGAGTTCCACGGTGCGGCGCATCTGCGTCGACCAGTACTCGTCGTGGCCGGGGAAGACGAGGCCGCGGTAGCGGGTGGGGTCGACGCGGCCCGCGTGCAGATCGCGGGCGTCGGCGTAGGCGATGTCGTAGCCGTAGCGCTCGGCCCAGCGGATGAAGTCGTAGGCGTGGCCGACATGCAGAGGCAGGCCCGCGCCCGCGTACGGGCGGTCGAAGGAGACCGTGGTGGCCGCGTCGGCCTCGCCGAGCAGCCGGCCGTTCTCGTCCCAGGCGTGGTAGAGGCTGGCGCCGGTGTGCCCGTCCTCCGGATAGAGGTTGTACGCCTGCCAGGTGATGTCGGGCAGCAGCAGTAGCAGGTCCGCCGGGCGGCCGTCGCGGACGGTGAAGGGCACATGGGAGCGGTAGCCGTCGGCGGTGGTGAGGACGGCGACGTACGCGCCGATGCTCCAGTACGAGGGGACCTGCAGCCGCCAGGAGAGCCACCAGTGGTGGCAGGAGACCGTGCGATCGGCGGTGAGCGGAGGCGGCTGGACGATGCCGGAGAGACGGGGGCTGGTGGTGATCTTGGATGCACCGTCGCCGCCGTAGTGCCCGATCCGGTACACGTCGACGGCGAACTCCTGGGGCGGGTCGACGGTGATGTGGAAGTCGATGGCGTCGCCCGGTGCCACCGCGCCCGTCGAGGTGAAGCCCTTGATCTGGCGGTGGACGTCGTCGGCCGAGCGGGGGCCGCTGGTGCGGGGCGCCGGGATACGGGTGCTCTTGGAGCCCTGGGAGGGGATGTGGGCCGGTGCCGGATCCACGTACCAGGGGACCACGTGTCCCGTGTCGTCGAAGTACGTCTCACTTCCCCGGAGCCAGGGAACGGGGCCCTGGCCGAAAGGATCCGTCACGGCATGCGCGAGAGCGCCCGACTCCCAGCGGCGGATGTGCTCCGACCCCATGTGATGTCCCCTCCCTCGTCCCCCGTGAGCCGTCCTCGGCCCCTGCCCCGGCATGTGCCTCGTGCGCGATCGGTCCCAGCACATCACATTACGCACGCACTCCGTCACCGTTCGTCGTGAATTGACGTGAACGGAATGGGATTCTCCGGCCAGGGGTCGGGGTCGCGGAATCGGAGGTCCGGCATCTCCGCAGGTGGGCGGAGGCGGGGATGCCGACGGGTGGGGCGGATGCGGGTGGGAGCGGGCCCCGGGTCGGCGCGGACCGAGGGGCCGCGGGTGCCGTCTGGCCGGATGTCAGACCAGCCGGACCGGCTTCTCGGCGCGCACCCCCAGGTTCAGCAGCCAGGCGTACAGCGGGCCCGGGTCGCCTTCCTCGACCAGGGTGAGGACCCGGGGGGCCAGATCGACCGTGCGCTCGCCCCTGACCAGGAGGGACGGCCCGTCCAGCCAGTCGAGCCCCGGCACCGCTCCGGCCGTGTCCATCGCGGCACAGCACACCATCGCGGTGACATGGTCCACGAGCAGTTCCCGGCCGGTGCGGGGCGGCTGGAGCGGGAACAGCGGCAGCACTCCCTCGTCCCACAGCGCCGGGACCGGGCCCGGCGTCTGCCCCGCCTCACCGCCGCCCGGCGTCCGGCCGACGGCCGCCTCCTCCCGCGCCATGGCGGTGCTGAGCCCGGCGGCGAGGGCGGCGGCGCGCACGCTGGCGACCACGCCGTCGTCGTCGGGAGCCGCGGGCACCGGCGCCTCGCCCTCGGTGCCCGGCGCCCGGACCGTCAGATACTCCAGGACCCGCTCCAGCGTCGGGCCGTCCGCACCGGGCACCGACCTGGGCGTGGGCTGGTGGACGCCCAGGGCGTCCAGGACGCGTTGGAGGCGGGCCGCGTCCGTGCGCCACTTGCGGTCGACGACCTCCTCCGGGTAGTCCCGCCAGTCCACCGGCGCCCACTGCGGGCCGGGCTCGGCCGGGCCTCCGTGGAAGAGACGGGCCGCGAGCAGCGAGGCCGCTTCGTCGACGGCACCGGGCTCCTCGAGCAGATCACAGGCCGGCCGCTCGCCCAGCCGGGAGGTGAAGCCCTCGGCCAGCCGGTCCCGGCGCGACAGTTCCGTCAGTGCCGCGACCACACCCGCGTCCAGCCGCGAGGGCCAGCGGCCCATCCGCCACGCCGGCAGGGCGACCCGGGTCAGCAGGCGGTCCCAGCCCGCGTACGCCAGCCCGACCTGCTCCTGCGCCACGATCCGCAGACCGTAGTCCACAGCCTGTGCACGCTCGGCCGCTGCCGCCGCCACCCCCCGCTCCATCTCCGCCGCATGCCCGCGGCAGCTCCGCAGCAGCAGACGCGCCACCCAGCCGACCCCGGCGAGCAGCGTGCGTATCGGCGGGCTGTGCTCGGGGGCGGACGTCACGGCCACGGCCGCGTCCAGTCCTCGTACGAAACGGCGGGCCGCCGCTATGTCGGGGTGCGCCGACGGGCCCGTACCGGCCACGACCGGGGCGAGGACCGCGCGCAGTTCGCCCACCCGCATCCACCACAGGAACGGCGAGCCTATGACGAGTACGGGCGCGGTCGGGGCCCGGAGGGGCCGGGGGGCCGCCAGACCGCGTATTCCCCGGGGCGCGGCTATCTCCTCTCCGCCGCGGGGCGGCGGGCCGTGGGCGCGGTGGGTGCGGTCCTCCAGCCAGCTGTCGCAGTCCGGCGTGAGCGCTATCGCGGAGGGGGCGGGGACGTCCAGGCGGTCGGCCAGGTCCCGGACCATCCGGTACAGATCGGGGGCCGCGTCCTCCGAGACAGGGACCGTCGGGCTGACGGCCGGGCGGGCGCGGGCGACGACCAGGGCGATACCGGCGGCGGAGAGCAGCACGACGGCGGCGACGGCGGTCACGACCCAGCGGGTGATCACCCAGTCGTGGCCGCTGATGTGGCCGGTGGACTCGCCGGCCAGCAGCACGACGGCGACGGCGGCGGGCAGCAGGGCGACGGCCAGTGCCCTGCTGCGGATCCGCAGCACGGCAAGAGCCCGTGAGCGCGCGCCCTGCGCGCCCGCCTCCACACCCATACCGGTCACGACCGGACGTCACCCCCTCTGTCCCGCCTCTGTACAGCCCGCCTGCGTCCGGCGCGGCCTGCGCCGAGACGGTCTCCGTCGTGTCCGTCGCGGAAGTCGTCGCCGGACACCCGTGCGTTGCTCACTCCCCCACTGTGGCACCCGCCACCGACATCGCAATGCAGGTGGGCCAAGTGCCGGAACAGCTTGCGCCGCACCCTAGTTGGGGCTCTCGCCGCCGTCAGCCGGATGGGTCACCGCTCACTCGATGGAATGGCTTTGGGGAAAGGTGGATGACGCAGGGCACGGACCGGGCCCCGAATCCGGAGAGGGATTCGAGGCCCGGGGGGTTCATCGCTCACCGCCCTTTGGGGCGGGGACCCGTCTTCAGACGGGTGGCGCCAGCCGGGGCTCAGGCCCGGGCGTCGGCCTCCGCGGCCTTCGCCGCGATGTCCGTACGGTGCTGGGAACCGTCGAGACGGATGCGGTCCACCGCCGCGTACGCCCGTCGGCGCGCCTCAACGAGGTCCGCACCGGTCGCCGTGACGGACAGCACACGGCCGCCCGCGCTCACCACCGCGCCGCCCTCGCGCCGGGTGCCCGCGTGCAGGACGTACGCGTGCGGGGCGTCCTCGGCCGCCACCTCGTCGAGGCCGGCGATCGGGTCGCCGGTGCGCGGAGTGCCCGGGTAGTTGTGCGAGGCCACGACCACGGTGACGGCCGCGTCGTCGCTCCAGCGCAGGGGTTCGGCATCGGCGAGGGTGCCGTTCGCCGCGGCCAGCAGCACACCGGCGAGCGGGGTCCGCAGCCGGGCGAGGACGACCTGGGTCTCCGGGTCGCCGAAGCGGGCGTTGAACTCGATGACCCGCACACCGCGCGAGGTGATCGCCAGGCCCGCGTAGAGCAGACCGGAGAACGGGGTGCCGCGGCGGCTCATCTCGTCGACCGTGGGCTGCAGAACGGTCCGCAGGACCTCGTCGACCAGCTTCGGATCAGCCCACGGAAGCGGCGAGTACGCGCCCATGCCGCCGGTGTTCGGCCCCTCGTCGCCGTCCAGGGCGCGCTTGAAGTCCTGCGCGGGCTGGAGCGGGACGACGGTCTCGCCGTCGGTGACGGCGAACAGGGACACCTCGGGGCCGTCCAGGAACTCCTCGATGACGACGCGCTCGCAGCGGGCCGCGTGCGCCCGCGCGGCGTCGAGATCGGCGGTGACGACGACACCCTTGCCGGCGGCGAGGCCGTCATCCTTCACGACGTACGGGGCGCCGAAGGCGTCGAGCGCCTCCTCCACCTCGTCGGCGCTGGTGCAGACGTACGAGCGCGCGGTGGGGACGCCCGCCTCCGCCATCACGTCCTTGGCGAACGCCTTGGAGCCCTCCAGCTGCGCGGCCTCCTTGGAGGGGCCGAAGACGGGGATCCCGGCTTGCCGCACGGCGTCCGCGACACCCGCGACGAGCGGTGCCTCCGGGCCCACGACGACGAGCCCGACGCCGAGTTCCGTGGCGAGCGCGGCCACGGCGTCTCCGTCGAGGGCGTCGATCCGGTGCAGCTGGGCCACCTCGGCGATACCGGCGTTGCCGGGAGCGCAGTGCAGCGCGGTGACGTCGGGGTCGAGGGAGAGGGAACGGCACAGGGCGTGTTCGCGGGCGCCGCTACCGATGACGAGGACCTTCACGAGGTCAGCCTAACGGTCGCGAGCCGGTGGCCTTGTGGGGGCCGCCGAAGGACAGCGGAAGGGAGGTTTGTGGCTTTACCCAAACCGCCACCCGTCGGTGACTCACTCATCACTCGTTGGAGAACTCCTCCACGACGGTGGCGCCCAGCTCCCGGACGATCAGTTCATGGCCCGAGAGGGCCGACTCGTCCAGGTCGGGGTCGTCGTCCTCCGGCATGTCGTCCTCGGGGGCGACCGGCTGCCGCGCCGGGGCGGAAGGCGCGGCGGGAGCCGGGGCGGAGGCGGGACCGGCCGGTGCCGGGGGCGGGGCCGCCGCTGCGGACGGACGCGCTGCCGGTGCCGACTGCTGGGGTGCGGGGCGCGGCGCTGCCGGTGCCCCGGCGCCGTAGCCACCACCACCGCCGGCGTTGAAGCCGCCGCCGAAGCCGGAGCCCCCGGAGGGCTGCGGGGCCGAGCCGCCCGACGGGTCGACGATCGCCTCGATCTTCCACTGCACATTGAACTGCTCGGCCAGGGCGCCTCGCAGCACGTCCTCGCTGCCGCTGCTCAGGAAGTTGTCGCGCGCGCCCGCGTTCACGAAGCCGAGTTGCAGCGTCGTGCCGTCGAAGCCCGCCACCTGGGCGTTCTGGCTCAGCAGGATCCAGGTGAAGCGGCGGCGGTTCTTCACCGCCTCCAGGATGTTCGGCCACAGCATGCGGGGGTCGAGGCCGCCGGGAGCCGGGGCGGAGGCCGCGGTCCGGGTGGACGCGGCGGCCGGAGCGGCGGACGCGGCGGGCGCCTGCGCGGCCGCGGGGCCCGCCGGTGGCACGGGCGCGGCCGGGCCCTGACTCCCGCCCGCGGGCGTCGCCGTGGGCCACCCGCCGGGCCGTCGGCCACCGCCGGCCGCGCCGGCGGTGGGCCAGGAGCCGGGAGCGGCGGCGGCCGGAGCCTGCGGCTGCGCGGCGGGGGCGGCGGCGGCCGGAGGCTGAGCAGAGGCGGCGGGAGGCGCCTCCTGGGGTGCGGGCGGCGGGGCCGCGGCGGGCGCCGCCCCGCCGTCGTGGCCACCGGGACCCCCGGCCCCGTACACACCCGCGCCGGACGCCGGCGCACCGCCGGGCCCGGGGCCCCCGCCGCGCACTGCGGCCCGAGCCGCCGCGGCACCGCCGCCGGGCGGAACGGGCTCCGCGTGCTGCGGCACCGGTCCCCCGGCCATCGCGTCGTGCGCTCCGGGTCCCGGGACATAGCCCATGACGGGGCCCGCTCCACCGGAGAAGTCGACGCCCCGCTCCAACCGGTCGAGGCGCGCCATGACGGACCGCTCGTCCCCGTACGCGGCGGGCAGCAGCACGCGCGCGCAGATCAGTTCGAGCTGGAGCCGAGGGGAGGTCGCGCCCCGCATCTCCGTCAGCCCCTCGTTGACGAGGTCGGCGGCACGGCTCAGCTCGGCCGGGCCGAACACGCCCGCCTGGTCCTGCATTCGCTCCAGTACGTCGGCCGGGGCGTCGATGAGTCCCTTCTCGACGGCGTCGGGCACGGCGGCGAGGATCACCAGGTCGCGCAGCCGCTCCAGCAGGTCGGCGACGAACCGACGGGGGTCGTTGCCCCCCTCGATGATCCGGTCCACGACTTCGAAGGCGGCGGCCCCGTCCCCGGAGGCGAAGGCCTCGACGACGGAGTCGAGGAGCGAGCTGTCCGTGTACCCGAGCAGGGAGGTGGCCATGGCATACGTCACACCGTCGGTGTCCGCGCCCGCCAGCAGCTGGTCCATGACGGACATGGAGTCACGCACGGACCCCGCGCCCGCGCGCACGACGAGCGGCAGCACCCCGTCCTCGACGGGGATGCCCTCTTTCTCGCACACCTCGGCGAGGTAGCTCCGCAGGGTCGCCGGCGGCACGAGCCGGAAGGGGTAGTGGTGGGTGCGCGAGCGGATGGTCCCGATGACCTTCTCCGGCTCCGTGGTCGCGAAGATGAACTTGAGGTGCTCGGGCGGCTCCTCGACGACCTTCAGCAGCGCGTTGAAACCGGCCGACGTGACCATGTGGGCCTCGTCGATGATGTAGATCTTGTACCGGCTGCTCGCGGGTCCGAAGAAGGCCTTCTCGCGCAGGTCACGGGCGTCGTCCACACCACCGTGCGACGCGGCGTCGATCTCGATGACGTCGATGGACCCCGGTCCGTTCCGCGCCAGGTCACGGCAGGACTGGCACTCGCCGCACGGGGTCGGCGTGGGGCCCTTGTCGCAGTTCAGGCAGCGCGCCAGGATGCGGGCGCTGGTCGTCTTGCCGCAGCCGCGGGGCCCGCTGAACAGGTACGCGTGATTGACCCGGTTGTTCCGCAGCGCCTGCTGCAGCGGGTCAGTGACATGCTCCTGCCCGATGACCTCGGCGAAGGACTCCGGGCGATAGCGGCGGTACAGCGCGAGAGACGACACGCTTACGAGGTTATAGGCGCCCACCGACAACACGCCCCGCCCGAAGCCGCTCCCCCCGCGGGGCCCGCCCGGCCCCTGAGAAAGACCCGGCCCCCGGCTGCCCGGGGAACGCCTTTGCTGCCCGGAAACAGAGAAGACCCCTCACGCACCCGCCAGAGCCGACCTACCCTTGCTGCCTTCCGGCCCTGGGGGAGTTCAGTCAGATAGCGCCGCGTGAGGGGCTGAGCCCCAGCCTACCCGATCGCCCAGGCCCCGAACGAGTTCGCTAGCACTCCCTCGCGTCATGTAATGTTTCCGGCGGAGGATTCGCCTAGAGGCCTAGGGCGCACGCTTGGAAAGCGTGTTGGGGGCAACCCCTCACGAGTTCGAATCTCGTATCCTCCGCCAGTGCCTCACCGGGCACGATGTCGAAGGGCCCCACCGTTCGCGGTGGGGCCCTTCGACATTGTCCGTCTCGGTTTCCGTCGCGGTTTCCGTCTCGGTTGGATTTCCCGTCGGGTTCAGGCGGCGCCCAGAGCGCGTCTCGCCGGTCGAGGCCTTCGACGGTGTCGGGGCCTTCAGTGTTGTCGGGGCCTTCGACGGTGTCGGGGTTCAGGATTCGGTGGGATCGGGGGATGCGCGGGGGCCGCCGAAGCCGTGTTCCGACAGGTCGAACCAGTTGCCCTCCGGGTCCATGGCCCGGTACTCGGCGAAGGGGCGGTCGGTGAAGCGTTCGGCCGGTTTCGGGGTGCCGGCCGCCATCAGGGCCTCGGAGGTGGCGGCCGTGTCCTCGACATGGAAGCCGAAGTGGTTCATGCCGACCGGGGTCTCGCCGTCGAGCTGGTGCTTGATCAGGGCGAGGGACAGCCAGCCGTCGGAGAGGAAGCAGCTGCCGTCCGGATCGCGGTGGAAGAGTTCCATCGCGAAGACCGAGCAGTAGAACTCCGCCAGCTTCTCGGGGTCGCGGGCCACGATGGCCAGGTGGCGGAGTTTCGGCCGAGCGGTGGGTTCGTCCACGGCGGGATCCTTCGGGTCGAGGGCGCGCTGTGCCGGGCGGGGTGCGGGGACCATGTTGTGGAACGCCCTGATCAGCCAGTGGCGCTGCGCTGTCCGCTCCACGACGGCCAACGCGTGCGTGGTGGCGAGCGGCTCGCCGTCCGGGGCGGTGATGGTCGACTCCGCCTCGACCGTGGCCAGGTCGGGGCGGAGGAATCGGACGGCCATGACCCGGGCGTCGAGGACGGTTCCGGCGTACGGTCCGTGGAAGAGGGCGCGATGCCCGGCCTCGATGCCGGTCCGGCCGGGCGGTTTGTCGCCTCGTACGGTCGTGAAGTCGCAGTCCTCCGCGAAGCTCGCGGCGAAGAGCGCGGCGTCGCCCGCCGCCCAGCCGCGTGCCATCTCGGCCCACAGGGCCCGGATCGCCTCAGCGGCGTCCTGGGTATCGCCTTGAGTGCTGCCGTCCTGGGTGCCGTCCTGGGCGGGGGTGTTCGGGTCGTCGGGCTGGTGCATCGGTGTCACGCCTCCAGCAGTGCGCTCGTACGGACACGGAGGGCGAACTCGGGGCACTCGGTGCCCTCGGAAGGCTGCCGGGGAGGCGGGGCCCAGGCCGCCAGGGCGTGGTAGAAGACGCCGCCGCGGTGCTCCAGATAGCAGATGATGTTGAGGGGCCACCCGGTCCGGCCGAACAGGTGGCGGTCCATGGGAGTCGGGCGTTCGCTGAGCACCTTGCCCCGTTCCGACGGCGGGCCCAAGCGGTGCCAGTCGGGGTGCATATGGATGGAGCCGAGCAGGTCCATCCCGAGGGCGTCGGCTTCGCGGGACGCCCGGAGGAGGTCGCGGGAGTCCATCCACCAGCCACGGTGCTCGTTCTCGTAGGCCGGTCCGAACTCCGGCACGATCGTGTCGCGGAACTCCTGTCGGGCCGCCGGGTCACTGGTCCGGGCGTTGCGGCCGAAAGCGACACGCCGTACGTGGTACGTCGTCCCCTCCGCGCTCCCGAGCAGAAGCGCGAAACAGGGCAACGGGGTCTCGGGGGTGACGAGTCGGTACTCGCCGACGGCCGCGTTGAGGAATTCCGCGAGTGCCTGGTCGTCCATCAGGACGGTGGGAGGAGTGCGCGTGGTGCGGACGGGCGGGGAACCGTCAGGGGTGCCGCATCGGGCGTCCGGTAACGCGGACTCGGATGCGTTCGTCGTTGCGGGCATGGGCTGTGGTCTCCGTTGAGATGGGGGGTGGGGAGGCCGTTGGAGCGGATGCCCGGAGACGGTACTTGAGAGTTCACCATCTTTGACCGTGACCGCTGTGAATCGTGGGGTATTCCCTACGGCTCGTTAGGGACTTGCGGCCACGGGTGTGCCGTGGTGGGGGGATGAGGAAGGGCCCGGCCGGTTCGCCCCGGTCGGGCCCTTGAACGTGTTCCGTTCTCACCGGCGGTCCCTCGGGCGGGGTCATGGAGACTCCGCCGGCCGCCAGGCGTCCTCAGGTGCTCTGTGCTGCCGCCTTCCGACGCCGCAGCAGCACGGTGACCGGCAGGAGGGCGCCGCCCAGGACCAGCCCGGTCGCCCCTCCGTAGAAGGCCATGGACCTGCCGGCGACGACGGCGTGCGCCCGGGCCGCCCGGCCGTGGCCGCTGTGGCGCGGGAAGGTGATGCGGGCGCGGTAGGTCTCCTCGTACTGGCCGCTCCTGAGGCGGAGGGTGGCCTTCCAGGGGCCGTTCGCCACCTGGTCGGTCACCACCACCGTCACCGGTTCGGACTGGCCGGGCGCGAGGGTGGTGCCGAGCTCGACCGGGTAGGGGCCGGCGTTGATGCTGCCTCTCACCTTGGTCAGGTCCAGGGTTCCGCTCAAGTCCAGAGCACGGCCACCGGTGTTGTGGACCTGCGCCCTGACGATCGCCCGGCCGGACCGGTCGCGTTCGCCGGTCATCGTGTCCACCCGGAATCTGGTCGCCGGTGGATTGTGACCGCCCACGGAGAGATACACCCGGATACCGGCGCGGTTCACCAAGGTGACACCGGGGCCGTGTCCTCCGGACATCTGGGCCCAGACGACGCCGTATCTCTCGCCGGGCGCCGCGTCCTGGGGCACGTGGATCGTCACGGTCGTACGGGCCGTGGAGCGGGGCGGTACCCGCAGCCACTTCCTGTCCAGTGACATCCAGGAGGTCAGTTCGTTTCTTCGCCTTCCGAAGGTGCCGACGAACGAACCGTGCTTGATTCTCGCGGAGCTGGGATACATCACGACGCGGGCCGGTTCGCGGGAGGTGTTCGCCACCTCGACACGTCGGCGGATGGTGGCGCCGGGACGGAGATTGTCGATGATGTACTGACGTGCGCGTGTGTCGTTGACGAGAGGCGCGGGAACGTCGACGAGCCGTACGGAGAAGCTGCCTTGACCGCGGGCGCCCCCCGCCGCCGCGACACGGGGTGACGCGATCGCGGACGGAGGGCCGCCGACGGTCCCGGCAAGCGCCAGCAGGCACAGCGCTCCGGCCGGAATGTACTTGTGCACAGAAGAACCTCGGCTCGCGTTACGTCACGCCACGGAATGCGTGATGGTCGAGGTGTACGTGCCCGCGAGCGAGTTCGCGGGCACCGTGATCGAGATCGTCGGGTTCCAGGTGGCCGAGTTGGTGCCGGTGACCGCAGTGGCGGTCTGCACGGGGCCCGGCGGGTACATGGGGCTCAGGTCCGACGGGGTCACCGTGGCGGAGCCGATCACGCTCGCCTGAGGAGCGTGATACGTACTGGAGTTCGGCGCGGAGACCGAGATGGTGGAGTTGTTGGGCCCGACGAAGTCCACGGCCTGGGCCGTGACGATCCAGCCGGCGGTGCCGCCGCGCTGATCGGTCACGGTGACGTTGCCCAGTTGGTTGGTGACCGTCTGCGGGCTGGAGCTGACGTTGGTCGCACCGAGGTCGACCGGTCCCGCCGGCACCGTGATGCCGAGGCCGCCGCCGGTCACCTCCAGTGTCACGGGGGTGTCTTCGGCGGAGGCCGATGCGGGACAGGCCAGAACTGCCAGGGACGACAGCATCACCGACAAGGGAATGCCACGACGCATTCTCTTTTTCCTCTCGGGGGGAGACGCAGCAGTGTCTCGCTGCATGATCACTGGCATAGTGAGCACCTGCGTCACCGTCTGCAGTCGTTCCCCGATCCGACACGACCGCATCTAGCCGATTCGGGTCAATATGCGCACCGGACCCCGGACTCCGGCCGCGCGCACCATCTCTGATGGCACCTCAGCCCTCGTCGAAGCCGTGGAAGGTCCCCGACCCATCAGCGGCATCGGCGAATTCGGCGAAGTCCATGTTGGCGAGGCTGAGGTTCGCCGACACGTCGAAGAACCACCGGGCAGGGACTCTGAACGTCCGCCCGGGTTCGTCCGCCAGGTCCACGGCCAGCAGCGGATACGACGGATCCGCCATGGTGGCCGCGTCCGCCAGGAAGACATGGAAGGCCCGCTCGTCCCCCTCTGTCGCGGCTTCCTCGTTCAGCAGCGCCTGGACGCTCGCCTCGGCGAAACGAGGGTCGTCGACGTATGTGGCGGGGGAATGGTCGTCCGCGGCGTCGAGTGCGGCTCGAACCGCGTCCCAGGATCCGTCGTCACCGAAATCGGTGCGCAGAACCAGCGAGGTCAGATCATCGGGTTCAGGCAGAGACATGGCAGCGATCCTGTCACCCGCCTACGACAACGGCCGCCGGCTCCCCCTTTCCCGCCCCAGGGTGCGCAGTTCCGCCCAGGCGGCCGGGGTCCGTCCGCGCTCCTGCCAGTACGGATGGAAGAGCACCGCGGTCGACAGCCGGTACAGGCGCCGGCGCAGCTCGGTCCGGCCGGGCCGTTCGGCGAGCCGGCGATAGATGGTGCTCCACTCCTGCTGGGCCTGGACGAGGTCGTCGGGAAACCGTCGCATGCACAGATTCAATCACGTGTTCGATTTCAGTGGCATCCAGAGTCCGGCCCGTCGCAGCGCAAGGCGCCGGACCCGGCCCGCCGGCCCGGGTGTCCGGAGCGCCTGGAACGCGGGTTGATGGCACGTTTCGGGTGAGTGGGTCCTTGTTCGCCCCACGGTGTTATGAAGGGAACATGGAGGTGTTGTCCGGCGGTACTGGAGCCCGTCGTGTCTGCTGAACGCCGGCCGCGCACTGGTCGTCCCCGGCTGCTGAACCTGCACAGCGTGGCCGGGCAGGTCTTCCTCGTCCAGTTCGTGATCGTGGTCCTGCTGGTCGGGGCCGCAGTGGCGGCCGTGGTGCTGCAGTCGGCCCGGGACGCCCTGCAGGAGGGGAAGCGGGAGGCGGTCGTGGCGGCGCACACGTTCGCGAACGCTCCCGGTGTGGTCCAGGCGTTCCGCAGCCCTGACCCGACCAAGGTGCTGCAACCGAAGGCCGAGGCGGCACGGAAGCGGTCCGGCGTGGACTTCGTGGTGGCCCTGAGCACCCAGGGGATTCGTTACACCTACCCGTACCCGGAGGAGATCGGGAAGAAGTTCGTCGGCACCATCCAGCCTGCGCTGCACGGCCACACCGTCGTCGAGCAGGTCGGCGGGCCGCCCCTGCCCGCGGGCAAGGGGACCGCCGTGCAGGCGGTGGTCCCGGTGACCGACGCGCACGGGACGGTCGTGGGCCTCGTCTCGGCCGGGATCACGGTCAAGAACGTGTCCGGACTGTGGATGCCGCAACTGCCGCTCATCCTGGGGGCAGGCGCGGGCACGTTCGTGGTGGCCACGGCCGGGACGACGCTGGTGGCCCGGCGGCTGCGGCGGCAGACCCGCGGCCTGGCCCCGGAGGAGCTCGCCCGGTTGTACAAGCACCACGACGCGGTCCTGCACTCCGTCCGGGAAGGCGTGCTGATCACCGACGCCGACGATCGGCTGCTGCTGGCCAACGACGAGGCACTGCGGCTGCTGGGCCTGCCGCCGGGTGCCAAGGGGCGCCCGGTGCGGGAGCTGGACCTGCCGGAGCCGCTCACCCGACTGCTCGCGTCGGCGGGGCCGGTCACCGATCAGGTCTACCGGGTGGAGGACCGGCTGCTGGCGGTGAACAAGCGGCCCACGGTCCCGGACACGGGACCCGACGGCAGTGTGGTGACCTTGCGGGACACCACCGAGCTGGCGGCGGTCACGGGGCGGGCCGAGGTGGCGCGGGAGCGGCTGACCCTGCTGTACGAGGCCGGTGTGCGGGTCGGGACGACCCTGGACGTGCTGCATACCGCCGAGGAACTGGCCGAGGTGGCGGTGCCGCAGTTCGCCGAGGCGGTCACGGTGGACCTGCTGGACTCGGTGCTGCGCGGCTGGGAGCCGACGGCCGAGGGATGGCGGCATCTGCGGCGCGCGGCGATCACCGGCGACACCCGGATGATCCCGGTCTATCCGGTCGGCGAACTGATCACGATCTCGCCCAAGGGTCCGCAGATGAGGACGTTGCAGCAGGGACGGGGGGTGCTGGAGCCGGACCTGCGGCAGGCGCCCGACTGGCAGGCGCAGGACCCGGGGCGTGCCCGGAAGGCCCTGGAGTGCGGTCTGCGTTCGCTGGTGGCCGTGCCGCTCCAGGCCCGGGGGATGCCACTGGGCGTGGCGAACTTCTACCGGATGGCGGGATCCCCGGCGTACGGGCCGGAGGACCTGTCGTTCGCGGAGGAGCTGGCCGCGCGGGCGGCGGTCGCCATCGACAACGCCCGCAGGTTCACCCGGGAGCACAAGATGGCGGTGACGCTGCAGCGCAGCCTGCTGCCGCGCGGCCAGCCGGAACAGGAAGCGCTCGATGTGGCCTGGCGGTATCTGCCGGCGGAGGGCCGGGGGGTGGGCGGGGACTGGTTCGACGTGATCCCGCTGTCGTGCGCGCGGGTGGCGCTGGTGATCGGGGACGTCGTCGGCTACGGCCTGCACGCGGCCGCGACGATGGGGCGGCTGCGCACCGCGGTGCACAACTTCTCCACGCTGGACCTCCCCGTGGACGAGGTGCTCGGGAACCTCGACGACCTGGTCGTGCGCATGGACAACGAGGAGCGGCCGAACGGTGCCGCCGAAGGCCACGAGGGAGAGGGGGTGACCGGGGCGACCTGCCTCTACGCGATCTACGACCCGGTGACGGGGACGTGCACGATGGCCCGCGCCGGGCATCCCGGCCCGCTGGTGGTCTCCCCGGAGGGGGTCGTCAGCAGTCCCGAGGTTCCGGCCTCGGCCCCGCTGGGACTGGGCGGATACCCCTTCGAGACCGCGCAGCTGCGGCTGGCCGAGGGATCACAGCTGGTGCTCTACACCGACGGTCTGGTGGAGAACCGCAGCCGTGACATCGACACCGGACTGGCCGACCTGCGCCGGGCCCTGGACGGGGCCGGGGGGCGCAATCCGGAGGAGGCCTGCCGGGCGGTGATCGACGGGCTGAAACCGGACCACCCCTGCGACGACATCGCCCTGTTGGTGGCGCGTACCCGGTTGTTCCCGCCCTCGCACGTGGCCGACTGGGACGTGCCCTCGGACCCGGCGATGGTGCCCTCGGTACGGGCGCAGTGCCGGGAGAGGCTGTGCGACTGGGGGCTGGAGGAGACCGCGTTCACCACCGAACTCGTCCTCAGCGAGCTGGTCACCAACGCCATCCGGTACGGCGCCCCGCCGGTCAGGGCACGGCTGCTCTACGGGCGCTCGCTGATCTGCGAGGTCGCGGACTGCAGCAGCACCTCGCCGCGGCTGCGGCGGGCGGCGACCACGGACGAGGGCGGGCGCGGGATGTTCCTCGTCGCGCAGTTCTCCCAGCGGTGGGGAACGCGGTACACCCCCCGCGGCAAGGTCATCTGGGCGGAACAGGCCCTGCACGGCGGCGCGGCCTCGGGCGCCGGACAGCGACCGGTCGACGCGCTGCTCGAACAGTTCGGCGAGGCCACTCTGTGAGCCGACGACTCCCCTGGGTGCCGGGGGCCCCGCCGGGCCGGGCCCCCGCACCACCGCCGTATCTCGCCGGTCGGGTCAGCCCTTGTTGGAGCCCAGGGTCAGACCGCTGACGAACTGGCGCTGCAGCGCGAAGTACACGATCAGCGTCGGGATCGCGGTCAGCAGGGCGCCGGCGGCGACCAGGTTGGGATCCGTGAAGTACTGGCCGGACAGGTTGTTCAGGGCCGAGGTGATCGGCATCTTCTCGCCGGTGGAGATCAGGACCAGGGCCCAGAAGAAGTCGTTGTAGATCCAGATGGACAGCAGGGTCGCCAGGGCCGCCATCGCCGGTTTGCACAGCGGCAGCGTGATCTGCCAGTACAGCCGCCACACCGAGGCGCCGTCGACGAGCGCGGCCTCGGTCAGCTCGTGCGGCAGCGAGCGCATGTAGTTGCTCAGCACGAAGGCGCAGAAGCCGGACTGGAACGCCACATGGATGAGGACCAGGCCGAGCGCGGAGTCGTACAGCTTGCCGCTCTCCGTGATGCCCGGCAGGTTGGTGAGCAGGTACAGCCGGTACAGCGGGGTGATGATGACCTGCTGCGGGAGCAGGTTGCCCGCCGTGAAGAGCAGCATCAGCGCGAGGTTGAGACGGAAGTCGAAGCGGCTGACGTAGAAGGCGACCATCGACGACAGGAACAGCGTCAGCAGCACGGCCGGCACCGCGATCAGCAGTGTGTTGCCGAAGTAGTGCAGCATGCCGGACTGCTGATAGGCGTTCGTGAAGTTGTCCAGGCTCAGCTTGTCCGGCCAGGACACATAGCCCTTGGCGCTGGTCTCGCTGTACGGGCGCAGGGCCGAGAAGATCGCCCACAGCAGCGGAGCGAGCCATGCCAGGGCCGTACCGGCGAGGAAGACATGCAGCAGGACGCGGGCGGGGCGGACGGGCGCGCGCTTCGTCGGCGCGCCGGTCGCGAGGGTGGAGGCGCTCACGCTCGCCGCTCCTTCCGGAAGGTGGCCACCAGATACGGGATGATCACGGCGAGCGAGATCACCAGCAGGACGACGGCGATCGCCGACCCGTAACCGATACGGCTGGACTCACCGATGATGTTGTTGGTCACGAGGATCGACAGCAGCTCGGTGCCCTGGGCGCCCTTGTTGAAGACGAAGACCAGGTCGAAGGCGCGCAGCGACTCGATGATGGTGACGACCAGCACGACGGTGTTGGTCGGGCGCAGCGTGGGGAAGATGACGCTCTTGAACGTCTGCCACTCGTTGGCGCCGTCCAGGGCCGCGGCCTCGCGCAGCGAGGGGTCCACGCTCTTCAGACCGGCCAGGTACAAGATCATCATGTAGCCGGTGTGCCGCCAGGACGCAGCGATGAGGACGGCCCACAGATTGAGGCTGGGGTCGCCGATCCAGTCGATGTAGTGGCCCGGCTTGTTCGCGCCGATGATGCTGTTGATCAGGCCGGTGTCCGGGTTGTAGACGAGCTGCCAGACGAAGCCGATGCACGCCATGGAGATGACGACCGGCAGGAAGTACGCGGTCTGGTAGACCCTGCTGAACCGGATCTTCTTGTCCAGCTGTACAGCCAGGAACAGGCCGAACGGCGTCGGGATCAGGATCAGCACCACGAACCAGACGACGTTGTGCTGGACGGCCGGCCAGAACTGCGGGTTGTCGGTGAAGAGTTGCTTGAAGTTGTCCAGGCCCACCCACTGGATCGAGTCGAACCCGATGCCGTCCCAGGTGGTGAAGGCGAGCGCGATGGAGGCCAGGGCGGTGACCCAGACGAGGGCCACGTGCAGGACCGTGGGCACGCCCGCCATCAGGGCGAGCGTGATCCGGTCTCGGCGGGTCAGCAGGCGACGGTGCCCCCGCGTGACCGCCTTCTTCTTGGATGCGGTGCCCGGGGGCGGCTCGGGGGCCGCCTCCGGGGTCTTCGTGGTCGTGTCGGCGCTCATGCGGACGCGAAGATCGTCTTCTTCTGGCGCTCGATCGAGGACAGCTGGCTGTCGACGCCCTTGGGGTCCTGGATGAACTTCTGCAGCGCGGGCTGCATCACCGTGGAGGTGAAGTCCGGGCGGCTGTCGCGGTCCATGAACTGGGTGAGGCTCTTGGCGCCGCCGATCATCTCGAACGCCTTCTTCTGCAGCACGCTGTACGAGGAGGTGTCGGCCTTGGAGGAGGCGGCCACCACGCTGGGGTCGGTCTTGAGGTAGGTCTCCTCGGCACCGGGGGAGCCCAGGTACTCCAGCAGCTTCAGGACGCCCGCGTGGTTCTTCGGGGCCTTGCTGACCATGAAGCCGTCGGTGGGCGCCTCGACGGTGTCCTGGCCGTAGGCGGGGTTGATCTCCGGGAAGGCGAAGAAGTCGAGGTCGTCCAGGTCCGCCTTGTTGGTGAACTGCTGGGCCACGAAGCTGCCCAGGAGGTACATGCCCGCCCTCTTCGACACCAGCGTCTGCGCGGCGTCCTGCCAGGTGCGGCCCATGGCGCCGTCCTGGTGGTAGGGCAGGATCTCGGTCCAGTGGTCGAAGACGGCCTTGACCTTGGCGTCGGTCCAGGACGCCTTGCCCGCCATCAGCTGGACGTGGAAGTCGTAGCCGTTCAGGCGGAAGTTGATCTGGTCGAAGGTGCCCATCGCCGGCCACGCGTCCTTGTCGCCGAAGGCGATCGGGACCAGGCCATCCTTCTTCATCTGCTTGCACAGGGCCACGAGCTGGTCCCAGGTGGTGGGGACCTGGTAGCCGTGCTGCTGGAAGACGCTCTTGCGGTAGAAGATCGCCCACGGGTACGTGGTCAGCGGCACGAAGTAGTACTTGCCGTCCTCGCCCTTGCTGAGCTTCTTCATCGCGTCGGGGAAGTTGTCCCCGATCTTCTGCCACACGTCGTCGATCGGCGTGGCGAGCTTCTTGGCGGCGAAGAACTGCATGCGGTAGCCGGCGAACCAGTTGAACACGTCGTCCGGCGTGCCCTGCAGATACGAGTTGATCTGCTCCTGGAAGGTGTTGTGGTCCTTCGTGTTGACGTCGACCGTGATGCCGGACTGCTTCTTGAAGGCCGCGTAGACCTCCGTGAAGGCCTTCTTCGGCACGGCGTCGGAGGCGTTGGAGCCGAGGGTGACGGTCTTCGGGTCGGAGGACGTTCCGCTGCCGCCGCAGGCGCTGAGCAGGGGTATACCAGCTCCGGCGAGGACGGCGGCGCCACCGACACCGCGCAGCAGGGAGCGGCGGTTCAGGCTCGGGAGGGAGGGACCGGACGGAGTGTGCTGCATGACGGCTCCTGGGGGCAGGGTCGGTCATGGCTGGCCCCTGTGAGCGGGTCAGAATCAATCAGAAACCAACTTGACCGAACATCGTGGGCGTCATCCCACTCGCATGTCCGGGTATGCGTCAAGAGGCCCCCGCAGCCGTTTTGGAAACGTAATCGACACGACCTTGATCGCTGCTGCTCACAACCAGGCAGTGGAGAACCGGTATCGAGGCGCCGCATGGTGGGCGTTCGACGGGTCGTCACCCATGGTCAGTCGTGAGGTCGGAGCCCTTGAACCAAACAGGTCCGCTCACCGCCCACGGGTGACGGAACATCATCTTCCGCACCCTGCTCCCGCTAACCGATCGTCACCGTCCTCGACACGGTGACCTGGTCGATGTCGCTGGTGCGGATGGTCGCCTTCATGGTCCAGGCGCCCCGCAGCGGCAGGTTCAGCACGTCCGCGGCCCAGTAGCCGCCCCGGTCGGTGAGCCCCGCGTCCAGGGGGCCGAGGTTGCGCGCCTTGAACGTGAAGGTCAGGCGCAGTTCCGGAACGGTGGCGATCCCCCCGTCCGGACCGTAGACGACCGCCTGGACGGCGTTCTCGCCCGCCCGGGCCGGCGTCAGCTCGATCTGCACCTTGCCGTGCCCGCCGGCCGTTCCCACGTCGAAGGGGAGCTCCGTGGTGGAGCCGAGGGACTCGTCGGCCACAGCCGTCGAGGCCGCCGACTCCGTCGCCGCCCGGCCCGGCTGGGTGCCGCTGAGCAGTGTCGAGAGCACCAGCACCACAATCCCGATCGTGACCTCCGCCAGCACCGAGCGGCGCAGGGCGCGCCGCTGCGGTCCCGGCTCCGGCGGGCCGTCCTCGTGCAGCGCCCCCGGGCGTGCCGGTCCGCCCCCGGCCGTCACCGGTTCCCGTGCCCGCTCCGGCACCGGCACCCTGGCCGCGGGCACCGCGAGCCGTGCCGTCCAGCGGCGCGAGTACGCCGCCGCCGCCAGCAGGCACACCACCGCGACCAGCTTGGCGGTCAGCAGCCTGCCGTAGACCGTGGAGGTGAGCGCGTCGAGGGAGCCGAGGCCGCGCCAGGACTGGTAGACGCCGGTGGCGACCAGTACGGCGACCGCGGCGAAGGCCAGCCGGGAGAACCGGGCGACCGCGTGGGCCGGGAGTTCCTCCGGCGCCCGGTACAACACCGTGAGCAGCGCCGCGAGACCGCCCAGCCACACCGCCATCGCCAGCAGGTGCAGCACCGCCGAGGTCATCGCCACCGGCACCTGTATCCCGGCGGAGGCATGCTCGGACACCGCCCAGGTGAGGGTCAGCGCGACCGACAGCACGCTCACGATCGCGAACCGCGGCCGGCCGCGCGGCGCCGCCCCCGACCGGCCGACGACCACCGCCGCCAGCCCCAGCACCACCAGCCGCGCGAGCAGCGCGAGGCCCGGCCGGCTCGTCAGCGTCTCCCGCAGGACCGACGGGTCGAACGCCGCCGCCGGGCCGCTGCCCCGCTCGTACGGGCCCCGGAGCAGCAGCAGCGCGCACGTAGCGCCCAGCAGCGTCCACCAGCCGCCCACGAGCAGACCGCGGGCCCCGTTCACCCCGGTCGCCATCGCGAACACGCTGATGCCGAGCACCAGGGCCAGTCCGCCGTAGGCGACGTACCGGGCGATGTCGTAGAGCGCGGCGGAGGCCGCGTCCTGGGCCTCGTCGCCTGTGACGACGGCGGTTGTCACAGAGGGCTTGCCGACGGAGAACGTGAGGGCGCCGTTCACCGGGTGACTGTCGGCCGACACCACCCGCCACGCCACGATGTAGGTGCCGTCGGGCAGGTGCGGGAGCGTGACCCGCGCGGTGTCGGCGCGCCCGTCCGCGTGCTCCGGACTGCCCGTGTGCACCCGGCGGTTGCCCGGGTCCAGGACGCGGATGGAGTTGTCCAGCAGGCCGACCGACTCGGAGAAGGTGAGGGTGACCGCCTTCGGTGCCGTCCTCAGCACGGTGCCGTCCGCCGGATCGGTGCCCTTCAGTGCGGCGTGCGCGGACGCGGAACCGCCTCCCGCGAGGAGGACCAGGGGGACGACGACCAGCAGGAGGGCCAGGCGCCGAAGCCCCCCGCGACGCCCGCCCGCCCCCGGGCTCCTTCCCTGCACGCGTGCTGCGCCCACGTCATGTCTCCCGTATTCGCCGTTCCCGGGTCCTGTTACGTACGGACGCGGTGTCCCCTGTGCTCAGCACCGGGGCGACGCCGCACGTCCGTACGAGGGTTATGTCATCATGACCGGGCGGCCGTGTCACCACGTGGGCCGGGCCGACACCCCGCCGTCCACCACCAGGTCGTGGCCGCTGATCCAGGACGCGAGCGGGGAGGCCAGGAACACACAGGCGTCACCGATGTCCTCCGGGCGTCCCAACCGGCCGGTGGGGACGGCCCGTTGCCACCGCTCCACGCCCTCCGGCCAAGCCTCGGCCAGGCCTTCGCGGGCGATCAGGCCGGGCGAGACGGTGTTGACGCGGATGCCGAGCGGGCCGTACTCCAGGGCCGCCGACCGGGCGTGCATGACGACGGCCGCCTTGGCGGCGCAGTAGTGGGCGTGCAGGGGCGCCGGGTGCGTGGCCTCGATCGAGGCGATGTGGGTGACACTGCCGCCGCCCGTCTCCCGCATGACCTCCACGGCCGCCTGGGTGCAGGCGAACACGCTGGAGAGGTCGGTGTCGACCACGGCCCGCCACTCGGCGGCCGTCATCCCGGCCAGTTCCCGCGTCGGCTGCACCCCCGCGTTGTTGACCAGCGCGGTGAGCCGGCCCACGCCGAACTCGGCTGCCTCCCGCACCAGGCGCCGGCAGGCGTCCTCGTCGGTCAGGTCGGCCCGCAGGACGACCGCCCGGCCGCCGGTGCCGCGGATCCGCTCGGCCACCTCTCGCGCCGCCGCCACCGAGGTGCGGCAGTGCACCGCGACCGCCGCGCCCTCCTCGGCGAACCGCAGCGCGATACCGCGTCCGATGCCGACGGCCGCCCCGGTCACCAGGGCCGTCTGCCCCGCCAGCAGTCCGCTCACGGCCGGCACAACTCCGCGATCCGGTCCGCCGCGGCCGGGTAGCGGGCGCTCAGCACGGCCGCGTCACCGTGCTCGTAGCCCTCGTCCGTGAAGCCCGGCGCCATCGTGCAGCCGAAGAGCGTCCACGCCCCGCCGTCGGCGACCCGCCCGCCCATCCAGGTGCCGGCGGGCACGGTGAGCTGGATGTGCTGGCCGCGCAGGACGTCCGGCCCGAGGACGGCGGTGCGGACACCGCCGTCCGGGGCGAGGAGCAGCAGGTGGAGCGGGTCGCCGAGGTAGAAGTGCCAGACCTCGTCGGCCGGGAGGCGGTGCAGTGCGGAGCAGTCCTGCGGTGCGGCGGTCAGCAGCGCGACGATCGCGGTGCCCTCCGGGCGCCCGTCGGGCCGCTCCGGTCCCGTCCAGGTCCGCCGGAACCGCCCGCCCTCACGCGGGATCGGTTCCATGCCGTAGTGCGCGATGAGGTCGTGAGGGGTCACGGCAGGCAGGGTAGGCCCTGTCGTCGAACTCCCGCCTGCCCCGCGACGCCATCCGGGCGGACGACGGGAGTGACGGCAGGACCTAGGGCCGCCTCACGGTCGAGGAACGCCAACCGGGCGCGCTTCTCGGGCAGGTACACGTCCGGGAGGTCGATCTCCGGCAGGACGACGGCCGGGCCGGCGACGAAGCCCTGGCGCAGGAAGCGGGCTGTCGCCTTCGTGTTGCGCTCGTCGGGGTCGACCACGATCCGCCGCCGGCCGAGAACGGTGAAGACGTACGCGACGACGGCGACCAGCAGGCCCGACGTCCAGCCGGGCCGGGCCCCGCCGGGTCCGGCGGGCGCGAGGAGGAGATGGACGCCGAGGTCGCCGGGCTCGACGGGGTAGCACTCGCCGACCCGGTCGGCCTCCGGCTCGTAGGTCTGCAGGAGCGCGGCCGGTTCACCGTCTTTGACGAGGAGAAAAGCATGGTGGGTGTCGAGTGTGTCCATATGGGCGTAGATCTCGCCCACTTGCTGTCTCGTCATGCCGTTCATGCCCCAGAAGGAGGCGCGTTCGTCGCTCACCCAGGTGTGCACGGCGTCCAGGTCGGCCCGGGGGTCCAGGGGCAGGATCCGCACGGTGCCGAAGTCGTCGACCGGCTGTTCGTGGACGGCCTCGCGGTCGGGGGCGTGGGGCTCAGCGGCCATCGGTGCTCTCCTTCGTCAGACGTTCCCAGTCGGTGACGACCGGGACGAGGTCCCCCTTCAGCCACAAGGGGAGTTGATCGCGGTGGTGGGGCGAGCCCGGGACGCCCGAGGCACCGAAGGGGACCACCCAGAGGCTGTTCTCGCGGCGGGACAGGTCCCAGACGTACCGGGCCGCCGGGCCGCGTGCGCTTCGGTCGGTCAGCCCGGGGACGGCGGAGGTGCACAGGACGCAGTCGTGGTCGCCGGACAGACCCGGTTCCTCGTACGACGTCTCCGGCAGCGCCCGCCAGGGGGCCAGCCGGTGGGTGTCCCCCCAGGTGCCCCCCGGCGGGTTCGCGGCGACCTCCTCGACGGCCTCCCGCAGCATCGCCGCGCGGTCGGCGCCGTACAGCCGCTCCGCCCTCAGCAGGTGTTCGAGGGCGTAGCCGATCCGGGGCACGAGCGCGAGCCAGGGCGCGAAGACCTCCGGGTGGCCGGTCGGGGCGGCGAGCGCGGCAAGGGCGGGGTGGGCCGCCAGCCGGCGTACGAGCGCGTCGCGCACCGCCGCGTACGCCGCCGCGTCCGTGCTGCCGGCGTCCATGTGCCGGTCCCAGCGCAGCAGGCGGTCACGCAGCGCGCCCGCCTCGGGGGTGAGGCCGTCGAGGGCGGCGAGACGATCCAGCAGGGGCGCGACGGAGGCGAGATGGGTGTCCATGTGCAGGGCCGGCATGTCCTGAGCGGACCAGGCGGCCTTCCGGCTCAGCAGGGCACGGATGCGGTCGGCCCGGTGCGCGGGGGCGAACTCGACGCCGAGCGGGGCGGCGAGGCCGCGTTGGTTCGCCATCACGGCGATGCCGTCGTCGACGGTCCCGCGGGGCGTCGGCTGCCATCCCCGCCACTCGTGGCCGGGCTCCCAGGCGGGGACGGGCCGGGTGCGGTTGGCCTCGGCCCGCTGCGGCACGGCGCCGGCGACGCGGTGCAGCACTTCGCCGTGGACGTCCGCCGCCAGCACGACGTTGACGGGTTCGGCCCACCGGTCCAGCGCCCGGTCCACCTCGGCGACGCTGCGCGCCCGCAGCAGCGGGAGCAGGGCGCCGAAGCCGAGTTCGCCGGTGACACGGGCCGGATGGCGCAGGGCGAGGGCGATCGGGGGGTCCTGGTCGGCGGCCTCCCGGTCGGAGTGGGCGTCCTGCGGGCCGCCGCTGACCACCGGGCCCCTCGGCGTCTCGATCACCTCCACCTCCACCGGATCGCCCCCGGCCACCTCGACCTTCTCGATGTGCCGGGTCACGGCACGCCACCGCCCGTCCGGGTCCAGGGCCTCCACGCCGCCGTCCGCGGTGCGGCGCAGGCGCTCGCTGTAGAGGTCCTGGTAGTCGGCCATCGCGTTGGTGATCGCCCAGGCGACCGGGCCCGTGTGGGCGAAGTGGGCGATGCCGGGGACGCCCGGGACGGCGAGGCCGGCGACGTCGAACTCCGGGCAGGCCAGGCGGATCTGCTGGTAGACGCCCGGGTCCTCGATGAAGCGGTGGGGATCGCCCGCGATGAGGGCCCCTCCGGTCGTGGTCCGCTCGCCGCCGGCCAGCCAGCCGTTGCTGCCCAGGGTGCCGGGCCCATCGGTGGCGAAGAGGGCGACAGCGTCCTCGCCGAGATGCCGGACGACCTTCTCGCGCCAGAGCTTGGCGGGGAACCCGGCGAACAGGATGTGGGTGGCGAGCCAGACACCGAGCGGATGCCAGGGCTCCCAGCGGCCGGGGGCAAGGCCCGCGCTCGCGAACTCGGGTGCGCGCCGGGCGCCCTCGTCCAGCCCCTCGGCGACCCCCTCGGTGTAGGCGCTCACCCAGGCGGCGGTCTCCGGGTCCTGTCGCTCCAGGGCGGCGAAGCAGCGTCGCGCCGTGTCCTCGATGCGGGCCTGTCGCGCGAGGACGTCCCAGGCCAGGGCGGACGGGCCGAGGAAGGACGCGGAGGTGCCCTGGGCGCGGTGCCGTTCGACCTCCAGCTGCCATGCGCGGTCCAGCGCGGTGACCCGGCCCTGGGCACGCGCGAGCGCCCGGGCGTCGTCGGCTCGCAGATGCGGGATGCCCCAGGCGTCGCGGTAGGTCTCGGTGGTCACCCTGCACCCCATTGTGATCGACACGGACAGCTCAGCTTAGGTAAGCCTTGCCTAAGTAGTCAGCGCATCGTACGCGAAGGGTGCGGACGGCGCTCGGCGGGGCGATCATCGGGACATGGACGTCACGCTGCACCTCGCCCAGGACCCCCCGGCCGACGCGCTCCTCGGGCACAGCCCGCTCGCCGCGCTGACCGGGATGCTGCTGGACCAGCAGATCCCGATGGAGTGGGCGTTCAAGGGGCCGTGGACCATCGCGCAGCGGCTCGGCACCGAGGACCTCGACGCGCACGAGATCGCGGCGTACGACCCGGAGGCGTTCGCCGCGCTGCTGTCCGAGAAGCCCGCGGTGCACCGCTACCCGGGATCGATGGCGGGGCGCATCCAGCAGCTGTGCCGCTATGTCGTCGAGCACTACGACGGCGACGCCGAGGCCCTGTGGCGGGACGTCGACAGCGGACCGGAGCTGCTGAAGCGGCTCCAGGAGCTGCCGGGGTTCGGCCGGCAGAAGGCGCAGATCTTCCTCGCCCTGCTCGGCAAGCAGCTGGGGGTGCGGCCCCGAGGCTGGCGCGAGGCCGCGGGGTCGTACGGCGAGACGGAGTCCTTCCGTTCGGTCGCGGACATCACCGGTCCCGAGTCGCTGGCGAAGGTGCGGGCGCACAAGCAGGAGATGAAGGCGGCGGCCAAGGCGGCGAAAGCGGCGAAGGCGACCGGGACGGCACGCGCGTAGGGCCCGGTCCGGGCGCACCCGGTCGTCGGACCGGCCCCGGCGGCCCCGGCCGCCTGTCCGTGCGGTGTCCGTTCCGTCGATCGGACCACCCGGGTGGCGGGCCCCCGGGCGGCGGTCCAAGCATGGACCATGACCGACGCACCGAGCGGTTCCCCGTGGGGATCCGAGTACGACGACCGCCGGGTCCACGCCGGCCGCGACCCGCACGCGCAACGACCGCTGTCGGACGGCCTGGAGCCCCCCGTCGAGGGCATCCTGCACCTGCTCTCCCGCACCGCCTGGCAGGTCGTGCTGGCCACGGGTGTCGCGTCCCTGATCCTCGGGATCCTGATCCTGCTCTGGCCGGGGCCCTCCCTGCTCGCCGCCGGAGTCCTCTTCGGGCTCTATCTCATCGTCAGCGGCGTGCTCCAGGTGGCGTCCGCCTTCGGTACGCACCGGGCCACCTCGCTGCGGGTCCTCGGCTTCCTCAGCGGGGCCCTGTCGATCGTGCTGGGGCTGTTCTGCTTCCGGGGTCCCCTGGAGTCGATCCTGCTGCTCGCGTTGTGGATCGGCATCGGCTGGCTGTTCCGCGGGATCGCCCAGACCGTGGCGGCCGCCCATGACCCCGCGGTGCCCGCGCGCGGCTGGCAGGCCGTCCTCGGGATCGTCACCTTCGTCGCCGGGATCGTGCTGATCGTCTCGCCGTTCCATTCGCTCGCCGTGCTCACGCTGGTCACCGGCTGGTGGCTGATCGTGGTCGGCATCGTCGAGCTGATCACGGCGGTCCGTATCCGCGGCCGCGCCGAGCGGATCCCGCACACCGTGTGAATCCGTCAACCACGCGCCGCACACCTCACTCGACCGGGCGATTCTGCCGTCCGATGCGATGAACGGCGCCGTGTCGACGGGCAGATGACCCCTGTGAGCACCACCCCGCACCCCCCTCGTACCGCTCGTCGGTATGCCTGGCTGCGGGTGCTCCTGGTGCTCATCGCGCTGCTCGCGGCCGGTGCGCACGCCGAGGCCGTGACGGACGATTCCGACACGGTGTTCGCGTCCCAGGCCTGCGACGCGGAGCACGAGGTGCTCGTCGCGGCACTGCGGCCGGCGAACCCCCAGGGACCGCGTGCGCCCGTACCGCTGCGGCCGGTGCCACGGGGGACCGGCGGGCCGTCCGAACCCCGGGTCCCTGCCCCCGCGCCCGCCCGAGCACCGTTCTTCCCCGCCCTGTGCGCCCTGCGCACCGTCGTCCTGCGCTGCTGACCGGTCCGGCCTCCGCACCGTCGACCGCCGTCAGCAACCGCCGTCAGCAACCGCCGTCAGCAACCGCCGTCAGCAACGCAAGGACGAAGTCATGCCCAGAGATCCGTACGCCGCCCTGCTCGCCCTGCTGCGGGCCGAGGCCGTCCGCACCACCAAGCAGCGACCGAAACCCGATCCCGAACCCGACACCGGCGAAGAGCCCCCGCCGGCCGGCGCCCGGGAGAGCGACCACGAGTAGCAGACAGCGGCCGCCCGCACCGGGCGGCCGCCCCTACACGGTCCGGTGCTGCGACCGCCCTTCCGGTCGCGGCACTAGCGTCCGCGGCGGGCCGTTCCGAAGAGGGAGCGTGTGATCTCCCGGCCCAGCTGCGTGCCCAGGGAGCGGGCCAGGGACTTGAAGGCCCCGCTGGTGACGACCTGTTCGACCAGGGACGGCTCCTCCCGTCCGGTCTCCCGCCCGCCCCCGGTCGTCGTCTCCTTGACCGGCCGGCCTGCCGTCTCCCGGGCCGCGAGCCTCTCGTACGCCGACTCACGGTCGACCGCCTGCGCATAACGCCCGTACAGCGGCGACGACGTGACCGCCCGCTCCAGCCTCTCCGCGTCCACCGGCCCCATCAGGGACTCCGGCGCCCTCAGCCGTGTCACCGCGACCGGTGTCGGGGCGCCCCGCTCGCTCAGGACCGTCACCACCGCCTCCCCCGTGCCGAGGCCGGTCAGCACCTCCTCCAGGTCGTAGGCGGAGGTGGGGAAGGTCCGCACCGCGGCTTTCAGCGCCTTCTGGTCGTCCGGGGTGAAGGCGCGCAGCGCGTGCTGGACGCGGCTGCCGAGCTGGGCCAGGACCTCCGCGGGCACGTCCCGCGGGGTCTGCGTGACGAAGAGGACACCGACACCCTTGGAGCGGATCAGCCGCACCGTCTGGGTGATCGCGTCCAGGAACGCCTTGGACGCCCCGCTGAACAGCAGATGCGCCTCGTCGAAGAAGAAGACCAGCTTCGGCTTGTCGACGTCACCGACCTCCGGCAGATCGTGGAAGAGATCCGCGAGGAGCCACATCAGAAAGGTGGAGAACAGCTGCGGCTTGTCCTGGACCGCGGGCAGTTCGAGCACGGACAGCGTGCCCCGGCCGTCGGACGCCGTGCGCAGCAGCTCGCTCGTGTCGAACTCCGGCTCCCCGAAGAAGGGCGCCATCCCCTCCGCCTCGAAGGCCGTCAGCGCCCGCAGGATCACCCCGGCCGTCGCCGTCGACAGACCGCCGATCTCCTTCAGCTCCGCCCGGCCCTCGTCCGACGTCAGAAAGGCCACCACCGCCCGCAGGTCCTTCAGGTCGACCAGTTCCAGACCCTTGGTGTCCGCGTAATGGAAGATCAGGCCGAGCGACTGCTCCTGAGTCCGGTTCAGCTGGAGCACCTTCGACAGCAGCACCGGGCCGAAGCTCGTGATCGTGGCGCGGACGGGGATGCCCCGGCCGAGGCCGCCCAGTGCGTAGAACTCTGCGGGAAAGGCGGTGGGCGTCCAGTGCCCGCCGGTCTCGGCCGCCCGTGCGCGCACCCGCTCGTTCTCCTGCCCGGGTGCCGAGACACCGGAGACGTCCCCTTTGACGTCCGCCAGGAACACGGGCACGCCCTGGGCCGAGAGTTGCTCGGCGATCAGCTGGAGCGTCTTGGTCTTGCCGGTGCCGGTCGCGCCCGCGACCAGGCCGTGCCGGTTGAGCACCGACAGCGGGACGCGGATCCGCGCGCCGGGCAGGCACTGCCCGTCCCACACCAGGGCGCCCAGGTCGACGGCCGGACCCGCGAAGGCGTACCCGGACGCGATCTCCAGAGCCTGGGGAGGGAGCGCGGGAGCACTCCCCGGGGTCGCGGGCGCGGCGGCCCCGGGTACCGGCCGGCTGTCGCTCATCTCGTAGCACCTGTTCCGTTTTGCACCCGTTTACTGCATCTTTTCCAGCGTCGCACTCCGTCGCCATGGCTGCGCCCGGAACGTGTCGCCCGGTAGGCTTTCCGTGTGATCTTCAAGCGCATCGGAAACGGCCGGCCGTACCCCGACCACGGCCGGGAGAGCACCCGGCAGTGGGCGGACGTCGCGCCGCGCCCGGTCCGCCTCGATCAGCTCGTGACGACCAAGCAGCAGCTCGATCTGGAGACCCTCCTCGCCGAGGACTCGACGTTCTACGGCGATCTCTTCGCGCATGTCGTGAAGTGGCAGGGCGACCTGTACCTGGAGGACGGCCTCCACCGCGCGGTGCGCGCGGCGCTGCAGCAGCGCCAGGTCCTGCACGCGCGCGTGCTCGAACTCGGCTGATCCCCGGGCGGTCGTCCGCCCCTTCCCGGGGCGTTCGGCCGACTTCCCGGCGGACCTCGCCGCTCCGGCGCACTCCGCTCGATCCGGCGCGCCCGCTCTCGCGCCCGCGCCGTCCGCTCACTCCCCGCGCCCCCGTGTGCGCGTCCCCCGCGCGAACCTCCATGCCCGCGTCCGCACGCGGCCCGCGTCCGTTTCCTCGTCGGCTGCGCCCGCGTCCACTGCCTCGTCGGCCGCACCCGTTCGCGCACCGCCCGCCGTACGCGCCCGCGTCGCCGTCCGTTCGCCCCGATGACCCGTTCGGGTTGGACTGAGGGGCGCCCAATGATCATCTAGTAGGCATTGCCGCCTGGGCGCACTACGCTGCGCCCATGAGCATGCTGACTCCCCCCGGCATGGGTGGCCAGTACCGGATCACGGGGAGCAAGTACCCGAGGATGCGCCGACCCCGACGCCGCGGCAGACTCGTGGTCGCCATCGTCGCGTCGGTGGCCGCCGTCGGACTGATCGGCTGGGGAACACTGCAGCTCATCGATGTCTTCACCGGCGGCGACAAGACGTTGGCGGCCGGCTCCAAGGCGGGCTGCGCGCCCAAGGTGAGCCCGTCGCCCGCGGCCACCGGGACGGCCCTGCCCGCGCCCGGCCAGATCACCGTGAACGTCTTCAACGCCACGGCCCGCAGCGGCCTCGCCAAGGAGACCGCCGACGAACTGAAGAAGCGCGGCTTCCGCATCGGCACGGTGGGCAACGCGGCCGAGGACTACGACAAGAAGGTCAAGGGCGCCGGGGTACTGCTCGGCGCCAAGGCCGCCATGGGCACCAGCCTGCCCGTCCTCGGCACACAGCTCGCCGACGCCGACCGACGCACCGACGCCCGCACGGGAGGGTCCGTCGACCTCATCCTGGGCGACGGGTTCAAGTCCCTGACGGACAAGCCGGCCGCGGACAAGGCACTGTCGGCACTGGCCGCCCCGGCCGCGTCACCGTCAGCGGGCAAGAACAGCAAGAAGAGCTGCTGAGCCACTGGGCCGCCGGCCACGGCGTCCGGATCCGGACACCCCGCCGGAAGGCGCCCGCCCGAACCCCCGCCGGACCGGCGGGGGCGGGGCAGGGGGGTTCTACTCCGCCGCCCCGTACAGCCGGTCGCCCGCGTCGCCGAGTCCCGGCACGATGTAGCCGTGCTCGTTGAGGTGGTCGTCGACGGCGGCCGTGACCACCGTGACCGGCGTACCCGCCAGTTCGCGCTCCATCACCTCGACGCCCTCCGGGGCGGCGAGCAGCACCACGGCGGTCACATCGCGCGCCCCGCGCCTGATCAGCTCCTGGATCGCCGCCACGAGCGTGCCGCCGGTGGCGAGCATCGGGTCCAGGACGTACACCTGGCGCCCCGACAGGTCCTCCGGCATGCGCGTCGCGTACGTGGAGGCCTGGAGCGTCTCCTCGTTGCGGATCATGCCCAGGAAGCCCACCTCGGCGGTCGGCAGCAGCCGGACCATGCCGTCGAGCATGCCGAGACCGGCGCGCAGGATCGGCACGACCAGCGGACGGGGGCGGGACAGCTTGACGCCGGTGGTCACGGCGACCGGGGTCTCGACGTCGATCTGCTCGGTGCGGACGTCCCGCGTGGCCTCGTAGGCGAGCAGGGTGACGAGCTCGTCGGCGAGCCGACGGAAGGTCGCGGAGTCGGTGCGGCGGTCGCGCAGCGTGGTGAGCTTGTGGGCGACCAGGGGGTGGTCGACGACGTGGAGACGCATGTCCCTAACAGTAACCGGGCTTTCCACGGCCACCGCGCCGCGTACGGCCCCGGCCCGTCGCCCGGCCCCGGCTCGTCCGCGGAACGCTCCCGGTCCCGTCGCCCTTCCCCGGCCTCCCTGGCATCGAACCCCCCATCAGGGGGAAAGTGGGAAGGACGGAACCGGGGTGGTGTGCCTATGTCCGACCGGGAATCCCACGGGGACCCCGAAGCACAGGAGCCGGACGACGAGCGCAGGCGGCGCCGGGCCCTGTTCCTGCGCGAACTCACGGAGGCCCGGGAGCTTCGCGACCGCGTCCGGCCGCGCCGCGCCAAGGCCGCGCGCCTGCGTCACGCCATGCGCATGCGCACCTTCCGCTGGTAGCGACGCGGCCGCCTTGGGGGTGGCCGTGCGGCCACACCGCCCCGGGCCGCGTACGATCCGCTGGTGGCGGCAATGAGTGCGCTGGTGAGTGGACCGCTTCGGCCGGGGTGTTCGATCGGAGCATCCTCGATCGAAACGGCCAGACACAGGGAGCCGAAGACGTCCCCTGAACGCCTTGTTTCTGCCACGATTCCGAGTGGGCGGGGCTCGGAGAGAACACTCCCCGCCCACAACCTCCGCCGGGGGGAACCCCAACCGGCACGCCTATGACCAGTGGGAGAGTCACGGTGTACTTCGCCGCACTGCTCGCGCGCACCGAAGACGGGTGGGAAGCGAGCGACACAGAGCTCGACGATGTGGAGACCCTGTCGGATCTGACCGACCTGGCCCGCGACGCCTCGGTCGACGAGGACACGGTGCTCGTACTCATCGAGCAGGAGGACGCGTGGTTCGGCGTCGTCCGCGTGGACGGCGAGGACGACCCTCGTATCTACGTCTCGGACGCCTCCGCCGCCGCCCGTAGCTCGTACGGCGAGATCCTGCTCACCGACGAACTGCTCGGAAGGGAGCCCGGCGACGACGGCGCCGACCTGGACTCCCTCGACCTCGACGGCACCGAGGACGGTGAGCCCGAGGACGACGAGGACGGAACGGGCTCGGACGCCTCCGTGCCGCACGGCCCCGTGGGCGACAGCGAGATCCTCGACGACCTCGGCGTCGACGAGAAGGAGCTGCGCATCCTGGACGCCGAGGACGCGCTCAGCTCGATCGCCGAGGCCCTGGGCGCCTCGGAGGTCCTGGAGACCGTCCGCTAGGTGCACCGGGTGACCGAGGACGGGACGCCGGCCCCCGATCCGGTGCGCGACCGGTGGCGGGCCGCGATGCGGCTCGCCCTGGACGAGGCCGGCCAGGCCGCCGAGGGCGGTGACGTGCCCGTCGGCGCGGTCGTGCTGGCCGCGGACGGCTCGGTGCTGGCCGTCGGTCACAACGAACGCGAGGCGACGGGCGATCCGACGGCCCATGCGGAGATCCTCGCGCTCCGCCGGGCCGCGAGCGCGCTCGGCGAGTGGCGGCTGTCCGGCTGCACACTCGTCGTCACGCTGGAGCCCTGCACGATGTGCGCGGGCGCGCTGCAGCAGTCCCGGGTGGACCGGCTGGTCTACGGCGCACGTGACGAGAAGGCCGGCGCGGCCGGGTCGCTGTGGGACCTGGTGCGCGACCGGCGCCTCAACCACCGCCCCGAGGTCATCGACGGCGTACTCGCCGACCGGTGCGCCCAGCTGCTGACGGACTTCTTCCGGGCCCGCTGAGGACCGGCCCGGGAGGCCCCCGGAAACGGATTTCAGACCATGGCCCCCTGTGGGGTAGGGTCTCTCTCGGTAGCGTGTCCGAGCGGCCGAAGGAGCTCGCCTCGAAAGCGAGTGTGGCGCAAGTCACCGAGGGTTCAAATCCCTCCGCTACCGCCGAAGAAGGGCCCCGTCGACAGACGGGGCCCTTCGTGCGTCCACGAGCCCGGAGCCCGCGACACGACCCCTGGAAGAAGGCCGGGTGAGGGCCTGGTGCGATTCGTGATCTTTTGCGGTTCCCGAACAACAGGCCGAGATACACTCACCGGCGGCGAACAGGCCCACGGGGCGCAGCAGACGGGGGGAGGCCGCGGTGGCGGTGCAGGGGAAGAAGGTCGCGGTGTACGCGCTCGTGGTCTTCGCGCTCTACGTGATCATCACCGACCCTGCCAAGGCCGCCGACTATGTCCAGATAGGCTTCGAGGGCATCTCCAGCGCCGCCAAGGCCATCGGCCACTTCATGACCTGGATCGCCGACGGAGCCAAGTGAGGCTCCCGGCCGGGCGGCCACCGTCACCCCCCTGGGAGCGCCCGTGATCCGCCACCTGGTCCTCTTCAAGCTCAACGAAGGCGTCCGGCGCGACGACCCGCGCGTGGCGGAGGGGGTGCGCGCCTTCGAGAGCCTCGGCGACCGGATCGACGAGCTGCGCGCCTGGGAGTGCGGCTGGAACATCACCGACCGGCCCATCGCCTACGACTTCGCGATCAACTCGGCGGTCGACGACACGGACGCGCTCCGGCGTTACCTGGAGCACCCGGCACACCAAGCGGGCGTCGCGATGTGGCGCGAGTTCGCCACATGGGTGATCGCCGACTACGAAATCTGAGCGACACCGCCCACTGATTCCGTGCGACACCCCTCGCGGAGCCCCCCATCTCAACGATGGGGGGCTCTGCTGTGTCTTGTGCCCCAACTCTCCTTCAACACGGGGTTATGCGGTGCTTGCACCCAGTGTCCATTCTTGTGATGCTATGACCGCTTTTGACAGTGAGTTGACAGAGGCGTTGACGGATGAAGAGGTGGCGTTGACCGTGTCGGCCAGTACTGCGCCGCCTCAGGACGAGGCTTCGAGCCCGAGTCCCGACCGGCACCGGACACCCGCCACGGCCCCCGCACGACCCCAGGAATCCGACACCGCCCCCGCACGACCCCAGGAGCCCGACACCGCCCCCGCACGACCCCAGGAGCCCGACACCGCCCCCGCACGACCCCAGCAGCCCGACAGCACCTCCTCAGCCCCTTCCGCCCCTTCCGTCACGGCCGCCACGTCCACCCCTTCCGCCGCCCAACCGTCCGACAGCGCACCCCCCGCACCGCCGCCTCCCGACAGCGACTCCTCCGTCCCCTCCGCCCCTTCTGTCCCCTCCATCCCCACGGACCCCGAGGACCCCGAGGATCCCGACTCGGCGACCACCCCCCAAAAGCGCCGCGGCGCCGACACCCGGGCCCTCACCCAGGTGCTCTTCGCCCAGCTCAAGGACCTGGAGCCGGGCACGCCGGAGCACCACCGCGTACGCGGGGCGCTCATCGAGGCCAACCTCCCGCTCGTGCGCTACGCCGCCGCCCGCTTCCGCTCCCGCAACGAACCCATGGAGGACGTCGTCCAGGTCGGCACCATCGGCCTGATCAACGCCATCGACCGCTTCGACCCCGACCGGGGCGTACAGTTCCCGACCTTCGCGATGCCGACCGTCGTCGGCGAGATCAAGCGCTACTTCCGCGACAACGTCCGCACGGTCCACGTCCCGCGCCGGCTGCACGAGCTGTGGGTGCAGGTCAACAGCGCCACCGAGGACCTCACCACGACGCACGGGCGCTCCCCGACCACCGCCGAGATCGCCGAGCGGCTGCGTATCACCGAGGAGGAGGTGGTGGCCTGTATCGAGGCGGGGCGCTCGTACCACGCCACCTCGCTGGAGGCCGCCCAGGAGGGTGACGGACTGCCGGGTCTCCTCGACCGGCTCGGCTACGAGGACCCGGCCCTCGACGGGGTCGAGCACCGTGACCTCGTACGGCATCTGCTCGTCCAGTTGCCGGAGCGCGAACAGCGGATCCTGCTGCTGCGCTACTACAGCAATCTGACCCAGTCGCAGATCAGCGCCGAACTGGGTGTCTCCCAGATGCATGTGTCAAGGCTACTCGCCAGGAGCTTCGCGCGACTGAGATCCGCAAACAGGATCGACGCATAACTCACGCGAGCGAATCGTCCGCAAGGGTTCTTCCCGACAGTTCTGCGCTGAAAGGTCATCAGAACCCTTCCAACCAGGGCGCATTCACCTCTTGCGTGTCGACATGTCACTACAGCGTGTTGCCGACATGTGACATTCTTCCGGCAGCGCGTTTGCCGCAGCCTCGTGGCCGGTATTCAGGTGGAGGCTGCGTTCCCTACGACGGGAGCGTCCGCCGCGACCGTCCCGCGACCCAAAGGGGGTGGCATGTCCGCAGACAAGGGCAGCTCAAAGGTGCTCACGCTCATGCAGAGCGACTCCGCGCCCGATGTGCTTCAGGACCTTCAGGCCCCTCAGGACCCTCAGGACCTCCCGAGTGCCGAGATCCTCCCGGCTCCCGAGGCACCGGACCTTCCGTCCCCGGAGGCCATCGACACCCGCACCCTGTCCCGCTCCCTCTTCCTGCGGCTCGCCGCCCTCGACGAGAACAGCCCGGAGCGCGCCTACGTCCGGGACACGCTCATCGAGCTGAACCTCCCCCTCGTGCGCTACGCGGCCGCCCGCTTCCGCAGCCGCAACGAACCGATGGAGGACATCGTCCAGGTCGGCACGATCGGGCTGATCAAGGCGATCGACCGCTTCGACTGCGAACGGGGCGTGGAGTTCCCGACGTTCGCGATGCCGACGGTCGTCGGCGAGATCAAGCGGTTCTTCCGGGACACGTCGTGGTCGGTGCGGGTGCCGCGCCGACTCCAGGAGCTGCGCCTGGCCCTCACCAAGGCCAGCGACGAGCTGTCGCAGAAGCTGGACCGCTCGCCGACGGTCACCGAACTCGCCTCCGTGCTCGGGGTGTCGGAGGAGGACGTGGTCGACGGCCTCGCCGTCGGCAACGCGTACACGGCGTCGTCGCTGGACTCGCCCGCCCCCGAGGACGACGGCGGCGAGGGCTCGCTCGCGGACCGCCTCGGCTACGAGGACTCGGCGCTGGAGGGCGTGGAGTACCGCGAGTCCCTCAAGCCGCTGCTGGCCAAACTCCCGCCCCGCGAGCGGCGGATCATCATGCTGCGCTTCTTCGCGAACATGACGCAGTCGCAGATCGGCGAGGAGGTCGGCATCTCGCAGATGCACGTCTCCCGGCTGCTCACCCGCACGCTGGCACAGCTGCGGGAAGGCCTGATCTCCGACTAGTGCTGTGGCCGGACAGGTTTGCCGGGAAGCTCGCGGCGTCCGGTGCTGGGGGTGCCCCCACGCCTTTCGGGCAGTGGGGGAGCATCGCAAGGCGGAGCGTCGCCCGCGTACTGGATGTACTCGGGCGATTGGACAACGCGGCGAGGTGCCGCGCCTGGGGGCACCTCCCAGCCGCCAGGCTGGGGGAGTCGCGAGCCGGTGAACCTTTCCGGTCGCAGCACTAGGGAGCCTGACCCGCAGCGCGGGGAACGTCCAACACCCCGCCCGTGTCGCGCCGTTCGCGAGAACGGCCCGCCGGGCGGGGCCCGTCGGTCGGCAGCGGCCGCCAGGCGACACCAGGCCCGGCCGTACGAGCGTGGGTGCACCCGCGGAGGCGGCAGACGCCCGGAGCGCGACGCCCGTCGGGGGGCGTCGCGCCGAGCGCACGTCGCGGAGCCCGCGCGCGCGAGGGCGCGGGCCGGCGACGGTCATGAGAAGACGGGGGAGAAGGCGGCCGGCTCCTTGCGGAGTCCGGCTGCCGGTCACATCAGCGCGAGCCAGGCGACCGCGGCGACGATCACCACGGCGGCGACGACACCGACGATCAGGCCGACGCGCGGCCCTGCCGGAGCGGACGCCTGCTGCCTGCCCTGCGGCGCCTCGTCGACGAACGCACGGAACATCTGCGTGCTGCCGGCGGGGTCGTAGTTGCCCTGGGGGCCCTGGGTGTTAGCCATGGCCCGAGACCCTAGCGAATACCCGGGTGTCGCCCAAGTGGGGGATCCGCTCTCACACCCGGTCTCCACCGGAACAGCCCGGTCCACGCCCGTCGGCCACACGGTCTCCCGGCCTCCCACCTCGCCGTTTACGTTCGCAATACTTGCCTTTGCCAAGTTTTTGCCGCGCAAGCCGCCGATTAATTTGCCTGCAGCAACCAATCTCCCTACGGTTGCTCCAGGCAACGAATTGGAGGAGGTGCGATGGCCGCGCAAGCCCAGTACGAGGAACTGGCACGTCAGCTCAGTGCCATCGGGGCCGTCAAAAGGGACTTGGGGCGCATCCTGCCGCCCGACTGCCCGGGCGGCTCCGCCGCCGTGCTGACACTGCTCGGCCGTCACGGCGACATGCGCATGAGCAAGCTCGCGGAGCTGCTCGCCGTGGACATGTCGGTCACCAGCCGCCATGTCGCGCATGTAGCGGAGCGCGGCTGGATCGAGCGCTCCCCCGACCCCGCGGACAAACGCTCCCGCATCCTGCGCCTGACGACGGCCGGCCATGTCCAGCTCGACGAGCTGTCCCGGCGCAGCACCGACCTGCTGGCCGAGCGGCTCGCCGACTGGTCGGACGACGACGTCGGCCGCCTCATCCAGCTGATGGCACGACTGCGGGAGAGCTTCGGCGACTGCCGCTCCGCGCCCCGGCTCGCGCACTTCGCCCCCGTGGCGGAATCCGTTGCCGACCGGACCACCCGTACACCCGCATAAGGAACGTAAGAGAAGGAAGCTCATGGCAACGACCACACCAGCCGGTGTGCGGGCTCACGCCAAGCACGGGGGAGCCTCCCCGGACGGCGCTCCGATGACACACCGGCAGATCATGGAGGCCCTGTCCGGCCTCCTGCTCGGCATGTTCGTGGCGATCCTGTCGTCCACGATCGTGTCCAACGCTCTGCCGCACATCATCGGCGACCTCGGCGGCGGCCAGTCCGCCTACACCTGGGTCGTCACCGCGTCGCTGCTGGCCATGACCGCGACCACCCCGCTGTGGGGCAAGCTCGCGGACCTCTACAGCAAGAAGGCGCTCGTCCAGATAGCCCTGGTCATCTATGTCCTGGGCTCGATGGCCGCGGGCCTGTCGCAGAACCCCGGCATGCTCATCGCCTGCCGTGTCGTCCAGGGCGTCGGCGTCGGCGGTCTGTCCGCGCTGGCGCAGATCGTCATGGCGGCGATGATCTCCCCGCGTGAGCGCGGCCGTTACTCCGGCTACCTCGGCGCCACCTTCGCCGTCGCCACCGTCGGCGGCCCGCTGATCGGTGGTGTCATCACCGACACCGACTGGCTCGGCTGGCGCTGGTGCTTCTACGTCGGCGTGCCCTTCGCGATCCTCGCGCTGATCGTGCTGCAGAAGACCCTGCACCTGCCCGTGGTGAAGCGGGACGTCAAGGTCGACTGGGCCGGCGCGTTCTTCATCTCCGCAGCCGTCTCCCTGCTGCTGGTCTGGGTCACCTTCGCCGGTGACAAGTACAACTGGCTGTCGTGGCAGACGTACACCATGATCGCGGGCGCCATCGTCCTCGCCGGGATCTTCGTCTTCGTCGAGACCAAGGCCGCCGAGCCGATCATCCCGCTGCGGCTGTTCCGCAACCGCACCATCACCCTGTCGTCGCTCGCCTCGCTCTTCGTGGGTGTCGCGATGTTCTCCGGCACGGTGTTCTTCGCCCAGTACTTCCAGCTGGCCCGCGACAAGTCGCCGACGATGTCCGGTGTGCTGACCATCCCGATGATCGGCGGCCTGTTCGTCTCCTCGACCGTCTCCGGCCAGATCATCACCAGGACCGGCAAGTGGAAGGCCTGGCTGGTCAGCGGTGGTGTGCTCATCACGGCCGGTCTGGGTCTGCTCGGCACCCTGCGCTACGACACGGACTACTGGAAGACGGCCGTCTTCATGGCCCTGATGGGCCTCGGCATCGGCATGATGATGCAGAACCTGGTGCTGTCGACGCAGAACCAGGTGGCGCCCAGCGACCTCGGTTCGGCCAGCTCCACGGTGACCTTCTTCCGGTCCCTCGGCGGTGCGATGGGCGTCTCCGCGCTCGGCGCGTTCATGGCCCACCGGATCACCCACTACTTCACGGACGGCCTCGCCGACCTCAGCCCGAAGTACCAGCGGCTGGCGGCTCATTCGAGTTCCGACGGCGCCATCCCGGACCTGGCGAAGCTGCCCCGCCCGCTGCGTACCCTCATGGAGAGCTCCTACGGCCACGCCATCGGCGACGTCTTCCTGGTCGCCGCGTGCCTGGCGTTCCTCGCCTTCGTGATCACGCTGTTCATCAAGGAGGTCCCGTTGAAGACCCAGGGCGGTCTGGCGCAGGCCGCGGCGGCCGTGTCCGAGGAGACCCCGGCGGTCACCGCGACCGCCGCGACCACCGCCGCGGTGCCCGCCCCGGCCGAGGAGAAGGTTCCCAGCTGGGCGGCGGCGAGCACGGAGGCCACGCCCGACGGCACGGCCACGCAGCAGCGGCACGCGGCCGTCGCCACCCTCGTCGCACCCGGCGAGTCCACGCCGTCCGGCGGCGTCCCGGTGCGCGGTTTCGTCCGCGGCGCCGAGAGCGCCCCCGTCCCGCAGGCCGCCGTCACGCTGATCTCCCTCGGGGGACGCCAGCTGGGCCGGTCGGTCGCGGGGGCCGACGGCTCCTACGCGGTGGACGCGCCGGGCACGGGCTCGTACGTCCTGATCGCCTCCGCCGACGGCTACCAGCCGCAGGCCTCCACGATCGTGGTGAACGAGGAGCCGGTGGCGTACGACATCCTGCTCAGCGGCACCAGCGGCCTGACCGGTGTCGTCCGGGCCGCCGAGACCGCGCTGCCGGTCAAGGACGCCATGGTGATCGTCACGGATGTCCGCGGCGATCTGCTGGCCACCGCCACCACCGGCGAGCAGGGCGACTTCTCCTTCGCCGAGCTGGTGCCGGGCTCCGTCACCGTCGCGGTGAACGCCATCGGCTACCGGCCGCGGGCGCTGCCCGTCGACGTGGGCGGCACCGGGGTCACCCGGATCGAGATCGACCTCGACTCCGGCGCCCAGATCCTGGGTGTCGTACGGGCCCCGCACGGCCCCCTCGCGGACGCCCGGGTGACCCTGGTGGACGCGGCGGGCAACGTGGTCGGCACGGCCACCACCGGCACGGACGGCGCGTACGCCTTCACCGACCTGGACAACGGCGAGTACACCGTCATCGCCACCGGCTACCCGCCGGCGGCCACGGCGGTGAACGTGAGCGGCCGCGGCGTCGACGACCACGACATCACGCTGGCCCACCCGGGCGAGTAGGTCGGACCCCGGCCCGTGGGGGCGCGCTCTGAGCGGAGGTGCGCCCCCGCGGGCCGGTTTTTTGAGCATTCTACGGGGATATTCAAGGATTTAGAGGGAGACCACACGATGGCACTGACCGCACGGATCCGTACGCGGGACGGCTGGGCCGTGTCGCACGCGGTCGTCACCGTGACCGACATGACCGGTACGCAGGTGCTGCGCGCCGAGGCCGACGCGGAGGGGACCGTCCGCGACGCGACGGCGCTGACGCCCGGCGCGTACACGGTGATCGTGACCGCGGTCGGCTACGCGCCCGCCGCCTCCAGCGCGATCGTCACCGCGAGCGGCCGCGCCGAGATCGGCACCGTGACGCTGGCCCGGCAGGGCGGCGCCGAGCTGCCCCCGCCCGGGCCGTGGACCATCGACCCGGTCCACTCCTCGGTGAGCGCGGTCGCCCAGCACCTGGGCATCTCCAGCGTGCACGGACGCTTCACCGAGTTCTCCGGACGTATCGAGATCGCCCCGGACGAGGTGCAGAAGTCCCGCGTCGAGGCGGTCATCAGCGCCGCGTCCATCGACACGGGCAACGACATGCGCGACACCCATCTGCGGTCGGCCGACTTCCTGGACGTCGAGAGCTATCCGCAGATCACCTACCGCTCGGCCGGCCTGACGGCCGCGGGCTCCGACCGCTGGACGGTCCACGGTGAGCTGACCATGCGCGGCATCGTCCGCCCGGTCGACCTCAGCCTCGCCTACCTCGGCACCGGCGCCGACCCGTGGGGCGGCACCCGCGCGGCCTTCCGCGCCACGGCGGAACTGCGCCGCGAGGACTTCGCGATGAACTACAACCAGGTCCTCCAGGCGGGCATCGCCGCGATCGGCACCACGCTGCGGGTGGAGCTGGACATCCAGGCGGTGCAAGGCGATTCACTCCCGCAGGCGTAGGCACGGCAGGGTCAGTCTCCCGGGCCCGCCGAACGCCTAGGCTGCGTCCCATGGCACCGAACATCGCGACGAACACCTCCGTATCGCGGGACGAGCTGCTGGACTTCGTCCGCCCCCGGCACCGCGCGATCCTGCTGACGCGGCGCACCGACGGCAGCCCCCAGGGGTCACCGCTGACCTGCGGGGTCGACGACTCGGGACGGATCGTGGTCTCCACGTACCCGGAACGGGCCAAGACGCGCAACGCCAAGCGTGACGAACGGGTCAGCCTGATCGTGCTCAGCGACGAGTGGAACGGCCCGTGGGTCCAGATCGACGGCACCGGCGAGGTCATCGACTCGCCGGACTCCGTCGAGCCGCTCGTCGAGTACTACCGCAACATCGCGGGCGAGCACCCGGACTGGGACGAGTACCGCGAGGCCATGGTCAAGCAGGGCAAGTCGATCATCCGGATCACTCCGGTGAAGTGGGGCCCGGTGGCGACCGGCGGCTTCCCCGCCCGCCTCGCGTCACCGCAGGACTGACCGCCGGTGCCCGCGCCCGTCACCCCCGGGCGGCCATGGCCTCGATCCCCGCGATCAGCGTCTGCAGCGCGAACGTGAAGTCGCGTTCGCGCATCTCCTCCACCGTGTCACCGCCGCGGGCCTCGATGAGGTCCGCGGTGTGGTGCGCGACCTCGCTGTGGTCGGGGCTCTCCCTCACCGCGCCGAGCGCCTGGCGGACGTACTCGTCCTGGGTCGTCCCGGCCGCGGCACAGCGCTCGATGAAGTGGCCCTCGATCGTGCCGAAGCCGTACACGAACTGGAAGACCGCCGAGATCGCGCCCATCTGGCCGTGCGCGGGCAGCCCGGTCAGCCGGATCACCCGCTGCACGGCCATCGAGAAGGCCACGGCGTGCGGGCCGATGTTGAGGAACCGCCCGGCCAGCGGTGACAGCCACGGATGGCGCACCAGCAGCGCCCGGTACTCCGCGGCGAGCGCCCGCAGCTGTTCGCGCCAGTCCCGGTCGGAGTCGGCGGCCGGCAGCCGCATCTCTCCGAAGACGGCGTCCAGCGCCAGCTCCAGCAGATCGTCCTTGGTGTCCACGTACCAGTAGACCGACATCGCCGTGACGTTCAGCTCGGCGGCCAGACGGCGCATCGAGAACCCCGCGAGGCCCTCCGCGTCCAGCAGCCGTACGGTCGCCCCGGTGATCCGGTCGCGGTCCAGTCCGGACGGCTGACCTCCGCCCCCGCGCGAGCCGCCGCCCCGGGGCGCCTTGCCCTCCAGCCAGACGCTGGTCCGCGCCGGGCGCCCCGCCTGCTGGGCCGTCTTCACCATGGCGCACCTTCCTCGACACTCCGACCGCTGATCACGATGCCAGGTGCCCCCTGGGAGCGCGAGGCCCTCCCCCGCGCGGTGACGCCACCCGGCCACCATCCCCGAGTCTTCCCGTTCCGCCGCCGCGAAAAAGCGGTGGACCGGGCGTGTGCCCGGCCCACCGCTTCGAGGCCGTCCCTCAGATCCCGCCGACCGGCCGTCAGCCGCCGGTCTTGCGCGTGAGGTCGTAGAAGGTGGCCGAACCGGCCGTCACCTTCGTGAAGTTCTTCGTCACCCATGTGCTGATCTGCGAGGAGACGTTGGAGCCACCGGTGCCGCCGCCCCCGCCGCCGAAGCCGCCGCCGCCGGAGATGAAGTAGTGGATCCTGCCCTGCGCCACGTACTTCTGGAACTGGGCGAGCGTCGGGGACGGGTCGCTGCCGTTGAAGCCGCCGATCGCCATCACCGGGTCACCGGTGGCGAGCTGGTAGCTGGCGGCGTTCTGGGAGCCGATGGACGCGGCCGCCCAGGTGTACTTCCCGGCGTCCTTCTCCAGCAGCTTCTTGGCCGCGGAGCCGACCTCGGCACCGTTGAGCAGGCCGCCCATACCGCCGCCGCCCACGCCGCCCTCGCCCGTCCGGCCGCCACCGGGGAAGCCGTTGCCCTGCTGGTTCCGGCCGGTGCCGTTGCCCTGCTGCTGGTTCTGGCCTTGACCGTTCTGCCCCTGGCCGTTCTGGCCCGGCATGCCGCCGCCGGGGAGGCCGCCCATGCCGCCGGTGCCGCCGTTCCCGCCCGGGAAGCCGTTGCCCTGCGTGCCGTTCGGGGTGGTGCCGTTGCCGTTCTGCCGGCTCCCGCCCGGCATGCCGCCGCCGAAGCCGCCGCGCATACCGGCGCCGGGGCGTCCGCCGGGGCCGCCCATCATGCCGGCGCCCGCCGGACCGGCCGTCACGATCGAACCGGTATGGCCCTCGTTCACCGTGGTCAGGGTGTACGCGGTCGGGCCCGCGAGGGCGGCCGTGAAGCTCAGGGCCATCGTCGCGAGGGCGCGCTGCCGCCCGAGCCGGGCCACGAAGATCAGGCCGAGGGCACCGGCCAGACCGCCGACGAGGACGAGCCACTTCAGCCAGGGCAGATAGTCCGGCGTGCGGTTGAGGAGCACATACCCCCAGGCCGCGGTCGCCGTGGCGGTGGCCGCCAGCGTGAGCGACGCCCACGTCTTCGACCGCTCCTCCCACAGCACCGTGACGCCCATGCCGACCACGGCGGCGATGTAGGGGGCGAGGGCCACCGTGTAGTACTGGTGGAAGATGCCCGCCATGTAGCTGAAGACGACCGCGGTCATCAGCAGCGAACCGCCCCAGGCGAGGAACGAGGCGCGCGTCAGGTCCGTGCGCCGGGCCTTCCAGGTCAGCAGGAGGCCCGCGACGAACAGGATCAGCGCGGCCGGCAGCAGCCAGGAGATCTGGGAGCCGATCTCGGAGTTGAACATCCGGTTCCAGCCGGTGGCGCCCCACTGGCCGCCGTTGCCGCCGCCCATGCCGCCGTCGCCGCCGCCCATACCGCCGACGCTGCCGGTCTCGTCGCCGTTGATACGGCCGAGGCCGTTGTAACCGAAGGTCAGCTCCAGGAACGAGTTGTTCTGCGAGCCGCCGATGTACGGGCGCGAGGACGCGGGCCACAGCTCCACGATCGCGACCCACCAGCCGCCGGAGACGACCAGCGCGACCGTCGCGAGGCCCAGTTGCACCAGCCTCTTCCTGAGCTTCACGGGCGCGCAGACCCCGTACACGACCGCCAGGGCGGGCAGGATCAGAAAGGCCTGCAGGGTCTTCGTCAGGAACGCGAGCCCGACCGCGGCCCCCGCCCACACCAGCCACTTGGTACGGCCGTCCTCCAGGCCCCGGATGACGAGGTAGACGGTGAGCGCCATCAGCAGCGCGAGCAGCGCGTCCGGGTTGTTGAACCGGAACATCAGCGCGGCGACCGGGGTGAGCGCGAGCACGGCACCGGCGATCAGACCGGCCGCGGGGCTGAACCGGCGCCGGACGGCCGCGTACACGACGGCGACCGTGAGGACGCCCATGACGACCTCGGGGACGAGGATCGCCCAGGAGTTCAGGCCGAAGACCCGCACCGACAGGGCCATCGGCCAGAGCGCGACCGGGGGCTTGTCGACGGTGATCGCGTTGCCCGCGTCCAGCGAGCCGAAGAAGAGCGCCTTCCACGACTTGCTGCCGGCCTGGACGGCCGCCGAGTAGAAGGAGTTGGCGTACCCGGAGGCGCTCAGGCCGTACAGGTACAGCAGTCCGGTGGCGAGCAGCAGACCGAGGAACGCGGGGCGCGCCCAGCGCGGGTCCTCGGGCCGGCCCCGCAGGAATCTCCGCGCGAGCGGCTGCCCGGGCTCACCGGCGCCGGGGGCGGGCGCCGACGGGGTGACGGGCTGCTGCGACTCGGCCGTGGGGGGCGGCCCCCAGGACCGGGGATCCGCGCCCTCTCGGTGGGTCGGCTGCTCGTACTGGGTGGTCATCGGTAGTCCCTAGGGTCGGTGTCCTGCGGACGCACCGGCTGCAGTGGCATGGTCGCGTCCTTCCAGGTGGCGCGGTCCGCGTCGGCACCGGCGCGGAACCGGGTGGTGTCGTACGAGGACTGCGGCGCCGCGGAGCGCCGCGGCAGCGAAGGGTGCTGCTGGGAGTGCTGGTGCGGCTGGTACTGGTGTGGCTGGTGCTGGTGGGGGTGCTGCGGGAACTGGTGCGTCGCGTACGGGCCGGAGGCGTCGAAGGCCGGGGGCGGCGTCCGGTCGTCGTCGTGCCGGTCCGGGAAGACCCAGGCCCTGAAGAGCAGGAACCGCAGCACGGTCGCCGCGAGGTTGGCGGCGATCAGCACCGCCAGTTCCGTGGAGTGCGCGGGGTTGCCGATCGCCGCGTTCAGGGCGGCGAGGGAGCCGCTGGTGAGGGCGAGACCGATACCGAACACGACCAGGCCCTGCGCCTGGTGCCGGACGGCGCCGCCCCGGCCGCGCACCCCGAAGGTGAGCCGGCGGTTGGCCGCCGTGTTGGCGACCGCCGAGACCAGCAGGGCGAGCGCGTTGGCGATCTGCGCGCCCGAGAACTGCCGGAAGAGGCTGTAGAGCGCCAGGTAGAAGAGGGTGGACAGGCCGCCGACCACACAGAAGCCGACGAGCTGGCGGGCCAGGCCCCGCGGCACGTCCTGGATGTCCCGGTCGCGCGGGTCGTCGCCGAACGGCCGGGCGAGCCGGTCCAGCGGCAGCGAGCCGCCGGCCAGCGCCTTGCCGATCCGCCACACGCCCTTGAGGTCGTCGGTCGCCGTCTTCACGATGTGCACGGTCGAGTCGGGGTCGTCGACCCAGTCGACCGGCACCTCGTGGATCCGCAGACCGGCACGCTCGGCGAGGACCAGCAGCTCGGTGTCGAAGAACCAGCCGGTGTCCTCCACCAGCGGCAGCAGCACCTGGGCCACATCACGGCGGATCGCCTTGAATCCGCACTGGGCGTCCGAGAACCGGGCCTGCAGCGAGCCGCGCAGGATGAGGTTGTAGACACGGCTGATGAACTCCCGCTTGGGACCGCGCACGACCCGGGAGGTGTGGGCGAGCCGGGAGCCGATCGCGAGGTCGGAGTGGCCCGAGATCAACGGTGCCACCAGGGGGAGCAGCGCGTTGAGATCGGTGGAGAGGTCCACGTCCATGTAGGCGAGGATCGGAGCGTCCGAGGCCGACCAGACGGTCCGCAGGGCGCGGCCGCGGCCCTTCTGCTCCAGGCGGAACGACCTCACCTCCGCGACCTGTGCCTCCAGCCGTGCGGCCACCTCGGGGGTGGTGTCCGTGGACGCGTTGTCCGCGATCGTGATGCGGAAGGCGTAGGGGAACGTACGGGTGAGGTGCTCATGGAGCCTGAGCACGCACGGCTGGAGGTCCTTCTCCTCGTTGTAGACGGGGATCACTACGTCCAGGACCGGCGTGCCGGCTCCGGCGGCCGGGAGGTGCTCCCGCGCCGGCAGGGTGCCGGGAGAAGAATCGGTTCGCATGGAACCGACTCTTCTCAAGCGCCCTGTCGCACCCGTGTGGTGGCGCTGTGGTGTGCCTGTGAGTGCGGTTGCCAGTTCGTTTCGGGCGCGGGTGAGGGCGCGTACGGGGTCAGCGCGGGCACATGCACGGTGAACACCGTCCGTCCGGGCACGCTGTCCACGGTCACCGCGCCGCCGTGCGCGGTCGCGACGGCCTGCACGATGGCGAGCCCGAGACCGGTGGAGCCGGTGGCCCGGGAGCGCGCCGAGTCGCCGCGCGCGAACCGTTCGAAGACATGCGGCAGCAGGTCGGGCGGAATGCCCTGGCCGTCGTCCTCGACGTCCACGCACAGCCAGGGCCCTCGCCGTGCGACGCGTGCGGTCACGGTCGTACCGGGCGGGGTGTGGGTGCGTGCGTTGGCGAGCAGATTGACGATCACCTGCTGGAGCCGGGCGGCGTCCGCGAGGACGAGTGCGGGCTCGTCGGGTAGTTCGAGCCGCCAGTTGTGGTCCCGGCCGGCCGCACGTGCGTCGCTCACGGTGTCCACGACGAGCGGTGCGAGGTCGGTCTGCTCGAACTGGAGCGGGCGGCCCGCGTCCAGCCGGGCGAGCAGCAGCAGATCCTCGACGAGGAGGGTCATGCGCCCGGCCTCGGACTCGATCCTTTTGAGGGCGTGCCGGGTGTCGGGCCCGGTCTCCTCGCGGCCTCGCCTGGTCAGCTCGGCGTATCCCCGGATGGAGGCGAGCGGGGTACGCAGCTCATGGCTGGCGTCGGCGACGAACTGCCGTACCCGCATCTCGCTCTGCTGCCGTGCGTGCAGGGCGCCGTGGACATGGTCCAGCATCCGGTTGAGCGCGGCTCCGACCTGCCCGACCTCGGTGTGCGGATCGGTCTCGGACTCCGGCACCCGTTCGTCGAGGGTGACCTCGCCGGTGTGCAGGGGCAGTTCGGAGACCCGGGTGGCGGTCGAGGCCACCTTGCGCAGGGGCCGCAGGGCGAGCCCGACGAGCACGGATCCCGCGATCCCGGCGGCGACGAGACCGGCGGCGGTGACGCTGACCTCGACGACGATGAGGGTGTCGATGTTGTCGGTGACGTCGGAGGTGGGCAGCGCGATGTAGTAGCTGCCGCGGGTGCCCGACACATACATGACCCGGTACCCGCCCAGGCCCGGGATGTCGACGCTGTGGATGCCCTTCTTGGGCACGTTGGCGAGCGCGGCGACCTGCGCGGCGTCGAGCCGGCTGGGGACCATGCCCTTGAAGCCGCCGCTGCTGTCGTTGTTCGACTTGGAGACGGCCGCCTTGACGATCCGGCCGCTCGTGTTGACCACGGCGGCGACCGTCCCGGGCTGCGCCCCTCCCTTGGTGACGATGAAGTCGAGCTGTGCGTCCGTCGACTCGGCGTGGCCCGAGGTGCCCGGCAGGGACCCGGTACCGGACGCCGATTGCGAGCCGCCGTCCGGGCCGGGCGGTCCCCCGTCGGGCGCCCCCTTGGGCAGCCCGGCGACACGGTGGCCGATCTCGTCGACCTGCGCGTCCTTCTGCCGGTACAGATGCTGGCTCAGCGCGATCGTCGTCACCGTGCCGATCACCGCGCACACCACGGCGATCAGCGTGACCGCCGAGACGACGAGCCGGGTCCGCAGCGTGCGCGACTGTCGCGCTCGCCTCTGCGTACGCGGCCGTCGTCGGCTGCTCATGACACCGCGGGCTTGATCAGGTAACCGGCGCCGCGCCGGGTGTGGATCATCGGCTCGCGACCCGCGTCGATCTTGCGCCGCAGATAGGAGATGTACAGCTCGACCACATTGGCCTGGCCGCCGAAGTCGTACGACCACACACGGTCGAGGATCTGCGCCTTGCTGAGCACGCGTCGCGGGTTGCGCATCAGAAAGCGGAGCAGCTCGAACTCGGTCGCGGTCAGGTGGATGCTGTCCCCGGCCCGCCACACCTCGTGGCTGTCCTCGTCCAGGGTGAGGTCACCGACGACCAGCACGGAGTCCGAGCGGCGGTCGGCGGCGCCGGAGCGCCGGATCAGTCCGCGCAGCCGGGCCACGACCTCCTCCAGGCTGAACGGCTTGGTGACGTAGTCGTCCCCGCCGGCGGTCAGACCCGCGATCCGGTCCTCCACGGCGTCCTTGGCGGTCAGGAAGAGCACCGGAACGTCGGGCAGTTCGCGGCGCAGCCGTCCCAGGACGCTCAGGCCGTCCATGTCCGGGAGCATCATGTCCAGGACGACCGCGTCGGGCCGGAACTCGCGTGCGGTCTGGATCGCGCCGTGCCCGTCCCCCGCGCTGCGGATCTGCCAGCCTTCGTAGCGCAGAGCCATGGACAACAGTTCGGTGATCGACAGCTCGTCGTCCACCACCAGCACTCGGACGGGGCTCCCGTCCGGCCTCAGCAGTTCGGTGCGCCCGTGGGGCGAGGTCGTGGTCATGATGGACACCTTGTCCGGGACCCCTGAGAAAGCCCTTTCACGAGTCTGTGATTTCCCTGAGAAACGCACAGGCGCCTCTCAGGAAGTTCCTGGGAAGAGCGCCAAATGGCCTGGTTCCAGGGGCGAATGGCCTCGCCACGGGCCGCAGATGAGACGGAGATGAGCGCCCGTCGCCGTGAGACGGCTGTGAACGGACTGGGGATGAGCGGAGCTCAGCGGGGCGGGGCGGCCGTGCCCCTGTCGAAGGTGTGGCTGCGCTCGACCTTGGCGATGTGCAGCGAGTACGTCTCGTACCACTGGGCGCGCCCGCGCTGCTGGGCCGCGCGGTGCTCCGCGTTGCTCCGCCACTCCTCGATGGCGGCCAGGTCCCGGAAGTACCCGACGGTGATCGACAGTCCGCCCGGCATGGCGGCGAAATCCATACCGAGATACCCGGGAACCTCCTTGACCAGCTTCTCCATCTGCTCGGCGGTCTCCCCGTATCCCTCACGGTCCTCGGTGGGCAGGGAGGTGAAGACCACGACGTAGTACGGGGGTTCGAGGGCGGGGACGGGTGCGGGGACGCGGGGTGCCCGGACGCCGGGAACGGATACGGCGGGGGAGACCTCGGGTGCACTGCGGTGATCGCTCATAACGCCACGATCGGTGGCGGCACCACGGCCGTCCACCCCTTTCTCAGAACAACCCGTCTTCTCAGACAACCCGTCGTCTCAGAACAACCCGTCCTGTACGCCCGACTCCCCCATCTCCCTGACCGGCACGCTCAGTTCCCCGCCCGCGGTCCCCGTCAGCTCCCATCCCGTCATCAGCCGTGTGTCGAGTACGACGACGCCGCGCCCGGTGGCCAGATGGAGATCGGGCCCGGCGACGGCGAGCAGATCGCCGCTCACCACCCCGCCGGCGACCAGCTCGCTCACCACGCCGTCCGCCCGCAAAAGCCCCTCCAGCCCGAACACCGCGCCGTGGTCGACGGCCTGGAACGGTGCCCGCTCCAGGGACTCCGGCCAGCCGGCCAGCCCCACCGCGCTCGCATGCAGCTCCGCCAGCTCGGCGGCCCGCTCCCCGGCCGACGGCAGCGCGGACCGCACCGCGCGCTTGTCGGCGTACGGAATCCGGTCCGGCACCCCCAGCGCGGCCCGCAGCAGCTCCTCGGTGCGGCGCGCCGCCATCAGGGGGCCCTGCCCCAGCCAGCTGAAGGTGACGGCGCCCTGTTCCAGCAGCCGTGCCGGTCCGCGCTCGGCCGCGGTGATCCCGACCTTGACCATGCCGGGCCCGAACCAGGCCAGATACACCCGGTACGGCCGCGGATCGTCAGCGACGGTGTCGGCGGCCACGGAGTGCGCCCGGTCCAGTCGCGCGCACTCCTCGCACCGCGCGCCGGTGCTCCGCCCCGACACCTCGGCCCGCATCGGGCATCCGTGCCCCCGCGCCCCCACGCAGGTCCGGACGCTCCCCGCCAGGACCGCGAAGGCCACCCGCCTCCCCCGTGCCAGCCCACTGTGCCGCCCCCCTTCCCACCGCAGCGTCGGCCCGCCGTCGCCCCACGACAGCCCCGTACATCTCCACGCCCGAGTCATCACCACCGAGAGTAGGGGCCGCCACTGACAACGCCCCCAACCGACAACGCCCCCCCAACGCCGAAGGCCCCGGATCTCTCCGGGGCCTTCGTTCTGTGCGCCGTCGGCGGTATGCGCGCCCGCGGCGGTCACGGAGTGCGGTCGTCCGACCGGGTGGCCTCGCCGGACGCCCGCCGACGGCGGCGGAACGCCCACAGACCGAGCAGGGGGGCACAGCAGCTCAGAGCCGCCGCGCCGAGCTTGCAGAAGGCGATGAGCAGTTCAAGTTCCGAGGGGGGCACCACGACGCTCCTTCGATCGGTACCGACGGGAGCTTCAGTGGACACGACGGTCGGCGGTGTCCACGACGGGCATCGGCGGGTACCGCCGCTCCCGTACCAGAGCCCGCCGTTCATGAGCCCCCGAACGGGCAATTGCGGCCATCTCCAGCCAATGGCCGCCCGGACGGCTACCGTTGCCGGACGGTGCCGGACTTCTCCGGACGACGATCGGTAAGGAGCCGCCTGGGTGGACGCTTCGTCGCTGCGACCCGAAGACGCGTCGTGCCTGGATGAGTTCGCGGCCGTGCTACGGGACCTTCGCGCACTGGCGGACCGCCCCTCCTACCGCAAACTGCAGGACGCGACGGCCAGACTCGGGGGCACGCTGCCGGGAACCCAGCTGCACCGCGTACCACTGACCCGCAGCACACTCGGGGACGTCCTGGCGGGCCGCACCTTCCCGCGCAAGGCCTTCCTGCTGACCTATGTGGAGGCGTGCGGCGTGGACATCGCGGCCGACCGCCGCTGGGAACGTGCATGGTCGGCCCTGGCCCTGCGGCAGAAGTCGCTGGAGCAGAGAGACACGGACCCGCGACCGGAGACGGCGGGGCCCGACCCGGCGCCCCACGGGGACTCCGCGCCGGCACCGGAGAAGGACGACGGCACGGACCCCAGTCCGCTCACCGAGCGCATGCTGCAACTGGCCCGTTCCGACGCTCGTTTGATGGCCCGGGTGGTCGAGCGCCTGGAACACGAGGAGATCATCGACATCGCCACCCTGGCCGGCAGCAATCCCGTCGTCGCCACCCTCTTCCATGAGATGGCACCCACCGCGGCCGGCGCCGCCCTGTCGAACGCCCCGGCGGACATCACCACACGGCTGCTGTCCCATCTGCCGCCGGAGCGAGCCGCTCATCTGCTCACCGCCCTGACCTCGCATGCCGCGGGGCGCATCCTCAGCCGGCTCACGACGCCCACGGGGTGGACGAGCCGAGCCGGTCAGAGGTTATGGGAGCAGGTTGCGGTGATGGTCGGCGCCCAGACGCTGGCGTACGCGGCGCAGGCGCACCCCGATGTGCCCCCGGCCGCCGAACTCCGGGACTCGGGCCCGCAGGAGCACACCGTCGACCTGGTGCTCTGCATTCTGCTGCGGGACGCGTCACTGGTGCCCGCGGTCCGCGAGAGTGCGCTCTCCTTCGCACGCGACCTGATGGACACGATGCGGGAGAAGGGAAAACCGGCCCAGGACCTGATGGTCCGCCTGATCATGCCGCCGGCCGAGGCGGATGGGCCGATGAGATACACCCGCTTCCTCTCCTTCCCCCTGGACGAGAGTTCCCTCATGGACGCCTTCGCCAAGGTCGTTCCGTTCACGGGGGATCCCGTGTCGGGCGCTCTGGGCATACTCGGGGAGGCACTCCAGTCGGACTGGTCGACCAGGCGCGGAAAGTACACCCGCCACATCACCTTGGTCTATTCCGACGCACCCGAGGAACAACTCGCCTCCGAGACCCCTGAGCTCACCCCCGCGCAAGCGGAGACCGAGACTCAACTGCACAAGACATGGAGCCTGGGAGCGGGCCGGGACCAGTACTGGCGACGGAACAAACGCCTCGCTCTCATGACCCCGCACTCGCAGCCCTGGGTCCGCATCAGCGAATACTGGGATCTCACCATCCACTTCGGCTCCCGGGCGGGCGAGGGCATCCAGCCGTTCGAGCGGGAAGAAGTCCTCCAGATCCTGGCCAACACATACTGACCCGCCCCCGGTCCCGAGACCGGCTTGAGTCCCGGTCGGCTGCCCCGCGCTGTCGACCGTCTCCGACGTCGCCAAGCTCGACTCGGCTCCGGTCCAGGTCACGTTCACCGCCGACACGCGGCACGACGTGCCGGCCGTCCCGGTCACCGCGCTCGTCGCGTTGAAGGAGGGGGCTACGCCCTGCAGCGCACCGATCCAGGACAGGCGGTACGACGCTGGGAAGGGGCGGATGATCGGCGTCATCACGGCCTTCTGCAAGGGCATGAGGAAGTGCCCCGACTGGATGAACCAGTCCACCGTCAGTTCAAGCGCTGACAGGGAGAGACACCCGTAGTGACGCCGTGGGAAGTAGCCGTGGCACAGGCCGACGTGACTGGCCACCTGATCCTCTACACGCAAGCGCCGATCGTGAAGGAGATCCGTGTCCGCGGCGTCCTCCCGCCTCCCCCACCGGTCGCCGGCCGTACGGATCGCCGTCGCCGGACGCAAAGCAACCGTCCGCGATCTCCTCACCATCTATGAGATCCCGCTCGGCCATGAGAACGAGGTTCTGAGTGCGTGGGAGGCGGTCAGTCGCGTACGGCACGAGGCGGGAAGTTTGCAGGGCTGTCTGTCTCAGTCCGCGCTCGTCCATGCGTCTGGGCGGGGCACCAGCACTGCGGAGACCACCGTGTGGGACGAGACCATGACATCGGCCACGAATCGCAGGCGCCCGATGCCGAGTCGGCGTAGTGCCGGACCGTGGTCGGCGGCGACGACGAGAGAGACCGCGAGCAGAAGGAGTCGCCACAGGTCCATCACCGGGCGGCGCACCACGCGGGACAGCTCCGCCAGGGAGGCGTGCAGTCGCTCGCAGTGGAACGGGACGTGGCGCTGCTCGTCGGACAGGATCCGCCCTGCCACTTCCGTGGTGAGTGCGTCGTCGGTGCCATCGCGCAGGGCCCGGTAATAGCGCAGCGCCACCACTTCCGCGATCATCAGGACCAGCAGTTCCATGCGGAGGCCCATGAGACGCCGTAGCCGTACGAAGACCGTGTCACTCCAGTGCCCGGTCAACGTCGGAATGCCCCCCGAAGCCAGCAGCCGTGCAAGTAGCCGGGCGTGGTTCTGCTCCTCGGTGATGAAGAGCCGGACCGCCTGCGCGTAGTCGGCGTCGCCGGCCTGGTCCGCTTTGCCGACGAGGTTGGCGCCGTCACCGTCCTCGCCGACCTGGAAGCGCTGGATGCCGGCCCGCACCGCCGGATGCAGGGTCGCGCTTCGCCCCCAGTCCGGATCGCCCTGGGCAAGCCTGCGCTCGCGCTCGTCCTCGAACCGTCGTGTCCACTTGGCGAAGCGGCCCGTATGCACCCGGTCTCCCCTCTCCGGGACACAGCCACCGTGCCCTGGAGAGGGACGACGCGGGCGGACACCGAACCGTTCCACTGCCGCCGGGCGCCCACATTTCACAGATCCACATGCACGCCGAGCCAGCGGGCGAGTTCGTCGACGTCGTCGTCAGTCACCCTCGGCTGACAGCCGAACGGGACGGAATTCGCTGACTGTTGTCACAGGTGGCCGAAGGGCTGGATCATGCTCTGCATGCCGCTTGTCCTCGTGGCCCTGGCCTTGGCGGTGGTCTCCCTCGCGTGGCGGATCGGACCTGTGCTGCGCCCGATGGGGGCCGCACTGTGGATGCGTGCCCGCTTAGACGCGGAGGCCTACGGGCTGCCTCCCCGTGAGCAACTCGACGAGGGCCGTGCCGGTCCGGCCGTGCCCGAGCGATCGATGCCGTGGTGCAGGCGGCCCGGGACGGTGACTGGCGACCCGCAGCCGCCTATGCGGAGGGTGCCGGCCAGGACTGGGACGAACGCTGGTCCCGGCTGGAAGTGTTGCAGCAGCCGGCCGAGCAGGACGACGTCTGGCTGAATGACTGGCGCACCGCCCGGCCGAAGGATTGCGCCGCCGCCACGCTTCATGCGCAGTTGCTCCTCCACCGGGCCTGGGCGGCGCGGGGCAGTGGATACGCACACACCGTCCCCGCCCACCGCATGGCCCGTTTCGTCGTTCTCCTCAGGGAGGCGATGGACGCAGCCGAGACGGCGGCCCCGCTTGCACCCGACGACCCCGGGCCGTGGGTGGTGATGATCACGGCCGCCCGCGGGCTGCGCTACGAGCACGACAGGTTCCAGCGGCTCTGGTTGGAGCTCTACAAATGCGCCCCCCCAGCACCACTTCATGGGCCACTGTCAGGCCCTGCAGTACTGGTGTGCCAAGTGGGCCGGGTCCAACAAGTTGATGACGGATCTCGCCGAACGCGCCGCGCACCGGGCGCCGGGCGGCAGTCCTCTCGCCGGTGTCTACCTGCTCGCCCCTGACGCGCTCGCCGACCCGCCCGGCCATGCCGCGTTCCCCTCCTCGGGCGCGGCCAAGGAACTGCTGGAGAGCGTCGCCCGGTCGCTCGATCAGGTCCCTGACCACGACGGGCGCGTTCCGCCGCTGCGCCATCTGCTGGCTCACTCCCTGGTCAAGGCGCGGTGCTATGAGGCCGCCCTGGATCAGTTCCGACGGATCGGTACGTGGTGCGGTGCGGAGAGCCGCGCAACCTGAACCGCTCCTTCGAGGCGCTGTGCGCCCGTGCCGCAAGGTCCGCTTTCATGGCCTGCGCCACGCCTGCGCCTCGCCCCTGCACGAGCAGGGCGCCGACGCCCGCATGATCATGGAAGTTCTCGGCCACAGCTCAATCCGAGTGACCATGGACATCTACACCTTCGTCCGGCTCGACTCCCAGCGTTCCGTCTTCGACCGCGTCGGCGACGCGCTGAGGGGCGACGGCAAAGATCCGCACGATGACGACGGCGCGGCCGGTGTCCCCGTAACCCTCTGATCCGCCCCGGAAATCGGTTGCCGTCAAACACTGCCGTCAAGACATAAGGCAGGGGCCCTGTGGATCACTCCACAGGGCCCCTGAACTGTTGTGCACTCAGCAGGATTCGAACCTGCAACCTTCTGATCCGTAGGATCGGGCGAGGCGTTGGGAGGGGGATCCGCGTTCCTCGGAACTGGTCGCGGACGGTCGTGATCAGCCGCCTCCGTGTGCCGTCGTTGACGTCAGGGCTGCCGTCATCCCCGAACGGCGGCGGCGGCCCAACGGCGGTCTTCAAGAAGCTGTCAGTCGGTGGTGAGTGTCTCAGTGACCTGGGTCTGCGTCACCGGGGCGGTGGTGGACAGGTTGGTGAACAGGTTGGCAGTGACCGTCCCGCCCGTGGAAACAGCCCACAGGTCGGGAATCCCGTCGCCGTTGGCGTCGGCGGCCTGCAGGGTGAGTGCGGCCCCGGTGTTCCACCCGGTGGCGACCAGATAGCTGGTGTAGGTCAGGTTGCCGGCGTCGGGGTCGGCGGCCAGGTTCTCCCACAGGTCGAGTTCACCGGTGGACTTCTTCCACAGGTACATCGCGGTGCCGCTTCCGCCGCCCCTGGTGGGCAGTTGCATGGTGGCGATGGTCCAGTTGCTCCAGTCGGTGGTGCCGTCGGGTGTGGGGTTGTTGCCGTTGATGTCCTGGAACGCAACGGTCGGGATGTTGGCAGTGTTCCCGCTGACCGGGTTGAGCGGCGAGCCGTCTCCGTTGCCCTTGATGATCACGCCGCCGCCCACGTCATTGCCGCCAAGGTAGTAGACCAGCACGTCCTGTTTCGGTGCCGCCCGTGAAGCGTCCGGTGACGACCGTCGCGCCGTCGAAGTCTGACGGTGAGCCGTTGGTGTTGCGACCGCTGCCGTTGACTCCGATGTCGGTCGGTGAGGTGCTGACGTGCCCGTCGTCTGTGCCGGATGCCAGCCACAGACCCGAGGGGAGCCCGTTCTGGGCGCCGACGGTGAGCAGGTCGGGCGCGTTGTCGCCGGTCAGGTCCCCGTCGACCTGGTTGGTCGAGGGCGCGGCCGAGTCGAAGGTGATGGTTGCCGTGCCGCCGAAGTTGCCTCCTGCGGACATGCTGGTGACCGACAGGGTGTGGGTGCGGCTGGTCGGGGTGACCGTGATGGTGGCGTTGCCGGAGGCGTCAGCGGTCACGTTGGCAGGGGCACCCGCGTTGAGCTGGTACTGGTAGCCGCTCGGTGCGGTCCCGCCACTGGGCGCGCTGATGGCGATGCTCAACGGCTGTCCAACGGTGGACGGCCCGGGTTGGGCTATCACGGGTGTACCCGGACGCGTCGGGTCGAAAGAGAAGTGGCAGATCGTCGACCAGTCGCCGGTGCGGGTGAAGTCGGTGGCCCGGACTTTCCAGTCGAACTCAGTGATCGAACCGCCCGCCGCCGACTCCAGGGTGGCCTTCGGGATGATGTAGACGGCGGTGCTGCCGGATTGCGTCGTCAGCTGCGCCGGGTCCGATTTGGCGATCGCGTTGCCGGATTCGCTGCCGTGCGGCGACAGGCGGAAGTCGGCGCCCAGGGTGCCGCCGTCAGGGTCTGAGACCTTCGCGTACAGGGTGACGTCGCCGTCGCCCACGATGGTGTCGCCTTGGCAGGAGGTGACCGGGGACGTGCTCAAGTCGGTGGGAGCGGTCGGGGGGTGTCCCGCGTCGCGGCCAAGGCCACGGTCGGCTGGACGATCCCTGCGGCCGCCATCAGCAAGCCGAGCGCTGCCGTCGCCGTGACGGCGCGTCCGGGGCGAGGTTTGTTTGAGGAGGACGAGTCCATGAAGTCGTCGCCTTTCCGAAGGGGGCCGACCGGCCCCGAAGGGAGTCGAGTCAGGGCAGGAGACACGGAGGGTCGCAAGGGCCCAAGACAGACGCATGAAGACAGACGGGCCCGCGTTCGCCCTGGTAAGGGTTGTGCGGGCCCGTCCTTCGTCGGCGTACCGGGACCTCTTCCGCAGGTCCGGCCGGATCAGCCGAAGAGGCTGTAGATGTTGTAGCCGTATCCGACCTTGACGCGGGCGCTCAGCGGCGCGGTGGCAGAACCGGTGCCCTTGTACAGCCACAGGTTGCCGGAGCTGTCGCGGGTGATCAGGTCGGCATTGCCGTCACCGGTGACGTCGCCGATGGCGTCGTACGCCGTGTAGTGGTAGCCGTAGCCGATCTTGACTCGCGACGCGAACGGATTCGTGGCGCTGCCGGTGCCCTTGTACAGCCACAGGTTGCCGGAGCTGTCCTGGGTCAGCAGGTCCGGGTGGCCGTCATGGGTGAAGTCACCGTGACCGTAGACGTTGCTGCCGTAGATGTTCCAGCCGTGGCCGACCTGGATCCGGGAGCCGAACCCTCCCTTGCCGTTGCCGGGGTACAGCCAGAGGTTGCCGCTGCTGTCCGCTGCGACCAGGTCGCAGTAGCCGTCACCGTTGACGTCGCCGGGGAGCGTCAGGAACTTCATCGCGTTCCAGCCGCCGCCGATGGTGCTGTCCACGACGCTGTCCGAGGTCAGGTCGATGTGCCGCCACTTCAGATAGCCACCCGTGGTGCGTATCAGGAAGCCTTGGTAGCCGTTGCGGTTCAGGTCGGCCTGGCGGACCAGGTTGAGGCCGGACCAGCTCCCGCCGCCCAGCGCTTGCCGACCGGCGAAACTGGTCCCCTTCGAGTCGTACTCGTAGGCCGAGCCGCCCGAGGTGCTTGCGAACATGTCCGCCCGGCCGTCACCGCTCAGGTCGGTGTCGTCGAGCCGCGGGGCGATGGTGGTGGCGTAGATGCTGACCTTGCTGAAGACGCTGTACGAACCCTGGGCGACACAGTCCTGCACGCCCCAGGAGACGACGCCGACGATCCTGCCGCCGACCACCAGCGGACCGCCGGAGTCGCCGTTGCAGGTCGCGACGGTTCCGCTGTCGGAGCCGGTCGCCGGGGTGCCAGCACAGGTCATGTGACCGGAGACGAAGTCGCTGCCGTAGTAGCTCGTGCACGTCGAGTCGGCGTCGATCGGTACGGTCGCCGTCTGGAGCATCTGCGAGATGTTGTTGTTGGTGGAGCTGGTCCGGCCCCAGCCGTAGACGGTGGCCTTGGTGCCGGCCGTGTACGACGTGGTGTCGGTCGCGGAGGTGATCGGCAGCGTCTTGCCCGCGACGGGCTTGTCCAGGGTCAGCACGGCCACGTCGTTGTTGACGGCCGCCAAGTTGAAGGACGGGTGACTCCACTGGCGCAGCACGCCGTTGGCCGTGCCACCGTTCATGCTGGTGACGTTGCCGCTGCTGTCGAAGGTCGGCAGCTCGGCGCTGCCGGAGACGACGACACCGTTGTCGGCCCAGTCGTAGCCGGCGACGCAGTGCGCCGCGGTGAGGACCTTCGTCGGCGCCACGAGCGTGCCGCCGCAGAAGAACCCGTCCCCGGTGGTGGGGTCGGAGTACCACAGCTGCACCATCCAGGGCGCCGAGGAGAAGCTGGCCGGCTGACCGCCGATGATCTGAGGTTGGACGGTCTGGGAGGGCGCCGTGGAGGTGGTGGCCGACGGGGTCGGCGAGGGAGTGGCGGAGGCCGACGGCGTGGCCGTCGAGGAGCCCGGTGCCGCTGCCTTGGATGCCTGTTTGGCCGGCCCCGCGATGACCGTGGTGAGGCGCTTACCCTTCTCGGCGCCGTGCATTCTGGCCCGCAACTGGGCTTGGGTCGGCACGTGGTGGACGCTCAGGGTGGTCTTCGGGGCCTCCGTCGCGTTCGCGTGTGCCATGAGGAAGGTACCGATACCCCCGGCGACCAACACGCCGACAGCCGCCGGCGCGACGATTCGGGCCCGACGCCGGTGTTTCCGACCTCTGTTGGCAGATGACACTCAGGTCTCCTGTGTGATGAAAGGTAATGAGCCAAGCGGCTGGATCGTACTGATGTTTGGTTCTCATTCATCTATTCGTCACGCCATGATCATGCAAAGTGCCCGTCCCATCGGACGAAGTGCAGCGCAGGGCAGCCCGGGACCGCGTACGGCGAACAGGGGCTCGCCGGCGTCGGCTTCGGTGCTCGGCTTCCGTGGCCACTTCTCCACCAAGTCCCGCGCCTGCTCCACCACTCTCGGCGCACCCCACGACGTACGCCGTGCCTGGCGCATCGCACAAGCCGAGGCTGCTCGAGCCCGCACCGGCCGCTGGGCATGAACCCCCTGGTGCGGGCGTCACCCGGTAGAGCTTCTGCGCGTCCCGCATCTCAACCGGCGGTCAGCGACCGCCACTTGTCTGCATGCATCAAAGGCTTCACCACGATGGCCTGGAAGCGTCCTGGCGCGCGGAAGGTGATCACCAACTCACACATGTCATCACCGCCCCGTACGCCGGCGATCTCGGCCAGGGGGATGCGCCGGCCGCCGGCCCCCGGCCTTGAGATCCGCGGGTACGGCTTCCCGTTCCTCGGCTGCCTCGTCCGGCAGACGCCGCCCTGTGAAGGGGCGCGGCGCGCCGGGAGAACCGATCAACGCCATGCTCAGCCACGCTCCCGAGGACAGGCCCACCATCTATGAGGTGAGCCAGGCCCTGAGCTGATCTCGAGGCGCCGGTTCATCGGCGCCCCGTCAAGGTCACCAAGCCGCGTCGCCACCGGATCAAGCCGTGGTCCGTCGTCGAGGCGGGACGCCTCCTCGCCGATTCCCTGCCCCGGCAGATCCACTCTTCGCGGCCTGGGTCTTGCCCCTCCACCTGGGGTTCCGCCGTGGTGAATCGGATGCGCCGGGCTCAGCAGACCGGCGACCGGAAGGCGGCCGGTGATCTCTGGCGCGACACCTGCGGCCTGGTCTTCACCACGAAGTAAACGCCAGAGGCCCCGGATCTCTCCGGGGCCTCTGATCTGTGTGCACTCGGCAGGATTCGAACCTGCAACCTTCTGATCCGTAGTCAGATGCTCTATCCGTTAAGCTACGAGTGCTTGTTCTGTTTTTTGTCTTCGCTCCCGGCCCTTCCGGCCCGCTCGCGGCGACAGGAAGAACATTACATGACTGCCGCCGCCATGTGAAATCCATTAGGTGCACCCCTTGTGACCTGCGAAAACGGCATGCGGGCGGGTGGGGAGACCGTGAGCTGGGGACGCTGGAACTGCGGGCTCGGGAACGCCGAAACCCCGGTCGCGGGGACCGGGGCTTCGGGATGAGGTGCGGAGGCGGAGGGATTTGAACCCTCGATGGGCTTTAAGACCCAAACCGCATTAGCAGTGCGGCGCCATAGACCGGACTAGGCGACGCCTCCAGCACAACCGTCCGCGCGAGCGCGAATGGTGCGTGCAGATGATGACACAGCCGAGTGGGCTGTCACCAATCGCCCCCCACGGTACTAGGCAGGAAGGCCACAGGGCAAAGCACAGGGCCGCTGATCCGGGGCGGGATCCGTCGAGGGTGGCATCGGGGAGGCGACGGGGGGCGTCGAGGAGGCCTTTCGTGATCGTTCTGCCTGGCTTCCCCTCGGCTTTCCCCAGGTGGATCTCCCCAGGCCGAGGCGCCTTCGCGATCGCCGTCGACGTGCTCCCGGTTCGCCACGGCAGCCACCTGCGCCACTCGGGTCACATCCGAAACCGTCCCGCTTCGCCACCGTTAGTCAGGCCATGGTCCAGTTCTCCTCGCGCGCCGTGCTCCTCGGGGCCGTCGCCGTTCTCGCCGCCGTCGCAGCACCCGCCCCGGCGAACGCCCACAGCACTCCGCCCCTGCCCCGCGGCGACCAGCTCGTGATCACCGTCCGGCACGCCGGGCGCGCTGACGGGACGTATGTGCTGCGCTGCCACCCGTCGCACGGCACCCACCCGAACCCCGCCGCCGCGTGCACCGCGCTCGACCGGCGCACCGTCTGGGGTCGTGACCCCTTCGCCCCGGTGCCGCCGCGCGCCCTGTGCACCATGCAGTACGGGGGCCCGGCCACCGCGCGTGTCTCCGGGACCTGGGCCGGCCGGCCGGTCGACGCCCGGTACGACCGCCGCGACGGCTGTCAGGTGGCCCGCTGGGACAACCTCGTCCCCCTGCTGCCGGTGGTGCGTTCGCAGGACGAGCACCATTCGGCCACGGCCGGCGCCGGGGTGCGTCCGAGCTGATCTCGGAGGTTTCGCGCATCGACCTGCGCGGTCACAGCTTCTGCGTCACTTCCGCGTGCGACCTCCCTCTCATCCGGCGCCGCACGGCGGGCCGGTGCCCGTAGACTCCCTCGCGTGACACGCTGCGGGCCGGTTGGCAAGATGGCCTCCGCGGTGGGCAAGGTGCGGTAACAGGGAGGAATCGTCTCGTGAGCAGCAGGCCATCCCGAGGCGCTGCTCGCCTCGCTGCCATACTGGACGCGCTTCCCGACGCATTGGTGCTGGTCAACGCCAACGGGACGGTCGTCAACGCCAACACCATCGCCCTGGAGGCCTTCGAGACGCCCGGTACCGCCCTGGTCGGGCGCGGGCTGCTCGACCTGCTGCCGCAGTTCGACTCGCGGCTGATCCCCGGGTCCATGCGGCGCCCCGAGTCCACGGATGTGCGCGGACGCACCAAGCCGACCCGGATGATCGCGCGGCGCACGGACGGGAGCGAGTTCCCCGTCGAGGTCACGAGCGCCAACCTGGAGGACGGCCGCCAGGCCTACGACGGCTACGGCTACACCGGCGACGAGCTGCTCATGCTCGTCGTCCGCGATCTGTCCGGCACCGTCGACACCGAGGCCGAACTCGCCCGCTCCCAGCGGCAGACCGAGATGATCCTGCGGGCCGCGTCCGAGGGCGTGGTGGGCACGGACACCGACGGGCGGATCGTGCTCGTCAACCCCGCCGCCGCCCAGATCCTCGGCTACCGGGCCAGCGACCTGGGCGGCAAGGAGCTGCACACCCTCGTCCTGCACTCGCGCGAGGACGGTGGCCCCTTCCCGTACTCGGAGTCGCCGCTGCACGACACCCTGCGCTCCGGGCGCAAGCACCGGGTGCGCGGGCAGGTGCTGTGGTCGAAGTCCGGGGACAAGGTGCCGGTCGATCTGACGACCTCGCCGGTGCGCGACGGCGACCAGATCGTCGGCGCCGTGATGACGTTCACCGACCGGCGCCCCCTCGACACGCTCGTCGCGGAGAAAGAGGACGCGGACCAGCAGCACCGGCAGGAGCTGGAGCGGATCACCGAGGAGCACGAGGAGGAGCTGGCGCGGCTGCGCGAGGAGCACTCCGCCGAGCTCACCGAGGTGCGCGAGCGGCACGCGGAGGAGATCGCGGCCGGCGAGGAGCGCTACGCCGCGCTCGGCGAGCGCGAGAAGGACCGCTTCGAGGCCTTGGGCGCCCGGCACGACCAACTGCTCGCCGTGCTCGGCCAGTCGCTGCGCGGCCCCCTCGACGAACTGCGCGGCGAGCTGGCCAAGCTCGCCGCGGACGACGCCGGACAGCTGTGGCCCGAGGCCAACCAGGTGCTCCACCACCTCGCGGCTGGCTACTCGCGGATCACCACGCTCGTCGACAACGTCCTCGGCTACCAGCGGCTGGACGCGGGCGACGATCAGCTCGTACGGACGGCCGTCATGCTCGACGCGGTCGTCGCCGCCGGTGTCGACGGCGCCGTCGAACTGATCGGGCCCGGACGGGTGCAGTTCGCCGTCCACGCGCCGCCCATCGAGGCCGAGGTCGATCCCCAGCGGCTCGCCCAGGCGCTCGCGCATCTCGTCGCGGATGTGGCGGGCGTCGACGCGACGGGCAACGCGCCCGTCTCGGCGGGCGGTTACCTGGACAACACCGTCGTCGTGGCGGCCGCGCAGCGCGGCGAGGTCGTACGCATCGAGGTGCGCGGCCCGTACGCCGGGGGAGACCCGGTGCACCTGCCGATCGTCGCCGGGATCGTGCGTGCGCACGGCGGTGTGCTGCAGACGCACGAGGTGCCGGGGATGAGCGGCAGCGCGTATGTGCTCGAGGTGCCGCTCGGCGGCGGGGCCGGGACGGTCACGCCTGCGCCGGTGATGATCGCTGCGGTGGAACCCGGCCCCGAGAGCACGCAGTCGCAGCAGCAGCCCGCCCAGCAGAGCGGCGGCCGGCGGCGGGCCCGCCGGTCGTCCGTGGACGCGTTCCTGGGGAGCGAGGTGGGCGCCGGGTCCGCCCCGTCCTCCGAGCCGGCCGTGGCGCCCACCGGGCGGCGCAGGCGGCGCGCGGCGGAGGAGCCGGCCACCGAGGCGTCGGTTCCGGCGCAGACCGCCGAGGACGAGAACGCGACGGACGCCCCGGCTTCCGGTGGCACGGGACGGCGGCGCGGGCGGCCGAACCCCGCCGAGGGCGTGTCCGAGGGCTCGGTGGTGACCGCGGCGGAGCATGCCGCCGGAGCCCCCGCATCGGCCAGCGGACTCGGCAAGGCCGTACCGCCACAGGGGGTGCCGGTGCCCGCCGGCCGTCGCGCCCGCCGGGACAACGAGCCGCAGGCGCTGCCGCCGGCGCTGCCCGCGGCCCCCGACGCACCGTCCCCCCAGGACTCCGATGCCGCAGCGGCGACCGAACGCCGTCGGCGTGCCCTGGCCGCCGCGAACGAGCGGGCCGCCGCCGCGGATTCCGGTCCCCGGCCCGTGTTCGCGCTGCCGCCGGCCGAGGCGGACCGCACTGCGGAGCAGCCCGCCCCCGCCGCCCTCGCCCCCGCTCCCGGCCCTGTGGACGACAGCCGCCATGACGCGGTGGCGCACGGCCCGGCCGACGACCACACCCCGCCGCAGCCGCACCCGGTCGCCACGCCCACGGGCCGCCGCCGCGCCCGTCCGGCCGCCGCACCCGGGCAGCAGCCGACCGCCCCGGACGGGGCGGCCGCCCCCGGGACCGTGCCCGCCCAAGGTGTGCCCGTACAGGGCGGCCCCGTGCCGGCCCTCGGCACGCCCGCGCCCGTTGCGCCTCCGTCGGCCATGCCCCCGCAGGGGCTTCCGGCGCAGACGCAACCGGGGCTCCCTGGGCAGCCCTATCCGCTCCAGGCGGGAGCGGACAGGTCCGGCGGCGGTGACCGGCCCGCGCCTGGGCCCGTGCCCGCGGTACCGGGTCGGCCGGCCCCCGCCGCCGTAGCCGGTCAGTCCGTCCCTGGTCAGCCCTCCGCCGCTCCGCGGCCCGCGGCGCAGGCGCAGTCCGCCCCCCAGCCGATGGTGCCCGCCCAGGCCAAGCCCGCGCCCGGGACCCCGGTACCTCCGCGGACCTCCCCGCCGGGGGCCTGGTCCGGCTCGGGTAAGACCTCGGGGGCCGGGATCCCGCTGCCGCAGCCCACGCCGTCGGCGGGTACACCCCTGCCTCCGGAGCGCGCCGCCCAGCCACGGGCCGCCCAGCCGCTGCCGGCCGAGGCCGCCGCGCCCATAGACTCCAACTCGACGCAGGGGCGGGCGATCAGCGTGCGGACGCTCGGACAGGGCGTGCCCTTCGCGCGTCAGGGGGCGGCCCAGCCGGGAACCCAGCCCCGCTCCCAGTCGTCCACGCCGCCGCCGCACGCGTCGAACGGTTCGGGGCGTCGCCGCAAGCTCGGCACGCCTCCGGAACCCGCGGGCGAGCGCCCGGAGACGGCGGCGCGTCCGCATCCCCAGTCCCCCACGGCTCCACTCCCGCCGCAGCCCTCGCCGACCGGGCAGTCCCGTCTGGCCGGCACCACCGAGGGCGGCGGACGGTCGTACGCCATAGGGGCTCCGGATGTGAACGCCGCCGAGGGTCCCGAGCCGCTGGACGGTCCCGGTGGCGCCGTGGAGGTCGCCGACCAGCCCCAGTCACGGCCGATGGACGACGAGCTGCCCCCGGAGCCGCTCGACAACCCGCGTCGGCTGCTCGTGTGGCCCGCGCCGGACGTGACGACCCAGCAGGCGCTGAGCGACCGCGGCTACCGGCCCGTCATCGTCAACTCCCGTGAGGAGGTCGACGCGCAGATCGCCGCCTTCCCGGCCGCCCTCTTCGTCGACCCGCTCACCGGCCCGATCACGCGGACCGCGCTCCAGTCGTTGCGTCAGGCGGCGGTGGCCGCCGAGGTCCCCGTGCTCGTCACGGCGGGGCTCGGGCAGGCGACGCGCGAGGCGGCGTACGGCGCCGACCCGGCCGTACTCCTGAAGGCCCTCGCCCCGCGCGACTCCGAGCAGCACCCACCGCGGGTGCTGCTCATCGAGGAGCACGCGGAGATCGCGCTGGCCATGACGGCGACCCTGGAACGGCGGGGCATGCAGGTCGCGCGGGCCGCGTCGGACGCGGACGCGGTCACGCTGGCGGCGCAGATGCGGCCGAACCTGGTGGTGATGGATCTGATGCAGATGCACCGCCGGCAGGCCGGGGTGGTCGACTGGCTGCGCGCGAACAACCTGCTCAACCGCACCCCGCTCGTCGTGTACACCGCGGCCGTGGACCAGGCCGAGCTGCCCCGGCTGGTTTCGGGGGAGACGGTCCTGTTCCTGGCGGAGCGCTCGACGAGCCCCGAGGTGCAGGACCGGATCGTGGATCTGCTGGCGCGGGTCGGCACCAACTGATCAGTGCCGGATGATCAGTAGCGACCGATCGGCACCAACCGAGGTCTCCCGAAAGGGATTTAACGGCTCATACGTCGTGTGGGGCGCTGTTTCACGTGAAACAGCGCCCCACATCCTCATCCAACGGGCCTACGCCCGGCCCTAGATGCGCGTGACGTCCAGCTCGCCCGCCGCGTACTGCCGACGCAGCAGCTTCTTGTCGAACTTGCCGACGCTCGTCTTGGGCACGGCCCCGAGGATCGTCCAGCGTTCCGGGAGCTGCCACTTGGCGATCCTCGCCTCCTCGGCGAGGAAGGTCCGCAGGACGGTGAAGTCCGCGGTGGAGCCCTCCTGCAGCACGACGATCGCCAGCGGGCGCTCGCCCCACTTCTCGTCGGGCACGGCGACGACGGTGGCCTCGGTGACGTCCGGGTGGGACATCAGCGCGTTCTCCAGGTCGACCGACGAGATCCACTCGCCACCGGACTTGATGACGTCCTTGGCGCGGTCGGTGAGGGTGAGGTAGCCGTCGGCGCTGATGGTGCCGACGTCGCCGGTCTTGAGCCAGCCGTCCTCGCTGAACTTGTCGTCGGGGCGCAGGGGCTCAGCGTCGGGGCCGTTGTAGTACGCGCCCGCGATCCACGGTCCGCGCACCTCCAGCTCGCCCGCGGACGCCCCGTCCCAGGGCAGCCGCTCCCCGCCGGGACCGGTGAGACGGGCCTCGACGCCGGCCGGGAAGCGTCCCTGGGTCAGCCGGTAGGCGAACTCCTGGTCCGTGCCCACCGCGTGGGCGGGCGGCCGGGCCACCGTGCCGAGCGGGGAGGTCTCGGTCATGCCCCAGGCGTGGTTGACGCGCATGCCGAGCTTGTCGAAGGCCGCCATGAGCGAGGGCGGGCAGGCCGAACCGCCGATGGTGACATGGCCGAGGGAGGCGACGTCCCGGGGACGGGCGGTCAGCTCGGCGAGCAGGCCCTGCCAGATGGTGGGGACGGCGGCGGCGTAGGTCGGCCGCTCTTTCTCGATCATCTCGGCGAGCGGCGCGGGCTGCAGGAAACGGTCCGGCATGAGCAGGTTGACGCCGGTCATGAAGGTGGCGTGCGGCAGGCCCCAGGCGTTGACATGGAACTGCGGGACCACGACGAGCGCGGTGTCCTCGTCGGTCAGGCCCAGCGACTCGGCCATGTTGCACTGCATGGAGTGCAGGTAGACGGACCGGTGGGAGTATAGGACACCCTTGGGGTCGCCGGTGGTGCCGGAGGTGTAGCACATGGCGGCGGCCTGGCGTTCGTCCAGCTCCGGCCAGTCGTAGGCGGTCGGCTTGCCGGCGAGGAGGTCCTCGTACTCGTGCACCCGGACAGAGACGTCGGCGAGCAGTGAACGGTCTCCCGGGCCGGACACGATCACATGCTCGACGGTCTTCAGATGCGGCAGCAGCGGGGCGAGCAGCGGCAGCAGGGAGCCGTTGACGATCACGACCCGGTCGGCAGCGTGGTTGGCGATCCACACCAACTGCTCGGCGGGCAGGCGCAGGTTGAGGGTGTGCAGAACAGCGCCCATGGAGGGGATCGCGAAGTACGCCTCGACGTGCTCGGCGTTGTTCCACATGAGGGTCGCGACCCGGTCGTCGTCGCGGACGCCGATGTCCTCGCGCAGGGCGTGGGCCAACTGGGCCGCGCGGGCGCCGATCTCGGCGTAGGAGCGGCGATGTGGTTCGCCCTCACCGGTCCAGGTGGTCACCTGAGACGATCCGTGGACCGTCGACCCGTGGGTCAGGATCCTCGAGATCAGCAGCGGTACGTCCTGCATCGTGCTCTGCACGGCGTCCTCCCGGGGCGACATTGCCTACGCGGTGGTAGGGGGTTGCGCTGATTCTGCGCACATACCACGCGGTATGTCACTACTCCCCGGCATGATCGATCAGGTTCCGGTCATGATGCCCAACGCACCGGCTCCAGTTCAGGGTCCTCGCGGAGCTTGCCCAGGGCCCTGGACACCGCGGACTTCACCGTGCCGATGGAGACACCGAGCACCTCGGCCGTCTGGGCCTCGCTGAGGTCCTCGTAGTACCGCAGGACCACCATCGCCCGCTGACGCGCCGGAAGCTTCATGATCGCCCGCCACATGGCGTCGTGCAGCGCCTGCTCCTCGGCCGGGTCCGTCGCGGGCAACCCCTCCGGCTCGGGCAGCTCGTCGCAGACGAACTCGTCGACCTTGCGCTTACGCCACTGCGAGGTCCGCGTGTTGAGCAGCGCGCGGCGCACATACCCGTCGAGCGCGCGATGGTCCTCGATCCGCTCCCATGCGGCATAGGTCTTGGCCAGGGCGGTCTGCAGCAGGTCCTCCGCGTCGCTCGGGTTCGCGGTCAGCGAGCGGGCGGTACGCAGCAGCACCGGCTGGCGTGCCTGGACGTACGACGAGAACGACGGATAGGGAAAGGTCTGCCTCGCCGATGCAGCGGCGTTCGGAGCGCTGGTGCAGACGGGTGTGGTCATGGCTCCACGCTAGGTTCGCCACCCCGTGCGGCGGATCGGCCGCAGGTCCCGAAGCCGTCTCCCCCTCAGGTTGTATGCGAGGGGCCGTCCCCACCTCCTGAAGGTGGACGAGCCGGTGCACACGTCTGAGGGTTCACCCCTGAGGGACGCCTCAGCCGTCCGCCGTCAGGATCAGGCCGGAGGTGGGGACACCGGTGCCCGCGGTGACCAGGGTGCGGGCGGCGCCGGGGATCTGGTTCACCGCGGAGCCGCGCAGTTGGCGCACGGCCTCCGCGATGCCGTTCATCCCGTGCAGATACGCCTCTCCCAGCTGCCCTCCATGGGTGTTGAGCGGCAGGGTCCCCGAGGCCACGAAGTCCGCCGCCGCGCCCGGTGCGCAGAACCCGAACTCCTCCAGCTGCATCAGCACGAACGGCGTGAAGTGGTCGTAGAGGACGGCCACGTCGATGTCCGCGGGCCCCATGTCCGACGTCCGCCACAGCTGACGGGCCACCACACCCATCTCCGGCAGCCCGGTCAGGTCGTCCCGGTAGAAGCTCGTCATCTGCTCCTGGGCGCGGCCCGCGCCCTGCGCGGCGGCCGTGATCACCGCGGGCGGGTGCGGCAGATCGCGTGCCCGCTCGACGGAGGTGACCACCAGCGCCTGACCGCCGTCCGTCTCCTGGCAGCAGTCGAGCAGCCGCAGCGGCTCCACGATCCAGCGGGAGGCCGCGTGGTCGGCGAGGGTGATGGGGCGGCCGTGGAAGTACGCCGCCGGGTTCGTCGCAGCGTACCGGCGGTCCACCACGGCCACCTGGCCGAACACCTCCGGGGTCAGCCCGTGGACGTACAGGTACCGCTGGGCCGCCATCGCCACCCAGGACGCCGGGGTGAGCAGCCCGAACGGCAGCGACCAGCCCAGCGCCGCCCCCTCCGCCGACGGCTCCCGGTGCTGCACCCCCGCGCCGAAGCGACGGCCGGAGCGTTCGTTGAACGCGCGGTAGCAGACCACGACCTCGGCCACCCCGGTCGCCACCGCGAGCGCGGCCTGCTGGACCGTCGCGCACGCGGCCCCGCCCCCGTAGTGGATCCGCGAGAAGAAGGACAGCTCGCCCATCCCGGCCGCCTGGGCCACGGTGATCTCGGGGCTGGAGTCCATCGTGAACGTGACCATGCCGTCGACGTCCGCGGGCGACAGCGCCGCGTCGTCCAGCGCGGCCCGTACCGCCTCCACCGCCAGCCGCAGCTCGCTGCGGCCGGAGTCCTTGGAGAACTCGGTCGCGCCGATCCCGACGATCGCCGCCCGTCCGCCGAGGGCGTCCCGCGTCCGGGCGCTCACCGGGCGCCCCCGCCCGGGAGGGTGACGGTGACCGTGCCGGTGACATGCCGGCCGATGCCGTTGTCCCCGACCACCCGCACCGTCGCGGTGTCCCCGTCGACCTCCTCGACCGTGCCGGTCAGCACCATGGTGTCCCCCGGATGGTTGGGCGCGCCGAGCCGGATGGCGACCCTGCGCAGGACCGCCGCCGAACCGAAGTGGTCCGTGACATACCGTCCGACCAGGCCGTTCGTGGTCAGGATGTTCATGAAGATGTCGGGGGAGCCCTTCCGGCGGGCGAGCTCCGCGTCGTGGTGCACGTCCTGGTAGTCACGGGAGGCGATCGCCCCGGCCACGATCAGCGTGCGCGTGATCTCGATCGTGAGCGGGGGCAGCCGCGTTCCCGGACGTATCCGCGCGTCCGGTTCGGTCTCGCTGTCCATCGCGGCGGTCAGCCCCCGTTCCCGTCCTGGGCCCGGAACACCGGTAGCTCCAACGCGTCGTCGTACCGGACGAATTCCAGACGGACCGGCATGCCGATCCGCACCTTGTCGCACGGCACCCCGATCACACTGCTGACGATCCGCACGCCCTCCGCCAGCTCGATCAGGCCGACCGCGTAGGGAGGGGAGAAGGCCGGGAAGGGCGGATGGTGCATGACCACATACGAGTGGACCGTCCCGGCCCCGCCCGCCTCGACCGTGTCCCAGTGGGGGGAGCCGCACGCGTGGCACCCCGGCAGCCAGGGGAAGCGGAGGGCGCCGCAGCCGGTGCACCGCTGGATCAGCAGCCGGTGCCGGGCCACGCCCTCCCAGAACCCGGCGTTGTCCCGGTTGATCACTGGGCGGGGCCTTCGATGGGCGGGTTCGTCGTGAGCGGGCCTGTCCTGTACGGGCCTGTCGTGCGCGGGGGCGTTCTTCATGGGCGCGTTCCTCGTGGGCACGTGCTCGGGTGCGTACTTGAGGATGCGGAACCGGTGGGTCCCCACCCGCTCCCCGTGCACCCGTACATCCGTCCGCGTCGTCACGAAGTAGCCCGCGCCGAGTCTCGTCCGCTTCCGGTCCGAGACCGACTCGATCACCGCGTCGAAGGCGACCTCGTCGCCGGGCCGCAGCGGGCGCAGATACTCCTGTTCGCAGTCCGTGGCGACGACCGAGGTACAACCGGCCTCGTCGAGCAGTCCGAGCAGCTCGTCGTACGCCCCCGTGCGTCCTGTGTGCCCGCTGAGACCGCCCATCGTCCACGCCTGGAGCATGGTGGGCGGGGCGATGGCGTCCGGGCCGGTGTACGCGGGATTGGTGTCGCCCATCGCCTCGCACCAGTGCCGGATCATGGGCGCGTTGACCCGGTCCTTGCCGACGCCCGCGACCGCGGCCGGCCGACCCTCGTACGCCTTCAGCCGCGCGGCGAACGCACCCTCGCCCGCGTCGTCCATCGGCTCCCCCTCTCCCGGAGCAAGACTTTCTGACTGTCCGTCAGATGCCGCGGGCTGTCAAGACGGGCGGGCACGCGCGCGTGGGCACCGGAAAACGTCCGCGCGGCGGCACCGAAGTACCGCCGCGCGGATGTGTGATGACCCCAGAAAGCACACAGACGCAATCAGGACCGGCGACGGCGCGCCGGCCCCTCGCTCACCACAGACGGGTGAAGTGGATGAGCACGGTCTGGCTCCGCTGGTTGATGGATGTGAACGCGGAGCGGTTCACCTGGGCCGTGTTGCTCTGGTTCGAGGCACCGGTGCCGACCGCCTGTTGCTGTGTGGTGGACGAGTTGCCGTTGTTGTCGTGGCCGACCCCGCTGCCGACGATGCTCGCCGCCGCCGCGTTCGATCCGTCGCCCGCGAGGGCCCCGTTGTCCGCCGAGGCGACACCCGCGAAGAGGGTGGCGGCGAGGGGGAGCGCCGCGACGGCGGCGAGGACGCGGGCGGTACGGATGCTTGCCATGTGTTTCCTCCAGAACCCTGTACGCACCGGCCGGGTGGCCGGTGCGTACGTGAAGTACGGCTTGCGCCAAGGCAGTTGGCCGACCGCCTCGGACGGTGCACGACGTCGCGCCTCCAGAGTTGCCCATCGCGCCATCGGCAAATCTCCCCGGAACCGGTGATTCGCCCCTAAGCGTGAGGAGCGGCTGATAAACCCCTTTCGCGACACTTCCGCGCCAACCGCCGCGACGGGCACGCGCCGAGGCCGTCCGATTCCGTACGCCCCAAGGGCCGAACCCGACCCGTCAGGGGTGGAGACCGCCCCGGCACAGCCCGTCGGGCACCGACTCCCCCTTCCCTTTTTCGAACATACATACGAACATAGAGCCATGGCCACCACCGACCGGAAGGCCACCACCCTGGCCCTGGCCCATGCCCTGTCCGCCGCGGAACGCGGACTGGCGGTGATCCCGCTGTCCCGGACGAAACTGCCCGCCCTGCGCTCCCCCCACCGTGAAGACCCCGATCCGACGGCCGCCGTGTGCCACGGCGAGTGCGGCCGTTTCGGCCACGGGGTCTACGACGCCACGACCGACCCCCGCCGCATCCGCGCGCTGTTCGCCGCCGCGCCCTGGGCCACCGGCTACGGCATCGCCTGCGGACTGCGCCCCCACCATCTGATCGGCATCGACCTCGACACCAAGTCCGGTACCGACTCCTCGGCCGCCCTGCGCGAACTGGCGCTGCGCCATCTGTTCACCATCCCGGAGACGGTGGTCGTCCTGACCCCGAGCGGCGGCCGCCACCTGTGGCTGAGCGGGCCGCCGGACGTCGTCGTCCCCAACTCGGCGAGCCGTCTGGCCCCCGGCATCGACGTGCGGGGCGCCGGCGGCTATCTGGTCGGCCCCGGCTCACGCACCGAGCACGGCGCGTACGACACGGCGCCGGGCACCGCGCACCTGGCGCCCGCGCCCTGTCCGCCCGCCCTGCTGCACCTCCTCACGCCCCCGCCGCGTACCCGGCACACCACGCCCTCGTCGACCGGGCGACACGGCCAGGGCCTGGTCCAGTTCGTCCTCGCCGCACATCAGGGCCAGCGCAACACCCGCCTCTTCTGGGCCGCCTGCCGGGCGTACGAGAACGGCATCGGCCCCGACCTCGCCCCCGCGCTGGTCGACGCGGCGATCCGCACCGGCCTCACCCAGCGCGAGGCCCGCTCGACGGTCGCGTCGGCGGCGCGGATGACGGGGCAGCGGTCCGGATGACGAGGGTGCGGCGCACGGCAGATGCCCGACGACAGGGCAACTGCCCCCTTGGCGGCGAGCCTCCTGCCTGCCATGATCCGGTCGTGCTCACCCTTCCGAAGGCCGTCCGGCTGCTGGACCTCGTCGTCGACCTGCTGGGCGTGGCCCTGGGGGTGGCGCTGCTGATGGTCGGCATCCACACCTACCGCGCCGGAGGGTCCGTGGGCTGGCCCCTCTTGGGGGCGGCCGTGTTCCTGTGCGATCTCTGGGTGGCCGGGCGTCGATTCGCCCGGCGCATCAGAGCCGCTCGACCGCGAAGCGGCTGAGCCGGGGGCCGTGATGACCCCGCGCTGACGGAAGGGGTGCCCTCCGTCGAGTCGTTCGCGCCACGACGGATGTCAGGTTTCCTCTCCCTCCGGGGGGATCAACTGCGGGGCGCGGTCTCCGAGAATGCCGAGAACCTCGTCCAGCGCGGGGCCGCGCACTTCCCGGAGGGAATCCGCAGGTCAAGACCATGATCGCCCAACTTCGCCCGCAAAACGGTTGTTGCCGTCGTGATCTGTGCCGACGACCACAGCGAACGGGGCGCACAAGGGCGCATACTGAGGACAATGACAAAGCCTGCTGCACCGAAGCGTCATCTGCCTACCAGCCCCTTCAAGGCCCCGGTCGCGCCTGCTCCCAAGCACTTCAACGTGGGCGACCGGGTCACACACGACATGTACGGCCTCGGCCGGGTGATCGGTATCGAGGACGGAATCGCGGCACTCGTGGATTTCGGGTCGACGCAAATGCGGATCTTGAGCCCGTACGCCAAGATGACCAAACTGTAGGACCGCTGTGCCCGGTCACGGCACACCAGGCCCCTTCGGGGACCTGTCATGAAAGAGAGACCTCTCATCGATCTGACGTCGCTGTTCTCCGCCCTGGAAGGGCAACCCCGCCGCTCCGCCGCGGCGTCGCCGCCTCCGGCGACAAATCCCTTCCAGGCCCCGGACTTCGGGGAAGACGAGACCTTCCTGCTCGACGATGCCCAGGAGCCCGCATCGGCCCCGCGTGCGGCCCGATCCGAGGCGGCCTAGGTCCCACTGGTGACGGTGGTCCCGACAGTCGGCCGGGGGCCGTCTCCGGTGCTGCGGTTGAGGAGTGCGGCCGTCTCAGTTTCCGTCTCATACAGCCCCGTTGCCCGTGACTGTCGTCGTCGCGCTGCCGCTCCTGCGGCGCCGCCGACGCTCAGCCGGCCGGGGCTCGCTCAGCCAAGGGATCAATCACGCGTGAGGGCGCGCCCTGGTTCTCGGGTCGGTGCCGTTCCCTTGGCCGGACCGGCCGCAGATTGGCCACACGCACTGATCAACGCCGGGATACCCCCCGCCCCAGGGTGAGACAGGGTGAACGCAGAAGGGGCGTCCCTCCGGGAGACACCCCTTCTGACCAGCCCATGCGCTGAGCTGCTGCGGTGGGTGTGGGATTTGAACCCACGGTGACTCGCGCCACGACGGTTTTCAAGACCGTTCCCTTAGGCCGCTCGGGCAACCCACCCTGCACCGCCCACCTGGGACGGAGCGGATACAGCGTACCGGCCGGACGCGGTGCGCGGGGGCCGTGGTCCGCCACAGGTCCAGATCTTGGAACCGGACCCCGCGGCAGAGCCTGTCGACGCCGGGTCGGGCTCCGCGTCGGACTCCCCCTGAGATCCATCAGGGTCATCACCCATTTCCTCGGCCGGACATTGCCGATCCCCGCAGCCCGCCAGCACACTGAACCCATGCCAGGCGACATCTCCAGAGCAGATGATTCCTCCTCCCGTCGCCCCGTGTCCGAGCAGCGGGTGTCTCATCGAGACCGGGACCAGGCCGTGGAGATCCTCCAGGTCGCGGCCGGCGACGGCCGGCTGACCGCCGCCGAGCTGGACGAGCGCGTCGAGGCGGCCCTCACGGCACGCACCGCCTCCGACCTCGCGGTGCTGGTCGCTGATCTGCCGCTCGAAGGGATGCCGACGCAGGCCCGCGACGTGATCCGGATCGACCAGCGCTTCGGAGAGGGCAAGCGCACCGGTCGTTGGCTGGTGCCGCGCCGGATGGAGATCCGGCTGAAGTTCAGTGAGTTGAAGCTCGACTTCACCGAGGCCGTGATCACCCACGACACCCTGTACATGGATGTGGACCTGCACATCGGCGGACATCTGACGCTGATCACCGGACCGGGGATCGTGGTCGATGCCGACGACGTCAGCTACAGCCGCGGCGACATCAAGGTCCCCGCGGCCGCCGACCCGGACACTCCGGTGCGACTGCGGGTGGTGCTGACCGGCAGGTCGACCGGCGGCGACATCGTGGCCCGGCCGCCGCGGCGCCCGCCCTGGCAGTTGCTCCGCCGCAGGCCTCAGGGAGACGACGACCGCTGAACGGCTCACTTCCCGGTACGCGGAAGGGGCGCCGCTCACCGAGCGACGCCCCTTCCGATCCGTCCGTCTGCCTTCTGACCAGTACGTCTGTGACGTGCGGGGGCGGCGGGGACGGACCTGCGGGAACGCTGTCGCGCCACCGCCGTCTTCCGGACCGTCCCCTGGGGTCGAACGGGTGACCCGCCTCGCCCCGCGCCACGGCCCGTCGGCTCAGTCGTCGCCGGCGCGCGAGCCCAGCGTCAGGTCGGCCGTGTGCGTCTTCCCGCCGCGCTCGTAGGTGATCGTGACCTTGTCACCGGGCTTGTGGGTCCAGATCTCGCCGATCAGGGTCGGGCCGCTGTCGATCACCGTGTCGTCGAGCTTGGTGATCACGTCACCCGCCTTGAGGCCCGCCTTGTCCGCCGGACCGCCCGACTCGACCGAGGTGGCACCGGCCGCGCCCTGTTCGGTGATCTTCGCCCCGCCGCTGCCGTCCTCCAGCGAGACGGAGGCGCCGATCTTGGCGTAGACCGGCTTGCCCGTCTTGATCAGCTGCTGGGCGACGTACTTGGCCTGGTTGATCGGGATCGCGAAGCCCAGGCCGATCGAACCGGACTGGCCGCTGCTGCCGAGACCGCTGCTGCCCGTGGACTGGATCGCCGAGTTGATGCCGATGACCGCGCCCCGCGCGTCCAGCAGGGGGCCGCCGGAGTTGCCCGGGTTGATCGAGGCGTCCGTCTGCAGGGCGCTCATGTAGGACGCCTTGCTGGAGGAGTTGCCGTCGCTGGAGGCCACCGGACGGTGCTTGGCGCTGATGATGCCCGTGGTCACCGTGTTCGACAGACCGAAGGGGGCGCCGATCGCGATCGTCCCGTCACCGACCGCCACCTTGTCGGAGTCTCCGAGCGGGAGCGGCTTGAGGTCCGACGGGGGGTTCTTGAGCTTGATCACGGCGACGTCGTAGCCCTGGGCGTGCCCGATGATCTCGGCGTCGTACTTCTTGCCGTTCGGGAAGGTCGCGGTGAGCTTGCCGCCGTCGACCGCGTCCGCGACCACGTGGTTGTTGGTGACGATGTGGCCCTGGGCGTCGAAGACGAAGCCCGTGCCGGTGCCGCCCTGGCCATTGGTGCTCTCGGCCTCGATGGTGACCGTGCTCGGCAGGGCCGCGGCGGCCACGGCCGCGACCGAGCCGTTGTCGTGCCTGACGTCGCCACCGCTGGTGGCGGCGGACACGGTCGTCGAGCCGGAGGAGTCGTCGTTCTTGGCTAGCTGGTAGCCGATGCCGCCGCCCACGCCGCCCGCGACCAGCGCGGCCACGAGGATCGCGGCGACCAGGCCGCCGCGGCCTCTCTTCGGCTTGGGAGCCGGCTCCTGGTACGAGGCGCCCCAGGCACCGCCCGCGCCACCACCGCCGCCCGCGTACGCCGGGACCCCCGGCGGAGGCGGCGGCCAGCCCGCCCCGGCCGCCGAGGGGGCACCGGGCTGCCCCGGAGGCACCGGCGGGAACTGCGCGGTCGGCGCGCCCTCCGGCTGGGCGGGGTACGGCGCGCCCTCCGGGGACGGGGTGCTCCCCGCGTCCGGACCGGGCGCCCCCGCGATCGGACCGGGCGGCACGTGCCCCGCAGGAGTTGCGCCCGGCGCGGAAGCGGGAGCGTCCACCGGCACGGGAGGTGCAGACGGGGCCGGGGGTACCGCAGTGCCCTCGTTCTCGGTGCTCACAGCTCTTCTCCTCGTTCCACGGCTGTTCCAATGGGTCGCACTCGGCCGCCTTCGCTCACCCTGCGCGGCGCCGGGCGCGTTTCAGCTGTGCGAGTCTTTTGTACGTCGTCAAGCTTTTCCCACGGGACGTCAGGGCACCATAAGCGGCTGCTGTGGGTCCGCGTCCTCTCTTTATATCGGACCTGTCCGAACAAAAATCTGCATCCCCGACGCCTCGCCGATACCGTCACGTCGCCTTCCGATACCGCGCCTTCCCCTCGACGGTGGCACCATGACGCGGTGACCCACGCACGACAGCACCTGGTCCAGGTCGTCGCCCACCGCGGAGCCTCCGAGGAGGCCCCCGAGCACACCCTGGCCGCGTACAAGAAGGCGATCGAGGACGGCGCCGACGCCCTCGAGTGCGACGTCCGGCTGACCGCGGACGGACACCTGGTCTGTGTTCACGACCGACGTGTCAACCGTACGTCCAACGGCCGCGGCGCGGTGTCCGCCCTGGAGTTGGCCGACCTCGCCGCCCTGGATTTCGGCTCCTGGAAGAGAAGCGACGAGGAGCCCGACTGGGAGCATCGCCCGCAGGACCCCGAGGACACCTCCGTCCTTACCCTGGAGCGCCTGCTCGAACTCGTCGCCGATGCCGGACGGCCCATCGGCCTGGCGATCGAGACCAAGCATCCGACGCGCTGGGCGGGGCAGGTCGAGGAGCGGCTGCTGCACCTGCTGAAGCGATTCGGCTTGGACGCTCCGGCGTCCCCGGCCGAGTCCGCGGTGCGCGTCATGAGCTTCTCGGCCCGCTCGCTGCACCGGGTACGGGCCGCGTCCCCGAACCTGCCGACGGTCTATCTGCTGCAGTTCCTCTCGCCCCGGCTGCGGGACGGACGGCTGCCCGCGGGTGTCCGGATCGCGGGGCCCTCGATGCGGATCGTGCGCAGCCATCCCGCGTACATCCAGCGGCTGAAGCGGGTCGGCCACCAGGTGCACGTGTGGACCGTGAACGAGCCCGAGGACGTCGACCTCTGTGTCGAGCTGGGCGTGGACGCCATCATCACCAACCGCCCGCGCGCGGTGCTGCACCAGCTGGGCCGCTGACCGGCTCCGCCGCCCCGACCCGGAAACCCATCCAGACCCGTAAGCCCGCCTGAACCCGGAAGTCCGACCCTCCCGATCACAACGCCGGACAGGCCCCCGCCCCACGCATCGGCTGCGGCGATCCCCGTCACATCGCCGGGCGATCCCGCTCACACAGCGGCACGCTATCGCCTCCCATAAGGGATGGAATCCGGCCACGCGATGACAGGGTGTGCACCGGCGCGTTCGCTGCGTGTTCGACCGTTAGCAATGCGTCAGCGCGGGAACACGGTCCGGTTTCCCGGCCATTGCCATGGGGCATTCACACCGTGGCGTGGGGCGAAGGAGGTCTCGGGGGTGGCGTTGGTGGTGGCACAGGAGGTGCCCACGTCGTCGAGCATGGCCGTACCCCATGGTCCTGCGGGCGTGGGGGAAGCAAGACATCGGATGCGTGATCAACTGCGATCCGGTGGCGTGGCGGAATCGGTCATCGACGATGCCGTACTGATCCTTTCGGAACTGCTCAGCAATGCATGCCGCCATGGCAGACCACTGGGTGACAGGCTCCACGGGGACGGGGACGTACGCGCCGCATGGCGCGTCGACGCCTCCGGGCGGCTCACGGTCGAGGTGACGGACGGTGGGGGGCCCACCCGTCCGGTGCCCGCGACCCCCTCGGTCACCGCGCACGGCGGCCGCGGGCTGAACATCATCACGGCGTTGGCCGAGGACTGGGGCGTCCGGGACGACATCCGCGGCGAGGTCACGGTCTGGGTCGTCGTCCAGCACGACATCGGCGCGGCGCACCGACGCGATGATTTCGCTACGCGCGTCACGGCCCCCTCCGTCTCGAAGCTGCCAGACCTGGACTTCACGGACGCGTTCGACGATCTGGACTGACCGCGAACCGAGCCGGACCGAGCTGAAGCGACCGGACGGGGACGGTACCGCGCCCCGGGGCGTGTGCGAAGGCTCCCGGCAAGGATCGGGACAGCCGGAACGCCGCTCCCACGGACACTTTCCGACCTGGAACGGAGCACCGCTTCGAGGACGCCTCGGTGCGTTGTCCACAGGATCCCGTCGGGCGTCGTACGAGCGGCTAGGCTCGCGCCCGTACGAAACGAGCCGTAACCGGGAGACACCCACGATGGCCAAGAAGCGACCCCAGACCAAGGCCAAGCGCCCGCAGCTCGCGGATGCTGAGATCCCGGTCGTCGGCGCCCGTGAGCCCTGCCCCTGCGGCAGCGGCCGACGTTACAAGGCCTGCCACGGCCGGGCCGCCGCGCACGCGGTGACCGAGCTGGTGCAGCGTCCGTTCGAGGGACTCCCGGGCGAGTGCGACTGGATCGCGCTGCGCGAGCTGGTGCCGGCGGCGACCGTCGAGCTGAAGCTCAGGGACGCCCTCCCCGAGGACGTCCCCTCGGTCACGCTCGTCACGGTCCTGCCGATGGCGTGGCCCGCCCTGCGCCGTGACGACGGCTCGGTCCTGCTCGGCCTGCAGAACGACACGGCGTCGGGCGACATCAGCCGCGACCTCGCGGACACCCTCCAGCGCGCCATGACCGCCGAGCCGGGCACCCCGGTCCAGGGCCGCCGCGCGCCCGCCGAGGGACCGAGGCTGCAGGACCTGCTGGACCCCGAGGGCCCCTTCGAGCCGGTCGTCCACAGCGGCTTCGAGTTCTGGGTCCCCGACGCGCAGAACACGACGCCGGAGGTGGCCGCCTCCCTGGAGCGGGCCAACGCCGCGGCCATCCCGACCGTGAAGCTGGAGGGCGTCGACGCCGCCTACTGGTGCGAGACCCCCGAGAAGAACCATCTGCGGTGGGTCATGCCGCACCCCGAGGAGCGGCTTCTGGACGCTCTCGCGCGGCTGCACGCGGCCGGGCAGTCCAGCCTCGGCGAAGGCACCCGCCTGGTCGGCTCCTTCCGTGCGCACGGGCTCACGGTGCCGGTCTGGGACCTGCCGAGCGAACTGCGCGCGGAGGACGTCGAGAAGCCCGCGGCCGAGTTCGCCGAGCGGCTCGCGGCCTCCCTGGCGTCGGACGCACCGCTCACCGCGGACGAGCGCCGGGCGCGCGGCGGACTGACCAACCGGCAGGTGACGCTCAGCTGACGCACGGCCTCCGCCTGACCGACCAGTCAGGCGGACCGGGCGCCCTCCGCGGGTGACTCCTGTCACAAGTCACCATCGCGACAGGCAAATCCGTGCCGGAATGGCCGAGATCGAATTTGCGAACCGCCGATCTCTTGTTACCGTTCCAGTAGCCCGGTTGCTGGTGCATCCCCCGTCGCCAGCAACCGGGCCTTTCCATGTACCGGTGCGCCCACCCGTCGGCGCGGAGCCAACTGCCCCGGGCGGCAGCCGGTTTACCGCTCGTCCGACTGGGGCCGGTCGCTTCCGGAGCGCAGCAGCAGCGGTCCGCCCCCGTCGCGCCGGGCGAACTCCGCTACCGCCGCATACGCCCCCGGGTCGCCCGTCAGGTGCTGCCGGGGCGTCTCGCAGGCCCCCGAGGCGCCCGTGACGGCGACCGCGCAGCGCATCTCGACGGTGCGCCCGTCGGGCGCCATGAGGTTCAGGACGGAACTCAGTTCCTCGCCGCCCGCGTTGCGGTAGTACGTGCGCGCCCAGATGTCCTGCCCCCGCGTCAGCACACAGGTCTGCGCCTCAATGCCGTCGCCGGAGGAGAGTTGGCGTCCGCAGTGGGCGGCGGTGGCGAGAGCCGAGCCCGACAGCAGCGGGGAGCGGGCGGGGACCGGCCGCTTCGCGTCATCGTGCGCGGGCGTGCGGGCCGCGACGCGGCCCGTGTCGCCGACCGGCCCGGCGGAGGCCACCGCGAGCGGAAGCGCGGCCAGGACCGCGACCACACCCAGGAGCGCGAGCAGCCGGATCCCACGGGGGTCGGGCCGGCCGGGCCCCGGCGTGTCGTCGCTGAGGCCGAGCCCCTGCTTCCCGTGCCCCAAAGGACGCATCACCATGGGGGCGAAGATATCCGCTGATCACGGGCGCCCGGTCCGGCGCACGGCCGACACCCCTACAACTCGGGGGCGCTCACACCCTTACGAGTGAGGGCCTCCACGGTGGCGTCCACGACGGCCTCCACATCGGGGACCCAGGGCGAGGCGGAGCCGGGCAGCGGAGCCCGTTCCCAGCGGATCTGTCCGTGGCCGGTCTCGGACGGGGGGAGGGCCAGATAGCCGCCCTCTCCGTGGAAGCGCAGCGAGCCGGGGACGAAGTCCTGGGCGTAGAGCAGTTCGCCCAGTTGCTCCATCGAGTATGGCGCCACGAGGATCGCCCAGCGGTGTGGCCCGGCCACGACCGGGCCGAGGCGGATGCCCTTGCGGTCGAGCGCGGCCAGGGCGCGCGAGGCCGCGAGGGCGGGCAGGCTCACCGCGCAGGGCGCCGTGCCCCCGGTGGCCAGCACGATGGGTGCGGACGGGCGGTTGGTCCACCACCAGCGCACCATGCGCTCGTCGGCGGTGGCCGCGAGCAGCCCCGGGTCGAAGGGGTGCGCGCCGGGCACCGTGCACTCCGGGTCCGGGCATCCGCAGCGGGCACGTCCCTGCGGGTCGGGTGCCACACCCGGGAGAACGGGCCACTGCCATTCGGTCGCGAAGGTCAGGGCCGCGCCGATCAGCTCAGGCTTCCCGCCCCTCCGACTGGACAGGAGCCTGCGTCGCCTTCCGAGGATCTCGCGCATGAGCGCTCGTTCCTTTCCGTTGCACGCCTGGCAACACCGAGGACCACATCACACCATGTGTCGATCACTTCACTGTGCGTACCTACTGGCGCATCACGCCCCTGTCATGGACAAGGGGAACCCCTATGGGCCGAGCGTCGGCTGCGTCCGCGTCCATACTGCGCCCACACAAGCATGGGCATGGCATGGCGTGGGGTGGCGGCGCCTGGCGATGTACCGTCCCGCTCTTGCTCGGCGCCCCCGCCACGGGAGGATGGGGCTCGGCCGTCGGTGGTTAAGACGCCCGGGTCCGGCGCCAGGTTCCGGGTGATCCCCAACCACCCCTGGCCTTCACCGAGTACGTACCCATCACGACCGCTGTGACGCTCTGTCGAGCAGGGCCAGTCGACCGCAATGAGGTGATAGCCGAGGCGGTTTTAAGCCAACTTTGCTTCCTCTCAAGAGAGTAAGAGCACCCCACGGACACCAGGAATCCCAGCAGGACAATGCTGGACATCCCCTTACGAGTGCGTGTACATGTGGAGACACCGCTAGCGGCGCAGATTGACATGGGGGTTTGCGATGCTATCGAGCAATACGCACCGGTTCGAAAGCCGGACACCATGAACGCCCCTCACCCTCCGAAAGTGGCCGGAATCGATTCAACGGTTCCTCCGCCCGCACACACTGTCGCGCCGACGCCTGCCGCCACGGATGCCCCCTCGGCCGTCCCCGCCATGCCCATCGGCCCAGGAGCGGTCCTTCAGGACCGGCTCGCCGGCTGGGTCTCCGATCTGACGACCCTCCAAGAACTCACCGAGTGCCTGGCGCGTACGACCTCGCTCGCCGATGCGCTCCAGGAAGTACTGCGCGCCGGAGCCGCCCTCGTGGGCGCCCGGCGCGGTCTCGTCGTACTGGAGCCCCGTGACGGCCTCGGACCCGAGACCACGATCGGCCTCGGCCTCGCCCGCGCCGACCTCGGACACATCGAGACCGTGCCGCGCAGTGCGCTGTCGTACGGCAGGATCCTCGACGGACTGCCCGGCGGCGAGCGCGAGATCGCCCAGCCGGATCTGTTCTCCGAGGACGGGCTCGACCCCCGCCACCGCGAGGTGGCCGCCCGGCTCGGCTACGCCGCGAGCTACGCACTCCCCCTGTCCAGCGAGACGGCAGGCCGTCTCGGCGCCGCCGTGTGGCTCTACGACGAACCCGCCGAACCGGTCGAGCGCCAGCGCCATCTCGTCGGCCTCTACGCCCGCTACGCGACCGAACATGTGGCGCGGATGGTCGAGATCGAGCGCACGCGTGCGTGCATGACGACCATCTCCGAGGAACTGCTGCCCACCCGGCTGCCCCGGGTCGCCGGCGTTCAGCTCGCCGCGCGGCGCCGCACCGGCCCCCGCGGCGGCGGCGACTGGTACGACGCACTGCCGCTGCCCGACGCCGCGCTCGGTCTCGCGGTCGGCTCCGTGACCGGATCCGGGCCCAGCGCGGTCGCCGCGATGGGGCGGCTGCGGGCCTCCCTGCGCGCGTACGCCGTGATGGAGGGCGAGGACCCGGTGGCGGTCCTCTCCGATCTGGAGCTCCTGCTGCGGCTCACCGAGCCCGCCCGTTCCGCCACCGCCCTGTTCGCGTACTGCGAGCCAGTGCTGCGCAGACTCACGCTCGCCGGCGCCGGGCACAGCCCCCCGCTCGTGATCGGCCCGCGGCGCACCGAGTTCGTCGAGACCTCGTTGTCGGCTCCGCTCGGGATGCTGGCCTGCTGGGAGGCGCCGAGCACCGAGCTGACCGCGGAGCCCGGCGAAACCGTCCTGCTGTACACCGACGGGCTGCTGCACCGCACCGGGGACTCCCTGGACCGCGCCTTCGCCCGGCTGCACGCGGCGGCCGCCGGTGTGCCGAGGCCGCTGCGCACCGACCCGGGTGCGGTCGCCGACCACGTGCTGCGCACGGTACTGCCCGACGGGCTGGACGCAGCGGACAGCGCGGAGGACGTGGTGCTGCTGGCGGCGCGGTTCGAGTGAGGGCACGGCCGCCCACGGTGATCTGTGCGGCCTCGGTGACATGCCGCCTGCGGTAACAGGTGCTCCGGCCCTGGGCCCCCTTCCGCACGACCGTACGATGGTGGAGGCCCAGTGCCGTATCAAAGGAGGATGACCGTGGCGGACCAGCTCATTCCCGCCGTATCGGATCCTGCTGCCGACGCAGCGGGCCCGGACGAGACCGAAGAGCCGATCAAGCAGCGCAAGAACGGCCTGTACCCGGGCGTTTCCGACGAGCTGGCCGAGAACATGAAGTCCGGCTGGGCCGACACCGAGCTGCACGACCTGCAGCCGATCGCCCAGGCCGCCGAGACCGCCGGCCGCCGCGCCGCTCTGTCCGCGCGCTTCCCGGGCGAGCGTCTGGTGATCCCCGCCGGCAATCTGAAGACCCGCTCGAACGACACGGAGTACACCTTCCGCGCCTCCGTCGAGTACGCGTACCTCACCGGCAACCAGACCGAGGACGGCGTCCTCGTCCTCGAACCGGCCGCGGACGGTCACACGGCGACCCTCTACCTGCTGCCCCGCTCCAACCGGGAGAACGGCGAGTTCTGGCTCTCCGGCCAGGGCGAGCTGTGGGTCGGCCGCCGCCACTCGCTCGCCGAGGCGGGGCAGCTGTACGGCGTCCCCGCGTCGGACGTGCGCGAGCTGCCCGAGAAGCTGAGGGAGGCCACCGGCCCGGTCCGGGTCGTCCGCGGCTACGACGCGGGCATCGAGGCCGCGCTGCACGACAAGGTCACCGCCGAGCGCGACGAGGAACTGCGTGTCTTCCTCTCCGAGGCCCGGCTGGTCAAGGACGAGTTCGAGATCGGCGAGCTGCAGAAGGCCGTCGACTCCACCGTGCGCGGCTTCGAGGACGTGGTGAAGGTCCTCGACAAGGCGGAGGCCACCTCCGAGCGCTACATCGAGGGAACGTTCTTCCTGCGCGCCCGGGTGGAGGGCAACGACATCGGCTACGGCTCCATCTGCGCGTCGGGCCCGCACGCCTGCACCCTGCACTGGGTGCGCAACGACGGCCCGGTCCGCTCCGGGGACCTGCTGCTGCTGGACGCGGGCGTGGAGACGCACACGTACTACACGGCGGACGTCACCCGCACGCTGCCGGTCAATGGCACCTACAGCGAGATCCAGAAGAAGATCTACGACGCCGTGTACGAGGCCCAGGAGGCCGGCATCGCGGCGGTGAAGCCGGGCGCCAAGTACCGCGACTTCCACGACGCCGCCCAGCGGGTGCTGACCGAGAAGCTGGTCGAGTGGGGTCTGGTCGAGGGCCCGGTGGAGCGCGTCGTGGAGCTGGGCCTCCAGCGCCGCTGGACCCTGCACGGCACGGGCCACATGCTCGGCATGGACGTCCACGACTGCGCGGCCGCCCGCACGGAGACGTATGTGGAGGGCACGCTGGAACCCGGCATGGTGCTCACGGTCGAGCCGGGCCTGTACTTCCAGACGGACGACCTGACCGTCCCGGAGGAGTACCGGGGAATCGGCGTCCGCATCGAGGACGACATCCTGGTCACCGAGGACGGCAACCGAAACCTTTCGGCGGGGCTGCCGCGGCGCTCCGACGAGGTCGAGGCGTGGATGGCGTCCTTCTTGAAGGGCTGACCGACCGGACGTCCTCGACGGACTGATACGGACGGAAGGGCCGGGTCATCGCGGAGCGGTGGCCCGGCCCTTGCGCTGTTCCGCAGCCCTTCCGCTGCCTCTTCCCTTTTCCGCTGCCCCTCCTCCGTGGCGCTGCCCGTCGGCGAACGCGGCGGCTGTGCCGGGGACTTGACCGGGAGCGCGACGGACGCGGCGATCGGTGCGGTCCGGCTACACGGCCGCCAGCGGAGCGCCCTGCTTCCACTTGAGGATCTTGTCGAAGCTCACCACCGCCCCGCCGCGCCCCGGCGTGCTGCCGATGTGGACGTGGTCGGCGAGTTCCTCGATGAGGCACAGGCCCCGGCCGTGCTCCGCGTCGGCACAGCTCGGCAGGGCGACGGGACGGGACCGGCCGGCGGGGAACCCCGGGCCCGAGTCGGCGACTTCGATGCGGCACGTCTCACCGTCGAGATACGCCGTGACCCGGTACGCCTCCGACATGCCACCGGGGGCGGTGTCCCCGCCGTGCTCGACCGCGTTGGCGCAGGCCTCGCTCAGGGCGACGGAGAGGTCGTAGGAGATGTCCGGGTCGACGCCCGCGGTCTCCATCGTTCCCATCAGGAGCCGCCGGGCGAGCGGCACGCTCGCAGCTTCGCGCCGCAGATGGAGTGACCACCAGATGCTCATGCTCCAGCCTCCTGGCCGCGGCTCGACATACCGTTACGTATTGCCGCGGGTGAGCGACCGCAATCACCCCGGCGAGAAGATCCCGCCCGTACGGCGGATGCGCCGGAGCCGGGACCGGGTGTATGCACGCGGCCCGCATCGCCGGAATGCGATCTTCCGGCACACCGGAGCGCATACCGCCCGAAAGCCACCTTGCGGACCTGCCGCACGAGCCCGGGACGGGCAGTGCGATGATGAGGCCGCCATGAGTGCCCCCCACCAGCGCACGGCGCGCACCGGATGGGATCTGCGGATCCTGCGGGCCGCGGTGTTCTCCGCGGTCTGCGTCGTGCTGGCCGGGGCCGGGCACGCCTTCGCGTCCTGCGCCATGGTTCCGCTGTGGGCGCTGGTCGCCGGCTTCCTCGGCGTGTTCGCCGTCACGGCGGTGCTCGCCGGGCGGGAGCGTTCGCTCCCTGGCATCACGGGACTCCTCGCGGTGGGCCAGACCGTGCTGCACACCCTGTTCGGGCTCGGGCAGCACGCCGGTGCGGGGTCCATGGGGTCCATGGCGTCCATGGGCTCGATGACCTCGAACGCGACGGCGACGGCCGATGCCACGCTCGTGGCACGGGCCGCGCATCTGCTGTGCGGCACCACCGCGGCGGCGATCTCCCCCACGCAGGCCCAGAAGATCCTCGCGGACGCGCGGCTCGGCACCGGGACGGACACCACCGTCATGCACCACCCCGCGGACGCGCTGTCGACCGCGGCCGGTTCGTGGTGGTCGGTGCTGCCGTCGGTGCCCATGCTGCTCGGCCACGTCCTCGCGGCCGTCGCCGCCGGCTGGGTGCTGCGGCACGGAGACAGGGCGCTGCTGCGGCTCATGCGCCTGTCCGCGCACGGGGTCGTGGAAGGGGCGCTCGTACGGTCGCTGCGATCGTCGCTCGCCCTGGTGCGCGCCCTGGTGGCCGGGCTCCCCACCACTTCCGGCGCGGGCGTGCGCGCCCCGCGCACCGCGTTCCTCCTGCCGCCGAAGCCGCGGACGACCGCGCTGCGGCACGCGGTGATCCGGCGCGGCCCGCCCTCCCCCGCTCCCTGCGTCCTCGCTGCCTGACGCGACGCGCCGCTCCCTCGTCCTTGCGCAAGGGGCCGCCGTCGCGCGGTACGCGCGCGTGCCCGTGAGGTGCCACGACCGTGGCGATCCCCGCGCACGCGCCCTCTCTTCGTCAACGGACTCTCACTCGGAGTGGAGTGTTCTCACGTCATGAAGGCCATCAAGGGTTCCCTGAAGGCGTCCCGTCTCGCCGTCACCGGCGCTGCCGCCGCGTCGGCCGTCCTGTTCCTGTCCGTCCCCGCGTTCGCACACGTCACCGTGCAGCCGGAGGGTCCGGCCGCCAAGGGTGACTACGCGGTCGTCGACTTCAAGGTCCCGAACGAGCGCGACAACGCCTCGACCACCAAGCTGGAGGTCGCCTTCCCGGCCGACCATCCGCTCGCCTCGGTGATGGCGCAGCCCCTGGACGGCTGGAAGGTGGAGGTCACCAAGTCCAAGCTCGCCAAGCCGCTGACCCTGCACGGCCGTCAGATCGACGAGGCGGTCACCAAGGTCACCTGGACCGCCACCGGCAAGGGCATCGAACCGGGCTACTTCCAGAAGTTCCCGCTCTCCGTCGGCCAGCTCCCCGAGGACACCGACCAGCTCGTCTTCAAGGCCCTCCAGACGTACTCCAACAACGAGGTCGTGCGCTGGATCGAGCCGCAGAAGGAGGGCCAGGAGGAGCCCGAGAACCCGGCCCCGGTGCTCCAGCTGAGCGCCGCGTCGTCGTCCTCCGGCCACCACGGCGGCACCGCCGAGGACACCTCCGCGAAGGACAGCTCCAAGGACACCGCCTCGGCGGCCTCCACCGACACCAGTGACACCACCGCCCGCGTCCTCGCGATCGTGGGCATCGTGGTCGGTGCGGCGGGCGTGGCGTACGGCGTTCTGGCCGGCCGCCGCCGCGCCCACCAAGCCTGAGGTCCGACTCACCTCCGGACATGCGCCGGGTCGTACGGCATCGCCGCGACGCGCCCCGTACGGCCCCGGCGCCACCGGACCGTCTATATCTAGGACATTTCTCCATGCGCAAGAAGAAGACGTTCGCCGCGGCCGCCGTCCTCGCCGCCGCCGCGTTCACCCTCTCCGCCTGCGGATCCGGCGACAGCGGCGACAAGCCGGTCGCCGTGGTCTCCGCCGAGTCCGGCTCGGACAAGGCCGCCACCGTGCTCGACCAGCCGTTCGCGAAGCCGGACCTCGTCCTCACCGACACCCACGGCAAGAAGTACGACCTGCGCGCGCAGACCAAGGGCAAGCCGACGCTGGTCTACTTCGGCTACACCCACTGCCCCGACGTCTGCCCGCTCACCATGAACAACCTCGCCGTCGCCAAGAAGGAGGTGGAGAAGAACAAGGAGCTGACCCAGGCGCAGAAGGACTCGCTGCAGATCGTGTTCGTCACCACCGACCCCGAGCGCGACACCCCTGCCGCGCTCGGCAAGTGGCTCCAGGGCATCGACCCCGACGTCGTGGGTCTGACCGGCGACTTCTCCACGATCCAGGCCGGCGCCCGCAGCCTCGGCATCACCATCGAGCCGCCGCGGAAGGAGAAGGACGGCAAGATCGTCTCCACCCACGGCACCCAGGTCATCGCGTTCTCGCCGAAGACCGACGGGGGTTATCTGCTCTACGGCGAGGGCGCCACCGTCGACGACTACACCAAGGACCTCCCCAAGATCATCAAGGGGGAGAACCCGTGAAACTCCCCCTCGGCCGGATCGCCGCGCTGACGGCGGCGGGTCTGGTGCTCGCGGGCTGTGGCGGCTCGGGCGGTTCGTCCTCGGCCAAGCCCCAACTGAAGATCACCGGCGCCTATATGCCCGCGCCCGTCACCGGTGACATGGCGGCCGGCTTCTTCATCGTCACCAACTCCGGCGGCTCGGACACCCTCACCTCCGTCACGAGCAGCCTCGCCGGAGACGTCACGCTGCACTCCACCAAGGACGGCGCGATGGAGGAGGAGAAGTCGTTCGCCATACCCGCGGACGGCAGACTCGACTTCGCGAGCGGCGGCAACCACCTCATGTTCGAGAAGCTCGCCCACAAGCCGGCCCAGGGCGACAAGGTGCCGGTGCAGCTGCACTTTGCCAAGTCCGGAACCGTCACGGTCGAGATGCCGGTGAAGTCGGCGACGTACAACCCGATGACCGGGCACTGAGAGAGGGATCACCGTGACGCAGGCCACCGCTCCCGACGCGCAACGCTGGCGAGACATCCGCACGGCACTGCCGCGCAGGCGCCGTCTCCGGGCGCTTCCCGCCCTGCTGGCGCTGCTGCTCGCCGTCATGGGCGTGCTCTTCGGCGGGGTCGCACCCGCCTCCGCGCACGCCGCGCTGCTCGGCAGCGACCCCGCGCAGGGAACGGTGGTCGACAAGGCGCCCACCGAGGTCACCCTCACCTTCTCCGAGCAGGTCGCGCTCTCCGACGGCTCGTTGCAGGTCCTCGATCCGCAGGGACGGCGCGTCGACACCGGCAAGCCGTCCAACCTGAGCGGGACGATGTACGGGGTTCAGGTGCGCCCGGGGCTGCCCAAGGGCACGTACACCGTCACCTACCAGGTGGTGTCCGCGGACAGCCACCCCGTCTCCGGGGCCTTCACCTTCTCCGTCGGCGCGCCGTCCGCGACCACGGTCTCGGCCTCCGGGCCGACCGCGGGCGGCGGGGTCGTCGGCTGGCTCTACGGATTCGCCCGGTACGTCTCCTACGCCGGGTTCATCGTCCTGGTCGGCGGCGCGGCCTTCGTGCTGGCCTGCTGGCAGCGGGGGGCCGGCGTACGGGCGGTGCAGCGGCTGGTGGTCTCCGGGTGGGTGGCCCTCACCTCGGCGACGCTGGCGCTGCTGCTCCTGCGCGGTTCGTACACCGGCTCGGGGAAGGTCGCGGACATCTTCGATGTGTCCCTGATCGGCCAGGTGCTGCAGACCAAGGCCGGTGCGGCGCTGGTCTCCCGGCTGCTGCTGCTCGCGGCGGGGGCGCTGTTCATCGCGGTGCTCTTCGGGGCGTACGTACGACGGGACGCGGACGCCGAGGGGATGGTCGGCGCCGGGGGCGAGGCGGGCGGTTCCGCGGACCTCGATGACGACGGTGACGGGCAGGACGCGGCCGGTGGCGACCCCTCCGGCGAGAGCGCCGCGCAGGACGCCGAGAAGCGGGACCTCACCTTCGGGCTCGCCGTCGGCGGAACCGTCGTGGCGGCTGGGCTCGCGGCCACCTGGGCGATGGCCGAGCACGCCTCGACCGGCATCCAGACCGGGCTCGCGATGCCGGTCGACATCCTGCATCTGCTGGCCGTCGCCGTCTGGCTGGGCGGGCTCACGACGCTGCTCGTGGCGCTGTACCGGGCGCCCTCGATCGAGGCGGCGGCTGTCGGTCGCTTCTCACGCCTCGCGTTCGGGAGCGTCGTGGTGCTGACCGCGACCGGTGTCTACCAGGCGTGGCGCCAGCTCGGCTCGTGGTCCGCCCTGACCGGGACGCCGTACGGGCAACTGCTGCTCGTGAAGGTCGCGCTGGTCGCCGTGCTCGTGGGCATCGCCTGGATCTCACGACGCTGGACGGCGCGGCTGGCGGACGCCCCGGACACGACGGTCGGCACCCTGAACACGGCCGACACGGCGGGGAAGAAGCGCGCGACCGTGGCGGCGAAGGCATCTGCTCAGGCATCTGCTCGGGCATCGGCGAAGACGTCGGCCAAGGGGAGCGCGCAGGACGGTGACGGCGGTTCCGAGCGTGCCGCGCAGCTGGCTCGGCAGCAGGCCGCCATGACCGCGGCCCAGGCCAAGCGCGCCCGCGAGGCCGACCCCGTCCGTTCGGGGCTGCGCCGCTCCGTGCTGGCCGAGGCGGGCGTCGCCGTCGTCCTCCTCGCCGTCGCCACCGTGCTGACCACGACCGAGCCGGGGCGTACGGAGGAGGCGGCCAGGGCCGCCACCGCGTCCACCTCGCAGCAGTCCGGTCCCCTGTCGCTGAAGATGCCCTTCGACACGGGCGGCCAGGACGGCAAGGGCACTGTGGAGGTCACCCTCGACCCGGCCCGCGTCGGCAGCGACGAGATGCACGTCTATGTGGTGCGTCCCAACGGCAAGGCCTTCGACGTCCCCGAGGTCAAGGTCGACTTCACCCTGGAGTCCAAGGACATCGGACCGCTCCCGGTCGAGCCCGACCGCATCGCCACCGGGCACTGGTCGGCGAGCGGCGTGCAGATCCCCATGGCGGGCGACTGGAAGATCGCAGTGACCGTCCGGACCTCCGACATCGACCAGACCACCGTGAACAAGAACGCAAAGATCGGCTGAACCGCACCATGGCTGACCAGTCCACGCCGGAAGCGTCCCCCGAGGACATCCCGTCCCAGAAGTCGCCGGGCCGCTCCACCGCCCAGGGCTCCCCCAAGGGAGCCACGACCAAGAGGCCCTCCACGAGCACCCCTGAGAACGCCGGCTCCGGCTCCACCTTCCCCCGGGGCGTGATCTCGCGGCGGCGGCTGCTCGGGACCGCCGGGGCCACCGGGCTGGCGCTGGGCGCGGCGGGCGGAGCCGCCGGCTACGCGGCTGCGCCCGCCGACAAGGCCCTGCCCCTGACCTCGCTCGGCGCGGACCGGGCGATGTTTCACGGGAAACATCAGCCCGGCATCACCGACGCCGTCCAGGCACACGGCCATCTCGCCGCCTTCGACCTGGCGGCGGGTGCGGGCCGCACGGAGGCCGCCGCGCTGCTGCGCCGCTGGTCGGTGACCGCCGAGCGGCTGATGGCCGGTGAGGCGGCACCGCACGATGACACCGACGTCGCCCGTGACGCCGGCCCCTCGGCCCTGACGGTCACGTTCGGCTTCGGGAACAGCTTCTTCTCCCGAACGGGCCTGGAGAAGCAGCGCCCGACCTCCCTGGACCCGCTGCCCGACTTCTCCTCGGACCGGCTGGACAAGTCCCGCAGCAACGGCGATCTCTGGGTCCAGATCGGTGCCAACGACGCGCTCGTCGCCTTTCACGCCCTGCGCGCCCTCCAGAAGGACGCGGGCAGCGCGGCGCGGCTGCGCTGGCAGATGAACGGCTTCAACCGCTCCCCGGGTGCCACCGCACACCCCATGACGGCGCGCAATCTGATGGGCCAGATCGACGGCACCCACAACCCGAAACCCACCGACGCCGACTTCGGCCGGCGGATCTTCGTCCCCGCCCCCGGTGACCCGGCCTGGATGGCCAACGGCTCGTACGCGGTCGTACGCCGGATCCGTATGCTCCTCGACGACTGGGAGAAGCTCTCGCTCCAGGCCCAGGAGGCTGTCATCGGTCGCCGCAAGGCCACGGGGGCACCGCTCAGCGGCGGCACCGAGACGACCGAGATGGACCTGGAGAAGTCCGCTGCCGACGGCTCCCCGGTGGTGCCGCTGAACGCACACGCGCGCATCACCCGGCCCGACCAGAACGGGGACGCGGCGATGCTGCGCCGCGCGTTCTCCTTCCACGACGGCTTCGACGCGGACGGGACGCCCGACGCGGGCCTGCTGTTCATCTGCTGGCAGGCGGACCCGCTGCGCGGCTTCGTCCCGGTCCAGCGCAAGCTCGACCGGGGCGACGCGCTGTCGCAGTACATCCGTCATGAGGCGAGCGGGCTGTTCGCGGTGCCGGGCGGAGCGGCGGAGGGAGAGTACGTGGGGCAGCGGCTGCTGGAGGGATGACAGAGCAGTGACCGAGCGGTGACCGCGGGACGCGATCATCGTTTTCCACAGGTTCGAGCCGGGTCCCGTCGAGGCCCATTAGGGTGAGGTCATGCCAGCCAGCTATGCGTATCTCGGTCCCGAAGGCACCTTCACCGAGGTCGCCCTGCGCACGCTGCCGGAATCCGCGACCCGGGAGCTCGTCCCGATGGTGTCGGTCCCGGCGGCGCTCGACGCCGTCCGCAACGGCGAGGCGGAGGCCGCCTTCGTGCCGATCGAGAACTCGGTGGAGGGCGGCATCACGACCACCCTCGACGAGCTGGTCGCCGGCGAGCCCCTGATGATCTACCGGGAGGTCCTCCTCTCGATCACTTTCGCGCTGCTGGTGCGGCCCGGCACCAAGCTCTCCGAGATCAAGTCGATCACCGCGCATCCCGCCGCGCAGCCGCAGGTGCGCAACTGGCTGAAGGCTCATCTCCCGGACGCCGTCTGGGAGTCCGCGGCGTCCAACGCGGACGGCGCCCGCCTGGTCCAGGAGGGTCGCTACGACGCGGCGTTCGCGGGTGAGTTCGCCGCCGCGCGCTACGGCCTGGAGGCGCTGGAGACCGGCATCCACGACGCGGAGAACGCACAGACGCGGTTCGTGCTGGTCGGCAGGCCCGCCCGGCCGGCGGCTCCGACCGGCGCGGACAAGACCTCGGTCGTTCTGTGGCAGCGCGACGACCACCCCGGCGGTCTGCGCGACCTGCTGGGCGAGTTCGCCGTCCGAGGGGTCAACCTGATGCTGCTGCAGTCCCGCCCGACCGGAGAGGGAATCGGGAACTACTGCTTCTGCGTCGACGCCGAGGGCCATATCTCCGACCGCCGGGTGGCCGAGGCCCTGATGGGACTGAAGCGGATCTGCCTCCAGGTGCGCTTCCTCGGCTCGTACCCGCGCGCGGACATCACCGCGGCGGATGTCCGCGTCCCGTCGACGGGGACGTCGGACGACGAGTTCATGGTGGCCGCGGACTGGGTGGCGCGCTGCCAGGACGGCCGGTTCTAGGACATCGGGTTCTGGAACGTCTGGTACGACCTGCGGATTTTCGTTGTCCACAGAAGTTATCCACAGGTGGGCTTCTCGATCTGGGGACAAGTCGACAACGCCCCGCATCCGGGTCGACAAATCTCTCCGATGGGCCCCGGCTGTCCATCATCGCGTCCGGCACAGTTGTCCACCTGTTTCTCTCGATCACCTCTTCGGGGCGACCCTTTTACACCCGAAAGTGCAAGTGGTGGGGCTTTGTGCGGTGAATTTTCCCCTCCTGGAGGGTCTTCGGAATGATCAATTCCGAAGTCCACAGACCTTCCGCACAGCCTGTGGATAACTTTCTGAGCCCTGTGGATGACTGTGGACAAGCGGATCTCAAATCCCGCTGCCCGCAAGGAATTCCAGTCAACCGAGTACACCCGGACCGCCCCCTTCCGGCGACAGCGTCCCCTTTCTTGACACGCTGCGTAATTGCCGCACAACGGAACATGCGCCACGGATCGATAAACGGAGTCGTAAGCCGTAACTCCGCACCGGTAGCCTTGAGGGGTGATTGACCTTCGCCTGCTCCGTGAGGACCCCGACCGTGTTCGCGCTTCCCAGCGCGCCCGTGGTGAGGATGTCGCGCTCGTCGACACCCTCCTCTCCGCCGACGAGCGGCGCAGGTCGTCCGGCGTCCGCTTCGACGAGCTCCGTTCCGAGCAGAAGGCGCTCGGCAAGCTGATCCCCAAGGCCTCCGGCGACGAGAAGGCCGAACTGCTGCAGAAGGCGAGCCGGCTCGCCGCCGACGTCAAGGCGGCCGACGCCGAGCAGCACGAGGCCGACGAGGAGGCCAAGCGGCTTCTGCTCCAGCTCGGCAACGTGGTGCACCCCGACGTCCCGGTCGGCGGCGAGGAGGACTTCGTCGTCCTGGAGACGCACGGCACCGTTCGCGACTTCGGCGCCGAGGGCTTCGAGCCCAAGGACCACCTGGAGCTCGGCGAGGCACTCGGCGCGATCGACGTCGAGCGGGGTGCGAAGGTCTCCGGATCGCGCTTCTACTACCTGACGGGTGTCGGCGCCCTGCTGGAGCTGGCGCTCGTGAACGCGGCGATGGCGAGGGCCGGGGAGGCCGGGTTCACCCCGATGCTGACCCCCGCCCTGGTCCGCCCGCGCGCCATGGAGGGCACCGGCTTCCTCGGCCAGGCCGCGGAGAACGTGTACCACCTGGAGAAGGACGACTTCTATCTGGTCGGCACCTCCGAGGTCCCGCTCGCCGCGTACCACATGGACGAGATCATCGACGCGGACAAGCTGCCGCTGCGCTATGCAGGCTTCTCCCCGTGCTTCCGCCGCGAGGCCGGCACCTACGGCAAGGACACGCGGGGCATCTTCCGTGTGCACCAGTTCGACAAGGTCGAGATGTTCTCGTACGTCGACCCCGAGGACGCCGAGAACGAGCACAAGCGGCTCCTGGAGTGGGAGAAGGAGTGGCTCACCGCCCTTGAGCTGCCGTTCCAGGTCATCGACGTGGCGACGGGCGACCTGGGCGCGTCCGCCTCGCGCAAGTACGACTGCGAGGCCTGGATCCCCACCCAGGGCAAGTACCGCGAGCTGACCTCGGCCTCGAACTGCGACGGCTTCCAGGCCCGCCGTCTGTCGGTCCGCATGCGGGACGGCAAGAAGGTGCAGCCGCTGGCGACGCTGAACGGCACGCTGTGCGCCGTACCGCGGACGATCGTGGCGATCCTGGAGAACCACCAGCTGGCCGACGGCTCCGTGCGGGTGCCCGAGGTTCTGCGCCCTTACCTGGGCGGCCGGGAGCTGCTGGAGCCCGTGGCCAAGTGAGCACGGCCGAGGGCGCCCGACTTCCGTACCGACTGATCGCGACCGACCTCGACGGGACGCTCCTGCGTCCCGACGAGACGGTCTCCGCGCGCACCCGTGCGGCGCTCGCCGCGGCCACCGAAGCGGGCGCGGCGCACATCGTCGTCACCGGCCGCGCCGTCCCCTGGACCCGTCCCATCCTCGACGACCTCGGATACCGGGGGCTCGCGGTGTGCGGCCAGGGGGCGCAGGTGTACGACGCGGGGGAGCAGCGGCTGCTGACGTCGGTGACGCTGGACCGGCAGATCGCGGGTCTCGCGCTGGCGAAGATCGAGGCCGAGGTGGGCCCGCTGCTGCTGGCGGCGAGCCGGGACGGGCTGGACGGTGAGGTCCTGGTCGCCCCCGGCTACCGGGTCCATGAGGGGCCGCTGCCGCACCAGCCGATCCGGGACGCGGCGGAGCTGTGGTCGGCGCCGCTGAACAAGGTGTACCTCCAGCACCCGACCCTGAGCGACGACGAACTGGCCGAGGCGGCACAGCAGGCCGCCGGGGGCCTGGTCGGAGTGACCATGGCGGGCGAGGGGATAGTGGAAATCCTGCCGCTGGGCCTGACGAAGGCCACGGGTCTGTCGCTGGCGGCCCGCCGCCTGGGGATGAAGGCCGCGGACACGATTGCCTTCGGCGACATGCCGAACGACATACCGATGTTCGCGTGGGCCGGCCACAGCGTGGCCATGGCCAATGCGCACGAGGACCTCAAGGCGGTGGCGAACGAGGTGACGCTGTCCAACGAGGAGGACGGCATCGCGGTCGTGCTGGAGCGGTTGCTGGGTTAGAGGGTGCTTGACCGGGCGGGGGCGCCGGCCGGTTCGGTGCTGTGCGCCGGGAAGGGCGCCGGTGTCTCGCGGAGGATGCGCGGATCGAACGCGCGCGGGGACTGACCCCGACCACGGCTTAGCAAGCCGGTGCCTTACCACTCGGCCAATCCTCCGGGTGGGCGGCCCGCGCGAATCCTGTCGCGCGCTCGAAGCGGCCGCCCCGGGCAGCTCCCCGTGTGGAGCGGGGCTCGACGGAGAGGTGGCTACTCCGGAGCCCGCCGCGGGCTGCCCTGTCGGGAGCTGGGCGTACTGCCGTGCAGAGACATCGCCCGGCTCCTCTCCCAGAACATGGCGCCGGCTCGGTCCGGCGTCGTGGACTCCACTGTGCCCGTCCGTCGTATCGGACGCCACTGAATAAAACGCACCGGCCGTGCGGGGAGAGCCCACCGGACTCCGGGGCAGGACGCACCGGACTCCCGGACAGGACCGCACCGCTCTCGCGAACAGGACGCACCGCTCTCGCGGGGAAAGCACACCAACCCCGCGGGCAGCACGCACCAGCCCCCGTGGCGGCTACGGCCGCTACCGGCGGCGCCACCTGCGACGGCGCGCCTTGCTGAAGAACCATCCGGCGGGCGGCTCGTCCGAGCGCCACGGCTGGGGGTCGGGCGCCTCGTTCCGCCAGCGCGCGGCCAGCATCCGGGCGCGCGCGGAGGGCTCCGTCGTCGGCGCGGACCGTATGAAGTCCTCGTCGAACACGGCGCCGTCCCAGGCGTCCCCGGCCTCGCCCGGCCCTTCGCCCCCTGGTGCCTCCGCTGTCATCCCCAGTCCTTTCGCAGCACATCCCCTTTGCCCAGTGTGCCCAGGCAGATGTGAAGCCGCTGTCAAAAACGCCTTCGAAAAGGGCAAGAACGACGGCTCGCCGCCGAGCCCGGTACGGGTGCGGCCTTCTGCTCGGCCGCACCCGTACCTGAGGCCCGCCGGGGCCCCGCGGGGTCCCTTACTCCTCGCCCGCGAGGGTCAGCGTCCGCAGCTTCTGGCCCGCGTACCAGGTGGTGGCCACGGTCACCACGATCAGCAGCACCGTCGCGGTGGGCAGTCCGACGTCCGAGGTGACGAGCGAGCTGTCGGAGACCTTGTGCGCCACGGCGAGCGCCCACTGCTGGATGCTGAGCGTGCGCGCACCGGAGACCAGCGAGCCGAAGAGCGCCTCCCAGACCAGCGCGTAGACCAGCCCGAAGACCACCGCGTGCCGGCTGACCGTGCCGAACAGCAGAAACAGCGCCGCGTAGGCGATGGAGGCGACCAGCGCCGCCACCGTGTACGCGACCGCGATCTGCTGGCCGTTGCCGTTGAGGATCATGCCCGCGACGAACGTGGGCAGCGCCGAGAACGCCATGGTGACCGCGATGGCGACGATCAGCTTGGTGATGATGATCGTGGGCCGCTTCACCGGCTTGGCCAGCAGATACACCACCGAGCCGTCGTCGATCTCGGGCCCGATCGCACCGGTGCCCGCGATGACGCCGATGATCGGCACCATGGTGGCGAGCGCGAATCCGCCGAGCACGTCATGCGCCACCTGGTCGTCGGCGCCGGTCAGCGCCCGGACGACCACGGAGATCACGATCAGCAGAGCGGGCAGCGCGCCGAGTATGAGGGCCCGGCGACGGCCGAGCAGGCCCCGGTAGGTGAGCCGGGCGACTGTGGGGTCGTACATCTTCGGCCTCCTACGCCGCGACCAGATACGAGAACACGGACTCGAGGGACTCGTCCGACGGGGAGACCGTGAAGAGCCGGATGCCGTGCTCGCGCGCGACCTTCGGCAACAGGGCCGTGAATCGGCCGAAGTCCACCGCCTGGATGCGCAGCGCGCCCTCCACGAGGTCGACCTCGATGCCGGACGTCGACGGGTCGGCGATCAGCGCGGCCGCGAGTGCCCGGTCGTCGCTGGAGCGCACCAGGTAGCGGTGCGGACGGTCGGTCATCAGACGGCGGATCTTCCGGAAGTCGCCGCTCGCGGCGTGCCGTCCGGCGACGATCACCTCGATGTGCGAGGCGAGCTGCTCGACCTCTTCGAGGATGTGGGACGAGAAGAGCACCGTGCGGCCCTCGGCACCCATGCGCCGCAGCAGTTCCATCAGCTGCATGCGCTGGCGTGGGTCCATGCCGTTGAACGGCTCGTCGAGCAGCAGCAGGGACGGATCGTGCACCAGGGCGGACGCCATCTTCACGCGCTGGCGCATGCCCTTGGAGTACGTGGAGATCTTCCGGTCCTGCGCGTACTCCATCTCGACCGTGGCGAGCGCCCGTTGGGCGGCCTTCGCGCCCAGGCCGTGCAGCTCCGCGTTGGCGACGACGAACTCCCGGCCGGTGAGGAAGTCGTACATCGCCTCGCGCTCGGGGACGATGCCGATGTGCCGGTAGATCTGCTCGTTGCGCCACACGGGCCGGCCGTCGAGGGTGACGGTACCGGTGGAGGGAGCGAGGAAGCCGCCCATCATGTTGATGAGGGTGGACTTGCCCGCGCCGTTCGGGCCGAGCAGGCCGGTGACGCCGGGGCCGACCGTCATCGTGACGTCGTTGACGGCGACCACGTTGCCGAACCAGCGCGAGACGTGGTCGATGGTGAGCGTGGTCACAGTCCGGCCTTTCGGTAGCGGCGCATCAGCAGGCCGTAGCTGCCCGCGATGAGTCCCAGGACGACGAGGAGGTAGACGAGTCCCTGCCCGGTCGAGGGTCCTACCCCGCCGGGGAAGGAGGAGCTCGCGCCCAGGAAGGCGGTCTGTACGCCGTCGATCAGCGTGACGGGCGAGAACAGTCCCATCCAGACGATGGCGGCGGTGTCGCCCGACTGCGCGTCCGCGATGGCCTGGATGGTGGAGACGGCTCCGTACGAGATGGTCAGGACGGCGATGACGGCCGCGATGCCGAAGCCGCGCCGGGGGGTGGCCGCCGCGATGACCAGGCTGATCCCGGCGAACAGCAGGGAGAGCAGGGCCACGGAGACCAGTCCCTCGGCGAATCCCTTCGTCTGGTGGCCGAAGTCCAGCTTGGCGAGCAGCGCGCCCACATAGAGGACGAGCAGCGGCGTGGCCGTCAGGACGAACATCGCGGAGGCCAGGGCCGCGTACTTGGCGCGGACGTAGTCGGAGGTCTCGATGGGGCGCGAGAAGTACAGGGGCACGGTCTTGAAGCGCAGATCCCGGGAGACTGACTGGGGCGCCTGGGAGGCGACGTACAGACCGATGACGGCCTGCATGATGATCGCGTAGCGCGTGTACTCGACCGGCAGGTCCTTCGCCTTCGTGGCGACCGCGACCGCGACCATGATCAGCGCGGGGGCGCAGATCACCACGAAGAGCAGCATCGGCAGCACCTTGGACTTCACCGAACGGCCGAGGCCGTAGGCGCCGCGCAGGGACTGCGAGTACAGCGACCGGCGGGCGTAGGCACGGCCCAGGCGCGGGCCGTCGTACGAGCGGTAGCCGATGTTGTGGATCCGGGTCTGCTCGGCCTCGTGAGCCGTGGGCTGCTCAACCGCCATGGCCGACCGCCTCCTTCCGCTGCTCGTCGCTGTCCTTGAAGACCTCCGCGATGTGGTGCCTGCGCTGTTCCATGCGGACCAAGCCGAGGCCCAGGTCGGCGACGACGTCCCGGACCAGGTCGTACGTCTGCTCCCCCTCCGCGGTCAGCAGCAGGACGTGCCCGGCACCCGGCAGCCCGCTGCCGTCGTGGGTGGTCACCCCGCGCGCGTGGAGCGCCTCGCGCACCGCGCGGGTGCCGTCCGGGTGCTCGTCGGTGTCGGTGACCTCGATCGCGAGGGTCGTGGTGGTCTGGGTGAAGTCCTGGGTGGAGCTGGAGCGCAGCAGCTTGCCGCCGTCGATGACGACGACGTGGTCGCAGGTGCGCTCCAGCTCGCCCAGGAGATGCGACGTGACCAGGACCGAGATGCCGAAGTCGGTGTACACGCGGCGGATCAGGCCGAGCATCTCGTCGCGGCCGACCGGGTCGAGACCGTTGGTCGGCTCGTCGAGGAACACCAGCTGGGGGTCGTGGACCAGGGCCTGCGCGAGCTTCACGCGCTGCTTCATGCCGGTCGAGTAGCCGCCGATGGGGCGGTAGCGCTCCTCGTACAGGCCGACATGGCGCAGGGTGTCCGCGGTGCGCTCACGGGCGGCGGCCGGGGGCAGCCCGGACATCCGCGCCATGTGGACGACGAACTCGGTGGCCGACACATCGGGCGGCAGGCAGTCGTGCTCCGGCATGTACCCGACGCGCTCGCGGATGGCGCCGCCCTTGGAGGCGACGTCGAGGCCGAGCACCTCGGCTCGGCCCTCGGTGGCGGGGGACAGACCCAGCAGGATCTTGATCAATGTGGACTTGCCGGCTCCGTTGGCGCCGACGAGCCCCGTCACACCGGGTCCGACATCCACGGAGAGCCGGTCAAGCGCGGTCACCCGGGGGAACCGCTTGCTCAGGCTTTCGGTCGCGATCACAGTCACACCGTCGACGGTAGTGACGCGTACCACTGACGTCGTCAGACCGCAGAGCTGTCTGCGGGTCAGCCTCCAGTCGTACGGGCCCGTAAGGGTCACCCTGAGGTCGAACAACCGGCCGGCCGAACCGGCTCGCATTGTCCCCCTTGCCGCGGTTGTCCACAGATGAACCGGGGCCTGTTGACGCGCTCTCTAACAACTGTCACATTCGCCGGTGTCACGCGACGGACACCAACTGTGGTCGGCGTGGACGGCGGTGCGGTCGCGGCAGGAGGCCCGGCACACCGACGTGTCCGCGGGGCCGGGCGGAGGACAAGTGACTCTTGAGGGGGCGCGGGAGCGCCGGGTACGGACGGGCGGGGTCGAGCTGAGCGTGGCCGAGCTGGGGGATCCCGGCCGGCCCACGGTGGTGCTCGTCCACGGCTACCCGGACAGCAAGGAGGTCTGGTCGGAGGTGGCTGTGCGGCTGGCCGGCCGGTTCCATGTGGTGCTCTACGACGTCCGAGGCCATGGCCGGTCGACGGCGCCGAGGCCACTGCGGGGCGGGTTCACGCTGGAGAGGCTGACGGACGACTTCCTGGCCGTCGTGGACGCGGTCAGCCCGGACCGGCCGGTGCACCTCGTGGGGCACGACTGGGGTTCGGTGCAGTCGTGGGAGTTCGTCACCGTCCGGCGCACCGAGGGCCGGATCGCGTCCTTCACCTCGATGTCCGGGCCGTCCCTGGACCACTTCGGCCACTGGATCAAGCAGCGGCTGCGTCGGCCGACCCCGCGCCGGGCGGCCCAGCTGCTCGGCCAGGGCGCCCGGTCCTGGTACGTGTATCTGCTGCACACCCCCGCCCTGCCGGAACTCATGTGGGGCGGCCCGCTCGGCAGACGCTGGCCGGAACTGCTGCGGCGCGCCGAGAAGGTCACGGGCGGCGGCCACCCGGCCCCGACACTGCCCACGGACGCGGCCCACGGCGCCTGGCTGTACCGAGACAACGTACGACCGCGGCTGCGCCACCCGCGCACCGACGCGTACGCGCACGCGCCCGTCCAGCTGATCACCCCCCTCGAAGACCCGTTCCTGTCGCAGCGGCTCGACGATGAACTGGAGCGGTGGGTACCGCAGTTGACGCGCCGCACGCTGCCGGCGAAGCACTGGATCCCGCGCACCCGCCCCGACCAGGTCGCCTCCTGGATCGGGGAGTTCGTGACGTCCGTCGAGGACGGAGATCCGTCACCGACGGCGAACGGACGGTACGCGGACCGGTTCGGGGGGCACCTCGTGCTGGTCACCGGCGCGGGCAGCGGCATCGGGCGGGCCACGGCCCTCGCGTTCGCCAAGGCGGGCGCGCGCGTGGTGGCCGTCGACCGGGACCCGCGGAGCGCGGCCGGCACCGCGGAACAGGCCCGGCTGCACGGCGCCGCCGGGGCATGGGCCGAGCAGGCCGACGTGTCGGACGAACAGGCCATGGAGAAGCTCGCCGAGCGCGTCGCCGCGGACCACGGGGTGGTGGACGTGCTGGTGAACAACGCGGGGATCGGCCTGTCGGGATCCTTCTTCGACACGACCGCCGAGGACTGGCGCACGGTGCTGGACGTCAACTTGTGGGGTGTGCTGCACAGTTGTCGGCTCTTCGGGAAGCGGATGGCCGAGCGAGGCCAGGGCGGCCACATCGTCAACATCGCGTCCGCGGCCGCTTACCAGCCGTCCAGGGCGCTGCCCGCCTACAGCACCTCCAAGGCGGCGGTCCTGATGCTGAGCGAGTGCCTGCGGGCCGAACTGGCCGGTCAGGACATCGGGGTTACGGCGATCTGCCCCGGTTTCGTCCGCACGAACATCACCTCGACCGCACGCTTCACGGGCGTGGACGCGGAGGAGGAGAAACGCCGGCAGAGGAGGGCGACGCGTCTGTACGGTCTGCGGGGGTATCCGCCGGAGAAGGTCGCCGCCGCGATCCTGCGTGCTGTCGTACGCAACCAGCCGGTGGTGCCGGTGACTCCGGAGGCGCGTGCGCTTCGCCTGGTGTCTCGCTTCGCTCCAAGCGCACTACGGGCCATGGCTCGTTGGGAGCCGCGATGGTGATGCGCGGTGGTGGAGCGGGTGGTTGGGGCGCCATGGTCTGCCACATCCCTTGCTGACGCTCAGTCAAATTGTCTGCGCTTCAGGGCATATCGCCAATCCGACGGGAAAGTGACCTCGGTTGGCGCACCAGTGAGTCAACGACCGGGTTACCGGTCTCGCAACAAGGCACAGGCAAGGAGCATTTGCCACGAACACTCCGCAACAGTCGCTGATGGGGCATAAATTGAGGAATACCTCGTAATCGCACGCCAGTTGTCCACAGTGGCGCCAATTCCCCTGTGGATAACCGCACTTGCTTGTGGATCAAACATCCGGAACAAAATCACATGCGTGATCCGCGTCTCTCCCGCACGCTGGGAGGATGACAGAAGGGAACGACGAGAGACGCACCGTGAAGGTGTCGAAGTACCTCTCGAAGCATCTGCGGCACCAGCCGGAGCGGATCGGCCTCACACTCGACGAAGGCGGCTGGGTGGAGATCGACACGCTGCTCGCCGCGGCGGCCTCACACGGCTTCCGGATCACCCGCCCGGAGCTGGACCACGTGGTCGCCACCAACGACAAGAGGCGCTTCGCGATCGAGGGCACCCGCATCCGCGCCAGCCAGGGACACAGCGTCGACATCGATCTGGGGCTGCCCCCGGCGACCCCGCCCGCGTACCTGTACCACGGGACCGTGGCACGCCATCTGGACGCCATCCGGGCGGAGGGCCTCAAGCCCATGAACCGGCACGACGTCCATCTGTCGCCGGACCGCGAGACCGCCACCCGGGTCGGGGCCCGCCGCGGCCGTCCCGTCGTCCTCACCGTGGACGCCGGCGCCATGCACCGCGACGGCCATGTCTTCCATAGGAGCGCGAACGGGGTGTGGCTCACCCAGGCCGTCCCCCCGCGCTACCTGCGATTCCCGGGGCCGCACTGACGCTGCGCCTCCGATGCCTAAGCCCGGCCGATCAAGCCCGCGCAAAGAGCACCCCGTGCCTCCGCTTAGGCTCGAAGCATGAGTCTGCGTCTGAGCACCGTGATCCTGCCGTACCTCCGCTGGCACGAGGGCGGGCGTTCCGCATGGCAGCGCGCGGAGCAGCTCGGCTTCCACACCGCGTTCACCTACGACCACCTGTCGTGGCGTTCCTTCCGCGACGGCCCCTGGTTCGGCGCGGTGCCGACCCTGACGGCTGCCGCGGCCGTCACCGACCAGCTGCGTCTGGGCACCCTGGTGACCTCGCCGAACTTCCGGCACCCGGTCACCCTCGCCAAGGAGCTGATCTCCCTCGACGACATTTCCGGAGGCCGGATCACGCTGGGTGTCGGAGCGGGCGGCACCGGCTTCGACGCCACCGCGCTCGGCCAGGATCCTTGGACCCCGCGCGAGCGCGCCGACCGGTTCGGCGAGTTCGTACCGCTGCTCGACCGGCTGCTCACCGAGGATTCCGTCTCCTACGAGGGCGTCCACTACTCCGCCCATGAGGCGCGCAACATCCCCGGCTGCGTCCAGCGGCCCCGGCTGCCCTTCGCGGTGGCCGCGACCGGGCCCCGCGGCCTGAAGCTCGCCGCCCGCCACGGCCAGGCGTGGGTGACGACCGGCGACCCGAAGCTGTACGAGAGCGGCACCCCGGAGCAGTCGGTGGAGGCCCTGCGCGGCCAGACCGAGAAGCTGGCCGACGCATGCGCGGCGATCGGCCGCGATGTGACGGAACTCGACAAGGTCCTGCTCACCGGCTTCACCCCGGACCGCGGACGGCCGCTGGAGTCCCTCGACGCGTTCGTCGACTTCGCCGGCCGGCACGCCGAGCTCGGCTTCACCGACATCGTGATCCACTGGCCCATCCCCGACTCCGACTTCGCCGCGGACGAGAAGGTCTTCGAGCAAATCGCCATGGAGGCCCTGGCCCAGCTCGACTGATCACGACCGAGCATGCCGGGGCACGACAGAGGATGGCGCGGCATGGCGCGGCATGGCGCGGAGTGACGTGGTGTGACGGCGCTGGTGAGGAGCGTCACCACTCACGTGTGCGGACTCACGCACGCCCGTGCGGGCATATGCGCGAGAATGGCGCCCGTGACCTCAGCGACCCGACAGCCCGAGACCCCGGCCGCCACCGTTCCGCCCCGGCTGATCGCGACAGATCTCGACGGCACCCTGCTGCGCGACGACAAGTCGGTCTCCGCGCGCACGGTCGCCGCACTGGCCGCCGCCGAGGAGGCCGGTATCGAGGTGTTCTTCGTCACCGGCCGCCCGGCCCGCTGGATGGACGTCGTCAGCGACCACGTCCACGGGCACGGGCTGGCCATCTGCGGCAACGGCGCGGCCGTGGTGGACCTGCACGGCGGCCCCGGCACACACCGGTTTGTCAAGGTCCGTGAGCTGGCCCGGGAGAACGCGCTCGACGCGGTACGGCTGCTGAGGGACGCCGCCCCGGGGACGGTGTACGCGGTCGAGCAGACGTACGGCTTCTACCAGGAGCCGGCGTACCCGAAGCTGCACATGGAGGTCCCGGACCTTCTCGCGCCCGCCGAGAAACTGCTGGCGCCGGACGCGCCGGGCGCCGGCGAACCGGTACTGAAGATCCTCGCCTACCACCCGGAGCTGGACCCGGACACCTTCCTCACCCTGGCCCGCCTCGCCGTCGGGGACCGCGCGACCATCACCCGGTCCAGCCCCAGCGCGCTGCTGGAGATCAGCGGCCCCGGTGTCTCCAAGGCGAGCACGCTCGCGCTGTGCTGCGCCGAGCGGGGCATCTCCCACAAGGAGGTCGTCGCCTTCGGCGACATGCCGAACGACGTGGAGATGCTCACCTGGGCGGGCCGGTCGTACGCGATGGGCAACGCTCATCCGGACGTCGTCGCCGCGGCGTCCGGGCGGACAGTCGCCAACAACGAGGACGGGGTGGCCGTGGTGATCGAGCAGATCCTCGCGGACCGCTCGTAGGTCACCGGGGGACTGACAGCCGCACGCCGTGCGCCGCCAGCCAGGGCACGGGGTCGATACCCGACCCCCACTCCGGGGTGGACCGGACCTCGAAGTGCAGATGCGGTCCGGTCGAGTTGCCGGTCGTGCCCGACTGGGCGATCAACTGCCCGGTCGTCACCCGGTCGCCCGGCCCGACGGTCACGGCGGCGAGATGGGCGTACTGCGTGCAGTAGCCGCCCGGATGTCTGATGACGACCTCCATGCCGAACGCGCCCCCGCACTTCACCCGTACCACCTGCCCGGACCCGACCGCCCGCACCGGCGTCCCGATGGGCACCGCGAAGTCCTGGCCCGTGTGCCCGTGCGACCAGTGGTCGCCGCCGCTGCCGAAGCCCGCGGAGAGCCGGTACGCCTCCACCGGCGCGATCCAGGGATGTCCGGCCCTGCGGCCCGGCAGATCCAGGCGGACCGCTGCCCGGCACGTCCCCGAGGCCGCTGACGCGTTGGCCTGGCTCTGCAGGGCCCATCGCGCCTGCTCCAGCTTCGCCTCGAGGGCCTGCTTGCGCGCCACCAGTTCCCCGTTCCGCTTCTGCAGCGCCCGCCACCGCGCCGATGCCTGTGCCCGCTCGGCGGCGAGGCCGGCCTCCGCCAGGCGACTCCGGATGACCGCGTTCGCGACCGCGAGATCCAGCCGAGCGAACGTGCTCTGACTCGCTATCAGCTCCTTCGCGCTGTCCGGGAGCAGGGTCTGCGCGCTGTACGGAAGTCCGCCGCTCTGGCGGTACTGGGCCCGGGCCATCCGGCCGAGATCCTGGTGCAGGGCCGATATGAGCCCGTGTTCACGGGTGAGGAGCTGGTCGTCCCGACCGGCTATGGCGCGCTGCTTCTGGGCCTCCTGGCGCCCGGTGTCGTACTGCCGTGTCACCGTCGCCGAGTCCTCGTAGAGCCGCGCCACCCTGACACTGACCCCGGTGTCCGCACCGTCGCTCGCCGCCCCGCTCCCACCCCCTGACGTGGCGGACCAGGCAGGGTGCACCGCGACCGTACCCAGGAGAAGGGGAACAAGCGTGGATGAAAGGAGAAATGAAGGCATGTCAACGATCGTGGCCCGTGTCCCGGCCGCCGTCCTGCTGACGTCCCACGGCCGGCGGAACGAGCGGCCACGGATGGCCCAGCGGCGTCCCCCGGCCGGGGGTCCGCCGCGTCGGCCTTGGTGCTGCGCGGGTGCCGTCCGTCAGACGTCGGCGAGGGCCGGCACCGTCCGGCCCCGGTGTCCCGCCCCGTCGTCCAGCAGATCCCCTCGGGCCTCCCGCTCCGCCATCGTGCGCAACGGCCCTTCCACCGCCGCCAGTTCCTCGTACGGGCCGCGCTGGACCACTCGGCCCTCCGCGAGCACGATCACCTCGTCGACCGCGTCCAGCCCGGCCAGCCGATGGGTGATCAGCACCGTCGTACGGCCCTCCGTGACGGCCAGCAGGTCTCTGGTGAGCGCGTCCGCCGTCGGCAGGTCGAGGTGTTCCGCGGGCTCGTCGAGAACGAGGACGGGGAAGTCGGCGAGCAGGGCACGGGCCAGCGCCAGCCGCTGACGCTGACCGCCGGACAGCCGTGCGCCATGCTCGCCGATCAGTGAGTCGAGGCCGTCGGGCAGCCCGTCGGCCCAGTCCAGGAGGCGCGCCCGCGCGAGCGCGTCACGCAACTCCCCCTCGCTCGCGTCCTTCCGTGCGAGCAGCAGGTTCTCCCGTACCGAGCTGTCGAAGAGATGCGCGTCCTGAGCGCACAGTCCGACCATGCGGCGGACCTCGTCACCGTCCAGCGCGCGGGCGTCCGTGCCGCCCAGCGTGTACGCGCCTGCCGCCGGGTCCAGGAACCGCAGCAGCACCTGCGCGAGCGTCGTCTTGCCCGCACCGGACGGGCCGACCACGGCGATCCTGCGGCCCTGTTCGAGAGTCAGCCCGAGTCCGGTCAGCGCGTCGCGCTGCTGTCCGTCATGGCGGGCGGTCAGCCCTTCCAGGACGAGCGGGAAGGGCGACGACGGCTGCGGCAGGGGCCGTTCCGGCTCGCGTACGGGCTCCGCGGCATCCAGCACCTCGTACACCCGCTCCGCGCTCCTGTGTACCCGCTGCCGGTGCTGCACCGCGAGCGGCAGCCCCAGGACCGCTTCGAACGCGGCCAGCGGGGTGAGCACCACGACGGCCATGGTGACGCCGCCGAGCCGTCCGCCGGCGACGGCCTGCGCCCCCACGACAGCCGCCGCCGCGACGGTCAGCCCGGTGACGAGCGCGGTGAGCCCGTCGCCCAGGGCGGTGGCGGTCGCGGCACGGGAGGCGATCCGCGTGAGCACCCCGTCGGCCCGCCGTACCTCGGCGGTCCGCCTAGGCAGCGCACCGGCGACCGTCAGTTCGGCGGTTCCTGTGAGCAGATCGGTCACCCGGGTCGCCAGCGCTCCACGGGCCGGTGCCAGTTGGCGCTCCGCACGACGCGCCACGGCACCCGTCACCAGGGGCACGCCGACTCCGGCCGCCAGCAGCCCGGCAGCGAGGACGGCACCAGCCTCAGGCAGCAGCCAGGCGGTGAAGCCGACCGAACCCGCCGAGACGACCAGCGCGGCCCCCACGGGCAGCAGCCAGCGCAGCCAGTAGTCCTGCAGGGTGTCCACGTCGGCGACGAGCCGGGACAGCAGGTCGCCGCGCCGGGTCGCGCGCAGTCCGGCCGGTGCGAGACGTTCCAGGCGCCGGTAGACCGCGACCCGGGTGTCGGCCAGCATCCGCAGCACGGCGTCGTGCGACACCAGCCGCTCCGCGTACCGGAACACGGCCCGTCCGATGCCGAACGTCCGCGTGGCCGTCACGGCGACCATCAGATACAGCACCGGCGGCTGCTGGGAGGCCCGCGAGATGAGCCAACCGGAGGTCGCCATCAGACCGACGGCGCTGCCGAGTGCGAGGCCCCCGAGCAGCAGGGCGAGGACCAGCCGCCCCCGGCGGGGGCCAGCCATCGCACGGACGCGGGCGAGCGCGCCGCCGCGCTCTGCCGGTGTGGGGACAGAGGGCAGTTCGGGGTGAGTCGTGGGCGCCTCCGGCGTCCGGGGGCGCGGCAGCGGCGCGGCTCCGGACGGCAGAGGACCGTTCGAGGGGTGCTCGTGCACGTCCAGGCGGACGATCCGGTCGGCGAGGCCGAGCAACGCCGGTCGGTGCACGACCAGCAGCACCGTCCGACCCGCCGCCAGCCGGCGCACCGCCGACACGACCTCCGCCTCGGTCGCCCCGTCCAGGGACGCGGTCGGCTCGTCGAGCAGCAGCACCGGACGGTCGGCGAGGAAGGCCCGGGCCAGGGCCAGCCGTTGCCGCTGACCGGCGGAGAGCCCCGCCCCGTCCTCACCGAGCAGGGTGTCGGCCCCGGCGGGCAGCGTGTCCACGAACTCCAGCGCACCGGCATCGGCCAGCGCACCGCGCACTGCCGTGTCGTCCGCATCGGGCCGTGCCAGCCGTACGTTCTCGGCAATGGTCCCCGCGTACAGATGCGGCCGCTGCGGCACCCAGGCGACCCGTGAGCGCCACTCCTCCCGATCGGCCGTGGCGAGATCGACTCCCCCGACCCGTACGCGCCCCTCGGTGGGCGTCACAAACCCGAGCAGAACGTTCAGCAGCGTCGACTTGCCTGCGCCGCTCGGTCCGACGAGAGCGACCGTCTCGCCCGGTGCGACCGTCAGAGACAGCCCGGACACCGCGTCGGACGACCGGCCGGGGTAGCGCACGGTCAGTCCCTCGAAGGCGATCTCCCCGTGGGGGAGACGCTGTGTCCCCGAGGTCGGCACCGGTGTCTCCAGCACCGTGAAGATCTCCTCGGCCGCGGAGAGTCCCTCCGCCGCCGCGTGATACTGCGTGCCGACCTGCCGCAGGGGCAGATAGGCCTCCGGCGCGAGCACAAGGATGACCAGCCCGATGTAGAGGTCCATGTCGCCGTGGACGAGCCGCATGCCGATGGTCACCGCGACGAGCGCGACCGAGATCGTGGCCAGCAGTTCGAGCGCGAAGGACGACAGGAAGGCGATCCGCAGGGTCCGCATCGTCGCCTGCCGGTACTCGCCGGTGATCCTCTTGATCGACTCGGCCTGCGCCTTGGCCCGGCCGAACACCTTCAGGGTCGGAAGCCCGGCGACCACATCCAGGAAGTGACCGGACAGACGGGAGAGCAGCCGCCACTGACGGTCCATCTGGGAACGCGTGGCCCAGCCGATGAGCATCATGAAGATCGGGATCAGCGGCAACGTGCCGACGATGATCGCCGCAGACACCCAGTCCTCGGTCACGATCCGCGCGAGCACGGCCGCCGGCACCACGACCGCGAGTCCCAACTGAGGCAGATAGCGCGAGAAGTAGTCGTCGAGGGCGTCGACTCCCCGTGTGGCCAGAGCGACCAGCGACCCGGTCCGCTGTGCGCTCAGCCATCCCGGACCGAGCGCCCCCGCACGCTCCAGCAGCCGCCCCCGCAGTTCGGACTTCACGGCCGCGCTGGCTCGGTGGGCGGCGAGTTCGGTGAGCCACGACACCAGTGCGCGGCCCACCGCGACAGCCACCAGAAGCAGCACCGGTGTACGCAGTGCGGCAACCGAGTCATGGTGCTGGAAGGCACCGACCACCACGGTGGCGATCAGCGTCGCCTGGGCGACGACCAGACATGCCCCGACGACGCCCAGACCGACCACCGCCACCAGGAAGAGGCGGGTGGTACGGGCGTACCGGAGGAGACGGGGATCGATCGGTTTCACGTGAAACACGCCCTTCGGTCCGGGTGGGGTGTTTCACGTGAAACACCCCACCCACCAGACTCAGTGCATGGCTCCGGCAGCTGCATCGGCGGCGATGTGCTGCGTCCCGATGCGCTTGCGGAACACCCAGTAGGTCCAGCCCTGGTAGAGCAGGATGATCGGCATGGCGATGCCCGCACACCAGGTCATGATCTTCAGGGTGTAGGGGGTCGACGAGGCGTTGCTCACCGTCAGGCTCCAGGCGGGGTTGAGCGTGGACGGCATGACGTTCGGGAAGAGCGTCAGGAAGAGCATCGCGACCGCCGCCACGATGGTGAGGCCGGAGAGCGCGAACGCCCATCCCTCACGCCGGGCCTGGTTGGCCACGAGCGCCCCGACAAGGCCGGCGACCGCCACCCACAGGGCGACCAGACTCTTGCTGTCACCCTGGTCGATCTGCGCCCAGCCGAGGAAGACCAGCGCCACCACCGCGGCCACCAGCCCGACTGCCAGAGCCAGCCTCTGCGCCCGCCGCCGGATGTCCCCGACGGTCTTGAGTGTCGTGAACACCGCCCCATGGAAGGTGAACAGGCTCAGGGTCACCAGTCCGCCGAGAAGCGCGAAGGGGTTCAGCAGATCCCAGAAACCGCCCACGTACTCCAGATGCTGATCGATCTTCACCCCACGGACGATGTTGCCGAAGGCCACACCCCACAGGAACGCCGGGATCAGCGAGGTCCAGAAGATCGCTGTCTCCCAGTTGCGCTGCCAGCTCTCCTCGGGCCGCTTGGCCCGGTACTCGAAGGCCACACCGCGCACGATCAGACAGACCAGGATGGTCAGCAGCGGGAGATAGAAGCCGGAGAAGAGGGTCGCGTACCACTCGGGGAACGCGGCGAAGGTCGCGCCGCCCGCGCTGAGCAGCCACACCTCGTTGCCGTCCCAGACAGGGCCGATCGTGTTGATCAGGACCCGCCGCTCGGGCCGGTCGCGGGCCAGCAGCTTGGTGAGGACGCCGACCCCGAAGTCGAAGCCCTCCAGGAAGAAGTAGCCGGTCCAGAGAACCGCGATGAGGACGAACCACACGTCGTGAAGTTGCATGATGTGAGCGCTCCCTCGGCCTAGTACGAGAAGGCCATCGGCTTGTCGGCATCCTGGGGGTCGCCGCCGATCCTGGTGGGCGGGTTGAGATCGGACTCGGTGAGCTCCGGGGGTCCGGCCTTGACGTACTTCGCGAGCAGTCTGAACTCGATGACCGCGAGGATCGCGTAGAGCAGCGTGAGTACGGTCATCGAGGTGATGACCTCGCCCTGGGAGACACCGGGGGAGACCGCGTCACGGGTGCGCAGCACGCCGTAGACGACCCAGGGCTGGCGGCCCATCTCGGTGAAGATCCAGCCCCAGGAGTTGGCTATGAGCGGGAACGCCAGGGTCCACACGGCGATGCGCCAGAACCACGTGGTGAGCACGGGGGCGAGGGCCTTGTTCCTGAAGAGGACCAGATGCGGCACCTCGTCCTCGCCGACCCGCAGATGCGAGGCCAGCATGAACTTCTTGCGGGTGAGCCAGAGTCCGGCCAGGCCGAGGGCGAAGGACGACATTCCGAAACCGATCATCCAGCGGAAGCCCCAGAAGGTGACGGGGATGATCGGGCGGTAGTCGCCCGGGCCGAACTTCTGCTGCTCTGCCTTGTTGGTGTCGTTGATGCCGGGGACGTACGAGCCGAAGTCGTCGTTGGCGAGGAAGGACAGCACTCCGGGGACGGACAGCTCGACGGAGTTGTGGCCCTTGCTCACATCGCCGTAGGCGAAGATCGAGAACGGCGCGGCGTCCTGGCCGTCCCAGAGCGCCTCGGCAGCGGCCATCTTCATCGGCTGCTGCTTGAACATCACCTTGCCGAGGGTGTCACCGCTGACCGCGGTGAGCAGACCGGCTATGACCACGGTGATCAGGCCCAGCCGCAGCGACGTCTTCATCACGGCGACATGCTTCTTGCGGGCCAGGTGGTAGGCGGCGATGCCGACCATGAACGCGCCGCCCGTCAGGAAGGACGCAGTCAGGGTGTGGAAGGCCTGGGCGAGTGCGGTGTTCTGCGTCAGGACGTGCCAGAAGTCCGTGAGTTCGGCCCGCCCCCTCGCCTTGTTGATCCGGTAGCCGACGGGGTGCTGCATCCAGGAGTTGGCCGCGAGGATGAAGTACGCCGACAGGATCGTGCCTATGGAGACCATCCAGATGCAGGCGAGGTGAAGCTTCTTCGGCAGCTTGTCCCAGCCGAAGATCCACAGCCCGATGAAGGTCGACTCGAAGAAGAAGGCGATGAGGGCCTCGAACGCGAGGGGCGCCCCGAAGATGTCACCGACGAAGCGTGAGTAGGCGGACCAGTTCATGCCGAACTGGAACTCCTGGACGATGCCCGTGACCACGCCCATCGCGATGTTGATCAGGAAGAGCTTGCCCCAGAACTTCGTCGCCCGGAGGTACTTCTCCTTCTCCGTGCGCACCCAGGCGGTCTCCAGGCCGGCGGTCAGCGCGGCGAGCGAGATCGTGAGCGGGACGAACAGAAAGTGGTAGACGGTGGTGATGCCGAACTGCCATCGCGCCAGAGTCTCCGGCGCCAAAGCCAGGTCCACGTCGTCTCTCCTTACGTCGCCGTGGTCGCAAGCGGCAGCTTGCCCCCGTTTGGCACACCCCTGGGGAGGGGCTTGTGAACGCGTTCACATTCACAAGCAATTATGGCGCATATGGGTTCGAGGGCGGACGGGCGGGGGGGCCTGAAAGGGCTGCCGGGCGTCGACACCCCCAAGCGCCCCGACCGCGCCCCAAGTCCGGAGATCCTTGGCGCATGCATGCCGTGCACAGCACAAAGCGGGGCGGCACATGTCCGCCCCGCCGCACCCCGCGGGGGCTGCCCCGTGCCCTCTCACAGCACAGGGCAGCACGGGAGAACCACCGACCCGTGGCCCGGAGGGCCAGGGGATGGCCCCTGAGGGCTGAGGGTATCCCCTAGAGATCCCGGCGGAAGCCCTCCGCCACCTTCACAAAGATGTCGTTCGCCTCGGCCTCGCCGATCGTCACGCGCACACCTTCGCCCGGGAATGGCCGGACGACCACGCCGGCCTGCTCGCAGGTGGCCGCGAAGTCCACCGTGCGCTCCCCCAGCCGCAGCCACACGAAGTTCGCCTGGGTCTCGGGAACCGTCCAGCCCTGGGCGCGCAGGGTGTCGACCACACGGTTGCGCTCGCACACCAACGAGCCTACCCGGCCGAGCAGTTCGTCCTCCGCGCGCAGGGACGCGATCGCCGCCACCTGCGCCAGCTGACTCACCCCGAAGGGCACCGCCGTCTTGCGCAGCGCCGCCGCCACCGGCTCATGGGCGATCGCGAAACCGACCCGCAGACCGGCGAGGCCGTAGGCCTTGGAGAAGGTGCGCAGCACGCAGACGTTCGGCCGCTCGCGGTACAGCTCGACGCCGTCCGGGACCTGGACGTCGCGGATGAACTCCCGGTACGCCTCGTCGAGCACCACCAGCACATCGCTCGGCACCCGGTCGAGGAAGCGCTCCAACTCGGCCCGGCGCACGACTGTGCCGGTCGGGTTGTTGGGGTTGCAGACGAAGATCAGCCGGGTCCGGTCCGTGATCGCGTCCGCCATCGCGTCGAGGTCGTGCACCTCGCCCGGGGTCAGCGGCACCCGGACCGAGGTCGCGCCGCTGATCTGCGTGATGATCGGGTACGCCTCGAAGGACCGCCAGGCGTAGATCACCTCGTCACCCGGACCGCTCGTGGCCTGCAGCAGTTGCTGGGCGACACCGACCGAGCCCGTGCCCGTCGCGAGGTGCGACTGCGGCACACCGAAACGCTCCGACAGCTCAGCCATCAGCCCCGTGCACGCCATGTCGGGGTAGCGGTTGAAGGACCCGGACGCCTCGATCACGCTCTCCATCACGCCCGGCAGCGGCGGATAGGGATTCTCGTTCGAGGACAGCTTGTAGGCTGCCGGGCCACCGGACGCGGCAGGCTTGCCGGGCCTGTAGGTGGGGATACCCTCCAGCTCGGCACGCAGCCTCGGGCTCGTCTCGCTCACCGCTGTCCTCCTCGCGCACGCACCGGCTCATGACCGCCACCGGCTTCCCATGCTCCTCACCTTATGAGGATTCGGCGCCGCTGCGAATGGGCTGTGGACAACCGAATCGGCTTGGGTGCCGTCCTCCCGGAAACCGGGCCGGAGGCGCCGTACGAACCTGGGCGCATCGTCACAGAAAGGCGCATGGATCAGGGGGCGCGTCGCCTTTCATCGCACGCGCCGGTAGCTCGCGCCGTGGCGCGCATCCCTCGTGAAGGTGAGTTGAGACCTCTTCGAAATATGGCCACCTTGGCAGGCCCATACGTGTCAACGCGTCACGTACTGTCCTTGGATCGCTCAAGCCCCTTACATTCCAAGGCTTTTCCCCACTCCTCACCATGCAGAAACGTGCCTGTCAACGCGTGCATATGCGTCCGCACTACCCCACCACATGAGCCCTACTATCGGCTCGCCATGACAGCAGCAGGGAAGCACCAGGTGAGCCGGGCGGAGACCGCCCGCCGAGGCAGTCGGCCGGGCCGGGCAGGCATCAGAGACGTGGCCGCTGCCGCCGGAGTCTCCATCACGACCGTCTCCGACGCCCTCAACGGCAAGGGCCGGCTGCCGGACGCCACCCGACGCCATGTCCGCGAGGTCGCCGACCGGCTGGGCTACCGGCCCTCGGCCGCGGCCCGCACGCTCCGCACGGGCAAGTCGGGCCTCATCGGCCTGACCGTGACCACGTACGGGGATGAACCTTTCACCTTCACCGAGTTCGCGTACTTCGCGGAGATGGCCCGAGCCGCCACCTCAGCGGCACTCGCCCGGGGCTATGCCCTGGTCATCCTGCCCGCCACCTCGCGCCACGACGTGTGGTCGAACGTCGCCCTGGACGGCACCGTCGTCATCGACCCGTCCGACCAGGACCCGGTGGTCAGCGAGTTGGTCCGGCAGGGGTTACCCGTCGTCTCCGACGGCCGGCCCGCCGGCACCCTCCCGGTCACCGCCTGGGTGGACAACGACCACGAGGCCGCGGTCCTGGGCATTCTCGACCATCTGGCCGCCGCAGGCGCCCGGCGCATCGGACTGCTGACCGGCACCACGACGGACACCTACACCCATCTGTCCACGACCGCCTATCTGAACTGGTGCGAGCGCGTCGGGCAGGATCCGGTCTACGAGGCCTATCCCGCCCACGATCCCTGCGCGGGCGCCGTCGCCGCCGACCGGCTGCTGGCCCGCCCCGACCGCCCCGACGCGGTCTACGGACTCTTCGACCCGAACGGCACCGATCTGCTCGCCGCCGCGCGCCGCTACGGACTGCGCGTCCCCGAGGACCTGCTGCTCGTCTGCTGCAGCGAATCCGCCGTCTACGCGAACACCGAGCCGCCCGTCACGACGCTCTCCCTGAAGCCGCGCCGGATCGGTACGGCAGTGGTCCAGCTCCTCATCGACGCCATCGAAGGCATCGAGTCGGACCAGCCGGTCGAGCAGGTCATACCGACGGAACTGATCGTGCGCACCTCGTCCCAGCGACGGCCGCCCCGGACCACGGTCAGTCCGCCCCGGTCGCCCGAGCAGGGGTGAGAGCTCCGTACGCAACGGACGCCCGGCTCGTACTCCCGTTCTATTCGGGAGCTCCGAGCCGTCGGTGTGCCACGAGTCACGCTCAGGCTGCCCACGGGCGGGTGACGCGCAGATCCCCCGCGGGCGGGTGACGTGCCTGGTCGCAGCGAGGAAAGCCCCGCCCATTTAGGGCGAAAGCCGCGGTGAGGCGGGGTCCTTCCCCGATTCACCACCCCTGGGTCATCACATGGCGCGATCCGCATTCCTATGATGGGCCCACGACACCGTGGACCGCTGCGACCAGGCAGTCCGATGCGGTGCAGATGCGGCGCGATGGTGGAGGGGTCGATGACTCAGGGGGCCGGTCAGGGAACCGAGGCGGAGCAGGCGGCGACGTTGCGTGACTTCCGGGTGCCCGCGTACGTCCACGAGACCGGTCCGTACACGCAGAGCACACCCCCCGGCGAGATCCCCGGACCCGTCGCACCAGCCGAGGCCTACCCCCACGGCTACTCCGACGCGTACACGCCCACCGAGCGGGACCTCCCGGTCATCAACCGCGGCGACACGCTCCAGGTGCCCGTCGACCCGGCGTCCGAGCCCGCCCCGCACCCCGCCGAAGGGCCAGGGCCACTGTTCGTGGTCGGGGACGTCCACGGCTATCTCGACCAGCTCCTCGCGGCGCTCCAGGAGAAGGGGCTCATCGACGCCGAGGGCCGTTGGTCCGCGGGCACGGCCAGGCTGTGGTTCCTCGGGGACTTCACCGACCGCGGCCCCGACGGCATCGGCGTGATCGACCTGGTGATGCGGCTGTCCGCGGAGGCGGCGGCGGCCGGCGGCTACTGCAAGGCGCTCATGGGCAACCACGAGCTGCTGCTGCTCGGCGCCAAGCGGTTCGGCGACACGCCCGTCCACTCGGGCGCGGGCACCGCGACCTTCCAGGCCGCCTGGCTGCTCAACGGCGGCCAGAAGACGGACATGGACCGCCTTCAGGACCACCATCTGCAGTGGATGGCCCGTCTCGACGCGGTGGAGGAGGTCGACGGGCACCTCCTGGTCCACTCGGACACCACCGCCTACCTCGACTACGGCGACTCCATCGAAGCGGTCAACGACACCATCCACGACACGCTCACCCGCAATGACGCGGACGAGGTGTGGGACCTCTTCCGGAAGTTCACCAAGCGCTTCTCCTTCCGGGACGAGGGCGGTGCCGACGCCGTGCGGTCCCTGCTGGGGACCTACGGCGGCCGGCGGATCGTCCACGGCCACAGCCCCATCCCCTACCTGCTGGGCGAGGTCGGCTCGGAGGACGGCGACGACGCCTCGGGTCCGGTCGTCGAAGGTCCCCACGTCTACGCGGACGGACTGGCGATCGCGATGGACGGCGGCGTGACCATGGCCGGAAAGCTGCTGGTCCAGCAACTCCCCCTGGATAGCTGAGGGTTCACCGGGCAGGCATGTCCCCGACGGGGGACGACCGAGGAGTGCCCGGGCCGTGGGGCAAATTCTGGAAACCCCCTGTCACCGTGTGCCGTCGCCGCTCTACCATCGGCTTATCCGTAGCAGGCTCCCCTCCGTTTCTGCCCGACGGCTCGTCAGCATGCCGAGCCACCAGCCCTACGGAGCATCGGGGGATGCACATGAACAGCGTTCCGCAGCACCTGCTGAGCGAGGACCGCCAGGACTATGAGCGGGTCCTCGGTGAGGCGCTGCGCTCCGCACCACACCACCCGGATCTGGCCGCTGTGGGACAGCGGCTCAACGCCGAACAGCTGCGCACCATGGCGCTGAACGCCACCGCCTTCATCACCGCCACGGCGGCCGCCGAATACCAGCACTACGTACTGGTACGGGAGCAAATGCGCCGACCGGCACCGCCCGCCCCACCCGTCCACGAGAGCATCGACGACAGCGACTCCACGGAACCGGACGCGGACGGCCAGGGGCTCGCCGCCACGGTGGGGGAGGCCGCGGCGGGCGCCGGAGCCGGTGCCGTCGTCGCCGTCCTCGCCCCCTTCCTCGCCGGTGCCGCCGCGGCGATCTTCCTGCTCGTGGGCTACATCCTCAAGATGGTCAACCCCCACCAGGTGTTCGCCCGGACCCTCCTGACCACCGGGTGGGTCTTCGGCGCGGTGACCGCGGCGGCGATCCTGGTCGCCGCCACCGGCCTGCTGCTCACCGCCCTGCGCAACAGCTCGTCGGCTCACGATTCCGACGCCCAGAGCGAGTTGATCGCGGAGGTGACCCGAGCCCGGGAGCTCTGGCACGAGGCCTTGCTGGAGCGCGGCATCCTCCCGTTCCTCCGCGAGGCCCTCGCCGCCCCGGGCACGGCCGCGATGAGCCGGAAGGAACCGGAGACGACCCCCAGCCGCATGCCGCACCTCGGCTACGACCGACCGGGCTTCAGCAGCCCCGACAGCGGCCCCGCCGCGGGCCCGCGCCCCAGCTTCAGCAGCCCGGACTTCACCAGCCCGGACTTCGGAGGCCCCGACCACCAGCCGGAGTGACAGGCCTCGACCGACACTCCGCCGACCGAACCGAGCAGGCGACGCAGGAGGCCGTCCCACGCCCCCAGGCCGTCTCGGCCCGAACCACCCGCCGAAGCCCGGCCCGCCCCTCACAAAGGACTGCGGGCCGGAACTTCAGCCTGGACCCGCGACGGCACCAGGCCATGTGCGTCACGGGCGCCAGGGAAGGTCAGTCCGCTATCGGCAGATACACCCGGTTCCCGCCCGCCGCGAACTCCTTCGACTTCTGGAGCATCCCCTCGGCGACCTCCTGCTCCGACGCACCCTCGGCCACCGCACCGCCGAAGCGCTGCGTGATGTCCTGGCTGATCTTCATGGAGCAGAACTTCGGACCGCACATCGAGCAGAAGTGGGCCGTCTTGGCCGGTTCGGCGGGAAGGGTCTCGTCGTGGAAGTCGCGGGCCGTGTCCGGGTCGAGGGCCAGGTTGAACTGGTCCTCCCAGCGGAACTCGAAGCGCGCGTCGGACAGCGCGTCGTCCCACTCCTGCGCACCCGGGTGCCCCTTGGCGAGATCGGCCGCATGGGCGGCGATCTTGTAGGTGATGACGCCGGTCTTGACGTCGTCACGGTTGGGCAGGCCCAGGTGCTCCTTGGGTGTGACGTAGCAGAGCATGGCCGTGCCCCACCAGGCGATCATGGCGGCACCGATACCGGAGGTGATGTGGTCGTACGCCGGCGCGATGTCCGTGGTCAGCGGGCCGAGCGTATAGAACGGAGCTTCATCGCAGATCTCCTGCTGCAGATCGATGTTCTCCTTGATCTTGTGCATCGGGACGTGTCCCGGGCCCTCGATCATCGTCTGTACATGGAAACGCCTGGCGATACGGCCGAGTTCCCCGAGGGTGCGCAGTTCCGCGAACTGTGCCTGGTCGTTGGCGTCGGCGATCGAACCGGGTCGCAGACCGTCGCCCAGCGAGTAGGTGACGTCGTAGGCCGCGAGGATCTCGCAGAGTTCCTCGAAGTTCTCGTACAGGAACGACTCCTTGTGGTGGGCGAGACACCACGCCGCCATGATCGAGCCGCCGCGCGAGACGATGCCGGTCTTGCGGTTCGCCGTCAACGGTACGTACGCCAGGCGCACGCCCGCGTGGACCGTCATATAGTCCACGCCCTGTTCGGCCTGCTCGATGACCGTGTCCTTGTAGATCTCCCAGGTCAGCTCCTCGGCCTTGCCGTCGACCTTCTCGAGCGCCTGGTAGAGCGGCACCGTACCGATCGGCACCGGGGAGTTGCGCAGCACCCACTCACGGGTGGTGTGGATATTGCGGCCGGTGGACAGGTCCATGACCGTGTCGGCGCCCCAGCGGGTCGCCCAGGTCATCTTCTCGACCTCCTCCTCGATGGAGGAGGTCACCGCGGAGTTGCCGATATTGGCGTTGACCTTCACCAGGAACCGCTTGCCGATGATCATCGGCTCGATCTCCGGGTGGTTGACGTTGGCCGGCAGTACCGCACGGCCCGCCGCGATCTCCTCACGGACGACCTCGGGCGAAACGTTCTCCCGGAGGGCCACGAACTCCATCTCCGGCGTGATCTCCCCACGGCGCGCATAGGCGAGCTGCGTCACCGCGTTCCCGTCGCGACCACGACGCGGCTGACGCGGGCGTCCCGGGAACACCGCGTCGAGATTGCGCAGGCCGCCCCGCGGCGAGGTGTGCTTGATCCCGTCGTCCTCGGGACGGACGGGGCGGCCCGCGTACTCCTCGGTGTCACCGCGAACGATGATCCAGTTCTCCCGGAGCGGCGCGAGCCCCCGGCGGACGTCGGTCTCGGCGACCGGATCGGTGTACGGGCCGGAGGTGTCGTACAGGGTGACCGACTGCCCGTTGGTGAGATGCACTTGCCGGACCGGCACCCGCAGATCGGGGCGCGAACCCTCGATATACGCCTTGTGCCAGCCGATGGACCACCCGGCCTCCTGAGGCTCTTCTCCCTGAGCGGAGGCAGGCGTGCGTACGTCCTTGACGGTCATGAGACCTACTCCCTACGCCGGCATTACCCGGTAACAGGTTCAGCGGTCGGCACAGCCCTCTCCGCTCGCTGATGTTCCACGTGAAACATCGCGTCTACGGAGGTCAGCGCCCTCTCAGCCCGGTGCTCCGAGCTCCCGCGTGTGCAAAAGTCCCTTCACGCTAGCGTCTAATTAGGTGAGCTGAACAGTGGGCCTTGCGCGTTCTTGCGATGATCGGGGGGTGCCCCCGACGCAGCATCCCCCCTCATACCCGCCGTCCGAGCCGCCGCACCACCGCGGCCCGGGCGACAGACACAGCCCCCCAGACGGGCACGGCCATGGGTCCGACGGTGGACACGGCCACTCCCACAGTCACAGCCATGGCCCCGCGGCCCCCGTGTCACGGCATCTGCGCAAGGTCATCGCCGCGATCCTCATCCCGTTCACCGCAGCGGTCATCGTCGGTCTCGTGGTGCTGTGGCCCGGAGGAGTCCCGTCACACAAACGCTCCGGCGTCGGATTCGACCGGCAGACCCAGCAGGCCACGGTCACCACGGTCGTGGCGGTGGACTGCAAGTCCGTGAACGCCTCGGGTGGGGGGCCGGTCGGCGACACCTCCCTCACCGGCGGCTCGTCGGCCCCGCAGACGCCTGCCGGCACCTGCAAGAAGGCGACCGTCCGCGTCGACACCGGCAAGGACAAGGGCCGTACGTTCACGGAGATCGTCCAGCCGGACCAGTCACGGCAGTTGCACCAGGGCGAGAAGGTCGTTGCGGCGTACGAGCCCTCCGCGCCCAAGGAACTCCAGTACTCGGTGACCGATGTGGACCGCAAGTTCCCCATGGCCCTGCTCGCCGGCATCTTCGCCGTGGCGGTGGTGGTCGTGGGCCGGATGCGCGGCGTCATGGCACTCGTCGCGCTGGCCGTCAGCTTTCTGCTGCTCAGCCTCTTCGTCCTGCCCGCGATCCTGGATGGCTCGAATCCGCTGCTCGTGGCCGTGGTCGGGTCGAGCGCCATCATGCTGCTCGCCCTCTATATGTGCCACGGACTCTCGGCCCGCACCTCCGTGGCGGTGCTCGGCACGCTTGTGTCCCTGTCGCTGATCGGTCTCCTCGGCTCGGAGTTCATCGGCTGGGCCGCGCTGACCGGCAACACCGACGACAACACCGGCCTGATCCACGGCCTGTACCCGCACATCGACATGAGCGGTCTGCTGCTCGCCGGGGTCATCATCGGTTCGCTCGGCGTCCTCGACGATGTGACCGTCACCCAGACGTCCGCGGTCTGGGAGCTGCACGAGGCCAACCCCTCGATGGGCTGGCGCGGGCTGTACCGGGCGGGCATCCGCATCGGCCGCGACCACATCGCCTCGGTCGTCAACACGCTCGTCCTGGCATACGCGGGTGCGGCCCTGCCCCTGCTGCTGCTCTTCTCGATCGCGCAGAGCAGTGTGGTCTCGGTCGCGGGCAGCGAGCTGGTCGCCGAGGAGATCGTGCGCACGCTGGTGGGCTCGATCGGGCTGGTCGCGTCGGTGCCGGTGACGACGGTCCTGGCGGCCATAGTCGTCTCGGCGGACCGTCCGGCCACGGCAGACGCCGCCTCGGCTCCCGTCCCGGCCCGTGGGGGAAGAGGGCGCCGCCGCAAGCGCTGAGGCTTCCTGCCGCGTTCCAGCTCCACCCGGGACTTCACCATGGCCACCGGGGACTTCACCCGGACCACCACGACCTTCGCGATCAAGGTCCGCAGAAGCGTTACGGCATCTCACCGCGCCCGTACCGTCGTCGAGGAACCGTTACGGCGTGAGGAACCGTTCCGGCGCCGCACGCCGTCTCAGCCCGCGCTCTGCTCCTCCGCCAGGATCCGGTCCAGAGCCTCGTCCAGATGCGCGTCGAAGTCGGCGAGGGAGCCCTCCTGCCCCAGCGGCACCAGCTTGTCGGTGCGGTCGAGGAACGCGACCAGAGGCACCGCGCCCGACCGGAACAGTGCCCGGTCGGCGCCCACCTGGAGGCGGATCAGCACATCGCCGAAGGTGTCCGGCTCGGCGGGCGCGATGTGCACATCGCCGTCGCCGCACGGCCGGCCCACCCCGTCCACCAGCAGTTCACGACCGAACGCCCATGTCACGGGGGCGTCGCCGGGCAGATGGAAGGTCAGACGCACCGCATAGGGATCACAGGTTTCGTAACACAGCTCCACCGGAATGCGGAAGGAGAGCTCCTCCGACACGAGAAAGCTCATCATGACCTCTGCCTGCACCGACTCGCGCATCGCCTACCCCGTCAGTAGCCGTCGACTGGCCAGGAATGATCCCCCTGACACCTGCTGGAAGTTTGCTGAAAGTGCATGGCAGATCACAAGGAGTGAGTTTTCAGATGCTGATAGAGATGGCGAGTGTCCCTGTCAGCCTGTCGATCTCCGACTGCAGCCGACGGACCGTCGGCAACAGCCGGTCGGCCTGGTGGGAGGGCAGGGAGATGGCCACTGCGGCTGCCGTCGCGCTCGTGGCGAGGGGGAGCGCCGCACAGGCCGTACCGAGGGCGTACTCCTGGCGTTCGGTGACCGGTTCCGTACGCTCCAGGTGCTCCAGACGGCGCAGCAGGCTGCGGTTGTCACGCAGCGTGTAGGGGGTGATCGGCCGCGCCGGATAGCGGTCGAGGTGGTCGCGCCGGGCCTCCTCGTCGAGCTGTGACAGCAGACACTGACCGAGCGCGTGCGCGTGCCCGGTCTCGCGGAAGTCGGCCCATTCCTCGGCCGCCGGGAGGCCCGGGCTGTCGGCAACACCGAGGACCTCGATCTCACCCTCGCGGTAGACCGCGTAGTAGACGGGCGCACCGATCGAATCACGCCATTGTGCGAGCGCTTCGTTCACCATGCTGCGACGTTTCTGCTGGGTCGCGCTGCCGCTCAGCCGCTCGGCGGCCTCCCCTAGGAAGAACAGGCCCTTCTCCCGGCGCAGATAGCCCTCGTGGGTCAGGGTGCGCAGAAGGTGGTACGCGGTGGGGAGCGCCAGGCCGACCTCGCGGGCCAACTGCTTGGCGGGGGCCCCGTATCCATGGTCGGCGACGGCCTCCAGCAGCCGCATCGCCCGCTGCACCGATCCGATCAGGGTGGTGGACTGCGCCGGCGTCGGCGGAAGGTCCGCTTCCGCCGGTGAGGCGCGCCGCTGTGCGGGCGGGGTGGTCGAGTGTGCGGGCGCGGTGCCAACCGTGGCCAAAGGTCACTCCCGGAGCACGAGGTCGGCCTCCCGTGGAAGAACACGGGAGGGGATGCACCGCGCGCGGGACCTGCCGCGCGCCGGGCTCCGGACTTTAACGGCCTCCCACCGGCCGTCGATGACGTCCCCGGGAAAACTTCCCTCGCCCGAGGGAACCTCAATTTCCCGTTACCGGCGGCCTCTTGCCGACCTCCGGTCCCGCCCTGCGCCACCCCCGGAGTGGCCTCAGGCCCGATACGCCCCCGGGTGGCTCACCAGTCGCCGCGTGACGACGAACTCGACATGAACTTCCGTACGACGTAGATCAGTCCGCCCACCAGGGCGACGAAGAGCAGCACCTTGAACAGCAGCAGGACGACGAACCCGACGACGGTCGCTATCACGCCGCCGAAGACGACGAGGGCGATGACCGGCACCGCGATCCACTTCACCCACCACGGCAAACCCGCGAAGATCTCTCGCATCGCCCTTGTCCTTGTCTGTCCGCCCGTTGCCCCGCGCCTTTTCGGGGGCTCCCCAACCGGGTCCTTCCGTACTGCTTCGATGCTAGGACCGCTCGGGGGCCGAACGCGGGCCTTGCGCCCCTTGTCCTCCCCTGATCGTCCCCTGAGGGAACCCCGAGACGGGACTCAGCTCTCCGGCGGAGAGAACACCACCAGAACCCTAAGATCCTCGGTGATGTGGTGGAACTTGTGGGCGACGCCGGCAGGCACGTAGATGACGCTTCCGCGTGCGATCTGGGTGGTCTCCAGGCCCACGGTGATCGAGGCGCGGCCGCTGACGACGAAGTACACCTCGTCCTGCTGGTGCGGCTTCTGCGGGTCGAGGTCGCCGGCGTCGAGCGCGTACAGGCCGGCCGACATGTTCCTCTCCCGCAGGAACTGCAGATAGGCGCCGTCGTTGGCGGCGCGCTCCGCCTCCAGTTCGTCCAGCCGGAAAGCCTTCATCGCTCCTGCCCGCCCTTGCTCACTACTCGCCGCTGATCCCGTCTGCCACGATCAGACACATGAAGAATTTCGTAGTCAAGACGATCGCCAACGCGGGGGCTCTGGCCGTCGCCGTCTGGGTACTCGACAAGATCACCCTGACGGGTACGAGCACCGGCAAGAAGGTCGGCACGCTGATCGTGGTCGCGCTGATCTTCGGACTGGTGAATTTCCTGGTCAAACCGGTCGTGAAGGTGCTGACCTTCCCCCTGTTCATCCTGACGCTCGGCCTGATAACCCTCGTCGTCAACGCCTTGATGCTTCTGCTCACCTCGTGGGTGGCGGGCAAACTGGACCTGAGTTTCCATGTCGAGGGCTTCTGGACCGCCGTGCTGGGCGGCCTGATCATCTCGATCGTCTCCTGGGCGCTGCACCTCGTGCTGCCCGACGACGAGGACTGAGAGAGCCGCATGACCTATCGCGTTTGTTTCGTCTGCACCGGCAACATCTGCCGCTCACCGATGGCGGAGTCCGTCTTCCGCGCCCGTGTGGCGGAGGCCGGTCTCGACGACCTGGTCGAGGTCGACAGCGCGGGCACGGGCGGCTGGCACGAGGGGGACGGGGCGGATCCGCGCACCGTCGCCGTCCTGGAGGAGAACGGCTACGGCGGCGGGCACACCGCGCGCCAGTTCCAGCCCTCCTGGTTCTCCCGGCTCGATCTGGTGATCGCCCTGGACTCCGGCCATCTGAAGGCCCTGCGCCGTCTCGCGCCCACCCCCGAGGACGCGGCCAAGATCAGGCTCCTGCGCTCCTACGACCCGGCCGCCGACGACGACCTCGATGTGCCCGACCCGTACTACGGGGGCATGGAGGGGTTCGAGGAGTGTCTTGAGATGGTGGAGGCGGCGAGCCCCGGCCTGCTCGCCTCGGTACGCGAGCACATGGAGGGACGGGCGGCATGACCACACGGGATGCGAACGCGTCCGGTCCGGGGACCGGCGACGGTACACGGGCGGTGCGGGCGGGGCTGCCCGAGCCGGTCAAGCACGAGCCGACCCTGCCGGGCCCGGTCTTCGCCGCGCACTTCCATCTGCCCGGCGAGCCGACCGGCCCGTACACCTACGGCCGGGACGAGAACCCCACCTGGACGCATCTGGAGCGCGCGATCGGCGAGCTGGAGGCGCCCGGCGAGGAGGACGTCGAAGCGCCCGGCGAGGAGGACGTCGAGGCGCTCGCCTTCGCCTCCGGCATGGCCGCGATCTCGGCGGTGCTCTTCTCCCAGCTGCGCGCCGGCGACACGGTGGTGCTGCCCGAGGACGGCTACCAGGTCCTGCCGCTGGTGGGCGAACAGCTGACCGCGTACGGCATCGATGTGCGCACCGCGCCGACCAGGGACGACGCCCAGCTCGGTGTCCTCAAGGGCGCAAAGCTGCTGTGGATCGAGACCCCGTCGAACCCGGGGCTCGACGTCTGTGATGTGCGGCGGCTCGTCGCGGCGGCCCATGCGCAGGGCACCCTCGTCGCCGTCGACAACACCCTGGCGACGCCGCTCGGCCAGCGGCCCCTGGCGCTGGGCGCCGACTTCTCCGTGGCCAGCGGCACCAAGATGCTCACCGGGCACGGGGACCTCCTGCTCGGCTATGTGGCGTCCCGGAATGCAGGGCTGATGACCGCCGTACGGCGCTGGCGCAAGATCGTCGGTGCGATCCCCGGTCCCATGGAGGCCTGGCTCGCACACCGCTCGCTGGCCACACTTCAGCTCCGCGCGGATCGGCAGTCGGACAGCGCGCTCGTGGTCGCCGAGGCGCTGCGCGGCCGCGCCGAGGTGACGGGGCTGCGCTATCCGGGTCTGCCCGACGACCCCTCGCACAAGATCGCCGCGCAGCAGATGCGGCGCTTCGGGTGCGTGGTGTCGTTCTCGTTGCCCACGCGTGCGCGTGCCGACCGTTTTCTGGACGCGCTTCGCATCGTGGACGACGCGACCAGTTTCGGAGGGGTGCGGTCCACCGCCGAGCGGCGTGGACGCTGGGGCGGCGACGTGGTCCCGGAGGGCTTCATCCGGCTCTCCGTCGGTGCCGAGGATCCCGAGGACCTCGTGGCCGATGTGCTGCGTGCGCTCGACGCATCGGCGGAATGACGAGGTCCTACAGGCTTCCGACTACGCCCGTCCAGCGGGCGATGGGTCCCCCCTGGGCCCTGCTACGTACGACGGACGGTCCGAACCTCCCCCCTCGTGGCTCGGACCGTCCCGGTTCCGCACGCGAAGAACCGCGCAGACAAGGCTAGTTGACTCTGTGTCAGTGTCCAATCACAGTAGGGGCAGAGACCTATCGACTTATTTATAGTTGGGCGCGGCAGCGGGGTGCCGGGACGGGAGGGAGCACCATGGATCTGGCCCTGCTGCGCACCTTTGTGACGGTGCACCGGGCCGGTTCCTTCACCCGTGCCGCGGCACTGCTCGGTCTCTCGCAGCCGGCGGTCACCTCCCACATACGCACCCTCGAACGGCAGCTGGGCCGCCCCCTCTTTCTGCGCCAGGCCCGCGGGGTGACCCCGACCTCCATCGGCGACGAGCTCGCGCACAAGGCCGCTCCGCATCTGGACGCCCTGGTCGAGATCGCGGAGACCGGCCTCGACGAGCACTCGTCGCTGCGCACGCTCCATCTGGCGGGACCGCCGGAGTTCACCGCCGAACGTGCCCTGCCCGCGCTGGCCAAGCTGACCGACGAGGACGGCCAGGGGCTTGCCCTCCGCGCCTCCTTCGGGAACGCCGAGGAGACCCTGGAAGGACTCGCCGCCGGGCACCATGACCTGGCCATCACCACGACCCGGCCCCGCGGAGCCCTGCTCACAGCCACCCCTCTCTGCGACGAGGAGCATGTCCTGGTCGCGGCCTCTCGCTGGGTCCGCCGCATCAGCTCCGGCAAGGTGCACCGCAGGGGTGCGCACCTGCTGGAGAACCTTCCGGTGGTCGAGGTGCACGAGTCGCTGCCTTTTGTCTCCCGCTACTGGGCGTCCGTCTTCGACTCCCGGCCCGCCGCCTCCGGCACGGTCGTCGTTCCCGACCTGCGGGCGGTTCTCGCCTGTGCCGCCACCGGCGCCGGGCTCGCCGTGCTGCCGCGCTACCTGTGCGCCGCCGCACTGGAGCGGGGCGATGTCGTGGCCCTTCATGAACCGGCGGTGCCTCCCCTGCGGACGTACTTCCTCGTGGTCCGCACCGGCACACTCGCCATGCCCCATATCGCCCGTGCCCATGAGTGGCTGCTGCGGGCCGCGGCCGCCTGGGGCTGAGATCCGGGGGCGAGAACACCACGCCGTGGTGCCGCGGTCCCCTGCCCGTTCCACCCGCTGTTCACGCTGGGTTCGGCGCCATGTGGGGTGCGGGATGTTTCACGTGGAACAGGCTGGGCCACATTTCACCCATGACCGTTCGCCCCGTGGTCAAGCGCACTGCCCGCGCCATCCTGCTGGATGGTGACGACCTGATTCTGATCAAGCGGACCAAGCCCGGAGTCGATCCCTACTGGCTCACGCCGGGCGGCGGGGTCGAGCCGACGGACGCGACCGTGGTCGACGCGCTCCACCGTGAAGTGCACGAGGAACTCGGGGCCAAGATCATCGATGTGGTCCCCTGCTTCGTGGACACGGTCGAGCACATCGGCGAGAACGGCGGGGCGACCGGCGTGAAGGTCCAGCACTTCTTCGTCTGCCGTCTCGAGTCCATGGACGAGCGCCTGCGGCACGGCCCCGAGGTCGAGGAGCCCGAGGGCGAGTACGAGATCGTACGGGTGCCCTTCACCCGCGTCGGGATCGCGTCCGTCCATCTCGTCCCGCTGTCGCTGCGGCACTACCTGGACGGAAACATCGAGGGAGTACGCGCGATGCACGCACCCGACCTGGGCTGACCCCTCGTTACGCGAGTGTGCCGAGACGGCGCTCGCGGGAGGGCGGCCCTACGGGCCCTGCACGCCGGCGAGGGCCAGTTCCTCCACCGAGTCGTGGCGTATGCGTTCCGACGGGACACCGACGTTCCGGAGCACTTGCACACCGCTGCGGATCATGCCGGGCGGACCCGAGAGATACACGTCGTACTCGTTCCACGGTCCGTACGCGCGTATGGCGTCCGGCAACCGGACGCGTGCCTGCTCGTCGACCACCGGGCGGACCGAGAGCCAGGGGTGGTTGTGCTGCAGCCGCAGCATGGTGTCGATGTCGTACAGATCGTGGCCGGTGCGGGCGCCGTAGAAGACCTCGACCCGGCGCCGCGCACCGTGCTCGGCGACGTCCTCGACCAGGGCCTTGATGGGTGCGATGCCGGTACCGCCGCCGAGGCAGAGCAGCCCGCTGTCCGTGGTGTGATCGACGGTCATCGTGCCGGCCGACGGGCCGAGCCGGATGATGTCGCCGGGGCGGGCCCGGTGGACCAGCGCATTGGAGACCCAGCCCGCCGGGACCGCCTTCACATGGAAGGTGAGCAGTCCGTCGGAGCGTGGTGCCGAGGCAAAGGAGTAGTGGCGCCATATCCGCGGCCACCAGGGGGTCTCCATGCTCGTGTACTGACCGGCCAGGAACGGGTACGGCTGGTCGGGGCGGACCGTGATCACCGCGATGTCGGGGGTCCGCAGATCGTGCGAGACGACCTCCGCGTACCACCAGGCCGGGGCGCGCAGCGCGTCCGCGGCCGCCGCGTCGATCATCACCTGGGACATCGTCGTGTACGCCCGCACCCAGGCGGCCTCTGTCTCGTCGTCCCAGATCGCGGAGGCGTACCTGCTCAGCGCTCCGATGAGGCACTCCCCTACGGCCGGGTAGTGCTCGGCCCGGGTGCCGTACTTGCGGTGCCCGCGGCCGAGGTTCTGCAGATACGCGACCAGGACCTCGGTGTCGTCGATGTGCTCCGCGGCGGTCAGCAGGGCCCTGAGCAGGCGGTCCCGCTGGGTGTCCATCGCGGCGGGGAACAGCGACCGCAGCTCGGGGTGGCGCACGAAGAGCAGTGCGTAGAAGTAGGAGGTGACCTTGTCGGCGATGGGTGCGACCTCGGCCATGGTCCGCTGGATCAGCACGGCGTCACGGGATGCCCGGGGCTCGGGGGCCGGTCGCTGAGCGGAGAGCTGTGGCCGGGCGGGGTCGGTGGTTCCGGGTGTCTCCTGTTCTCCGGTCGGGGCCGTCTGGGGGGTGTCGCGGGACGCGAACCAGCCGCCCCCCTCGTTGCCCCCGGACGCGCCCTTGTCGGCCGACGTGGTGGTCGGAGCCTCCATGGTGTGCCTCGCCTCGAACATCTTTCGGTCGGTCTGCGCACTTCCCCTGCCGGCGGGCGTCAGTATCCACACCGAGGGCTCTGCTTCTTTTCCCCGTTCCATCCCTGATGGTCCATGCGGCCACATTCCACCCGCGTTCCCGCCGTGTGCGGACAAGCAAGACGAGAGTGTGACAGGGACCGCGGTACTCAGACCGCAGCATCGCACTCCGGACCTCCGCCCGGCCGCGTAACAGAAAATGCGGGTCTTCGATCTCTCCGTCCCGTTAGGCTGCGTCGGCCTGCGTTCGCGCCCTGCAGACCGTGCGCACCTCACACCGGACGCGAACCGGACTCGACCATACCGGTCACTGTCGCACACACAAGCACCCCCTTGGCCTACCGTCAAAGGACGGCCGTTCCCGCAGGCAATTCCCTCAACTTCCAGGCATACGGCGCGAATTCACGAAGCCGTTCCGGAGCGGTCCCGATCGGTCCCTCACTGTTTCACGTGAAACGTCTGTCCATGTGCGGTGTAGAGGCATGACTTGGCCAAAAGCATGTGCGTTCGGCAGCAAACGGGTGGACGACCGTGGCCCCCGTCGGACAGCCTGACCTGCGTGTCGACACCTCCCCTCAGCGCTCTGCCCATCCGCCGCCTGACGCCTCGCGATCTCACCGCCTGCGCCGACTTGTCCGAGGACCGGGGGTGGCCCCGGGAGGAACACAAATGGGGCCTGCTCCTGGCCGCCGGAAGGGGGTACGGCATCGACGACCCCGAGGGGGGCCTTGTCACGGCCTGCGTCGTGACCGAATACGGATCGCTGTCCCGCCCGGACCTCTGCGGCATCGGCATGGTGCTCGTCGCCCAGCGGCATGCGCGCCAGGGTGTGGGCCGTCGGCTGATGCGTCATGTGGTGGCGGACATGGGCGGCGCCCCACTCACGCTGTACGCGACCCCCTACGGCCGTCCCCTCTACGAGGAACTCGGCTTCAAGACCATCGGCAGCTCCGAGATGGTGCGGGGACACTTCACGGCCGGTGGGCCGCCGTCCCCCGTCCCGACCCGCCCGGCCACCGGGGAGGACCTCGCCACACTCGTCAGACTCGACGAAGAGGTCTTCGGCGCCGACCGCACCCATGTGATCACCCGGCTGCCCGCCTTCGCCGACCAGTTGCGTGTCGCCGAGGAGAACGGGCGGATCACTGGATACGCCGCCGCCTGGCCCAATATGGACACGCATGTCGTGGGTCCGCTCATCGCGCGCGACACCGAGACGGCCAAGGCACTCGTCGCGTCCCTCGCCGCGCACACCGATCGCCCGCTGCGCACGGACGTCGACGTGCGGCACACGGACCTGCTGACGTGGCTGAAGGAGCGTGGGCTCGTCTCCGTCGGCATGAACGCGGTCATGACGTACGGCATCCCGGATCTGCCCGGCGACTGGATGCGGCGCTTCGCTCCGGTCACGGTGGCGGCGGGCTGAGCCCATCAGCACGGAACGCGTGCCTCCGACGGTCGGAGGCACGCTTCGCGCTTGTGGTGGCGGATCCGCTCAACGGCGGAGGGCGGCTGCCTGCCGTTCACTCGACGCGCTTTCCCCGACGGCGGCGCCCGGGGCGGTCTCGCGGCGCTCCAGGGCGGCCGAGAGGAACGCGAGCAGCAGAGCGGCCACAGCGAGAACGGCGCCCACCCAGTTCGGGGCGGTGTAGCCGAGACCGGCGGCGATGACGATGCCGCCGAGCCAGGCCGACAGTGCGTTGCCCAGGTTGAAGGCGCCGATGTTCGCGGCCGAGGCGAGGGTCGGGGCGCCGTGTGCGTGGTCCAGGACCCGCTTCTGCAGCGGAGGCACGGTCGCGAACCCAAGAGCGCCGATCAGCACGATGGTGGGCGCGGCGAGAGCCTTGTGGTGCGCGGTCAACGTGAACAGGGCGAGCACGAGGGCGAGCCCACCGAGCGACACATACAGCATCGGCATCAGCGCACGGTCCGCATACCGGCCACCGATGAGGTTGCCGCCGACCATGCCGAGGCCGAAGAGGACCAGCAGCCAGGTGACCGAGCCGTCGGCGAAGCCGGCCACCTGCGTCATCATCGGCGCGATGTAGGTGATGGCGGCGAAGACACCGCCGAAGCCGAGCACGGTCATCGCCATGGCGAGCAGCACCTGCACATTCTTGAAGGCGGCCAGCTCATGGCGCAGATGCACGCCCTCCGGCTTGGGTATCTCGGGCACGAGCTTCGCGACTCCGAGCAGTCCGAGCACGCCCAGCGCGGCGACCAGCGCGAAGGTGATCCGCCAGCCGGCCGACTGCCCGATCAGCGTGCCGAGCGGGACCCCGATGACGTTGGCCACGGTCAGACCGCTGAACATCATCGAGATGGCGCCGGCCTTCTTCTCCGGGGCGACCAGTTCGGCGGCGACCACCGAGCCGATGCCGAAGAAGGCGCCGTGGGCCAGCGAGGCCACCACCCGGCCCAGCAGCATCAGCCCGAAGACGGGGGCGATGGCGGAGAGCAGGTTGCCGATGATGAACAGACCCATCAGCGCCATCAGCATCCGCTTACGGGAGACCTTGGTGCCCAGCGCGGTCATGATCGGCGCACCGAACATCACTCCCAGGGCGTAGCCGGTCACAAGGAGTCCGGCGGTGGGGATGGAGACGCCGAAGTCGCCCGCCACCTCGGGCAGCACTCCCATGATCACGAATTCCGTGGTTCCGATTCCGAAGGCCCCGATCGCAAGGGCCAGAAGCGCGAGAGGCATACGGGCTGTACCTTTCAGACGATTGCATGAGCGCTTTGCGCCCCAACAACGTTAATTGCATACGCGGGATATATGCAACAGGCGTCTATTGCGATGGTGCTCTATCCTGGACACGAGCCGCTCCGGGACGGAGGAGAACGCCATGACAGCGACGGACCCCGCGCTCACCGCCCTCGCTCAGGGCTGGTGCGCCCTCTCCCTGCTGCACGGGAGAATCGAGGCCCACCTCGAACGAGCCCTGCAGGCCAAGCACGGCCTGAGCGTGCGGGAGTACTCCCTGCTCGACGTCCTCAGCCGGCAGCACGACGGCGTGGGCGGCCATCTGCAGATGAAGCAGGTCGCCGATGCGGTCGTCCTCAGCCAGAGCGCCACCACTCGGTTGGTCACCCGGCTCGAGGACCGTGCACTGCTCGCGCGCTACCTCTGCCCCACCGACCGCCGCGGCATCTACACCAATGTCAGCGAGGCCGGCCTCAAGCTCCTCGAAGAAGCCCGCCCCACCAATGACGCCGCGCTGCGCGAGGCACTCGACGAGGCGGCGAAGAACCCGGAGCTGGAGCCCCTCGTCCGTGTGGTCGAGTCGCTGAACGTGCCCCTCTCGAACCGCCTGCTCCCTGCACACCCGGGAGTGCCCAGCCCCGCATAGGCTGCGGACATGGGAGATCTTGAGATACGGCATGCCGTCGTGGACGACGTCCCGGCGATCGTTGCCCTGCTCGCGGACGATCCGCTCGGCGCCCAGCGGGAGTCACCGGACGATCTGACGCCCTACCTGACCGCGCTGGACCGGGTCGACAGTGATCCGAACCAGCATGTGATGGTCGCCGTCCGGGACGGACGCGTCATCGGCACCCTTCAGCTCACGATCATCCCGGGGCTGTCCCGCAAGGGCGCGAACCGCTCGATCATCGAAGGGGTACGCATTCACGCCGACGAGCGTGGCAGCGGTCTCGGCACTCAGCTCATCGAGTGGGCCATCGATGAATCGCGGCGCCGGGACTGCCAGTTGGCCCAGCTCACCTCCGACATCAGTCGCACCGACGCCCACCGCTTCTACCAGCGGCTGGGCTTCGAGGCCTCGCATGTGGGCTTCAAGATCCGACTCTGACACGGCGGTGTCCCGACCGGACGAGCGATGCCCTGCCCCGACCATGCGAAGGGTCCTGTTTCACGTGAAACAGGACCCTCCCCGGATCTGCCGAGCGACAACGCCTAGCCGATCCCCCGCCATCCCTCCGGATCCACTCCGCCGGGCACCGGGGCGCCCTCGTCGTACGGCCGGCGGGTGAAGACGAACGATCCGAGGTCCAGATGGCTCACGGACCCGTCCGGCCGCCGTACGGCCCGTAGCCGCTCTCCCGCGTAGTAGCCCTCCAGCCCCGTCCATGTGCCGTCGCCGTTCGCCCAGAACCGCGCGCGTCGGCCGCCACCGGCGAGCGGCCCCAACGACAGGAGCCCGTCCGCCGTGAGCCGCAGGGCGAAGGCCTGCGTGCCCCAGTACCACTGGCCCGCCAGCTCCAGTACGGACGGATCGATGCTCTTCGCCGGGCGCCACGGCTCGGGGATCCTGGGTTCGGCCTCGGCCACGATGCGGACGAGATCCGCACCCACGGCCGACAACAGCGGGCCGGAGGTGCAGTTGGCCAGGACCACGGCGGCGACATCGTCCTCCACGCTGAAGGTGAGGCAGGCGAGAAAGCCCGGCAGAGAGCCTGTGTGCCCGACGAGGAGCCGTTCACCCGAACGCCGGATCTCCAGCCCCAGACAGTAGGCGTACCCAGCCGCCACATCCGCGGCTTCGGGCGGAGCCGCCGGAGTGCGCATCTCCCGGAGCGACTCGGCGCTCAGCACCCGCTCGTCGCCCTGGACCAGAAAGACAGCGAAACGCGCCAGATCCCCCGTGGTCGACCAGAGTTGCCCGGCCGGTGCCATCCGGCCGAGGTCTTCGGCCGGCTCGGGCAGCATGACATCGGCCCAGGGATGCACCGCCCAGCCCCCGGCGTGCGGCGCCTGCGGGCTCGTACTCGTGCGGTGCAGGTCCAGGGGTTCGAGCACTTCGCGCCGGAGGACCTCCTCCCACGGAGCTCCGCGCAGCTCCTCCACAAGCGCTCCCAGGAGGGTGTAGCCGGGGTTCGAATAGTGGAACCGCCGGCCGGCCGTATGCAGGTGCGGCTGCTCACCGAGCACATCCGTGAGCGCCGGGCGCAGCGAGCCGGGTGTGCGTTCCCACCATGGCCCGGGCGTCTCAGCCGCAAGCCCGCCCGTGTGCGCGAGCAGTTCGGCGATGGTCGCCTCCCCCGTCCCCGTACCGGGCAGATGCTTCTCCAGCGGATCGCCGAGGTTCAGAGCGCCCTCGTCACGCAGCCGCAGTACCAGGACGGCGGTGAAGGTCTTGGTGATCGAGCCGATCCGGTACTGCACGTTCTCATCCGGGGCATGGCCCTCCACGGAGGTGCGCGCGCCGTGCCACACCGCCCGTCCGTCCCGGACGACCGCGGCGACCAGTGACGGCGCCCGCCCCTCGGCCTGGGCCACGGCGATACGGTGCAGCAGAGCCCGCCGTGTGGCGGGGAGCAGTTCTTCCTGCGATGTCGTCATGACACCCAGTCCACCTGTCACGGAATCCCGCGTCGAGTCCATTTCCCCGGAGTCCCCCGCACTGTCAGGGTCTCGTGGCTGGTGTCGGAGACCGCCCTCATCACCTGTAGCTTCTCCACAGCCTCACCGCGTGTCGGGCATCGAAGTCTCAACTTCGTGTCGTTTCCCCTGCGGTTGCCAGGTGGTTGGGGGACCAGCACGCCGGTGCCGGGTCGGCGTGCTGGCTCTCGCCGACGCCGCCGGCGAGAGCCAGCCGGCCTGGTCGCGGGCTACCGGAGCGGAACCCGCGTGGACAGGCCTCCAGGTGTGCGAGCACGCCCGATCGCGCCGTGCGGCCGATGAGCCTTCCCGGGCCCCGGACTGACAGGCGGGTCAGCGCAGTCCGGCGAAGAGATCGTTCTCGGGTACGGCCGCGCCGGTGGCGTCCTGGACACGTACGAAGGTCTCCATGCCCATCAACTCGCCGAACCTCTCCTTGCCCATCTTGAGGAAGAAGATGTTCTCGCCCTGACTGGCGTGCGCGGCCAGCGCGTCGAACTTCTGACCGCTGAACGCGACGGTGTCCACCCACGTGGTGATCTCATCGTCGGGGAGGCCGATCTCGGCCATCGCGGCAGCCTCGGCAGGATCCGGCTCCGGCATGTCCTCATGAAACTCGCGCATGATTTCGCCGAACCGCTGCATCATCGAGCGGGGCATCGTCGTCCAGTACACCTTCGGTGTCAGCGCGGTCATCTTCAGCGCCGCCATCGTGATGCGGTGGGCCTGGATGTGGTCGGGGTGGCCGTAGAAGCCGTTCTCGTCGTAGGTGACGACCACATCGGGTCGGTAGTGCCGCATAAGTTCCGCAAGTCGGGCGGCGCCTTCCTCCACGGGGGTCTGCCAGAAGGATCCGGGGGCGTCGTTGCTCGGCCAGCCCATCATCCCGGAGTCGGCATAGTCCAGCATCTCCAGATCGCTGACCTTCAGGACGTCACAGCTCGCCTTGAGTTCTTGACGGCGCATCAAGGCGACGGCCGCCGAATCGTGTCCGGGATCGCCCGGCTTGACACCTCCCGGTCCGTCACCGCAACCGCCGTCGGTACACGTCACGAGAACCGTGCGGATGCCCTCCGCCGCGTACCGCGCGAGGACCCCTCCGGTTCCGGTGGCCTCGTCGTCGGGGTGGGCATGCACTGCCATGAGCGTCAAGGGCCGGTCAACCATGAAACAGTCCTCCTGCAGAAATTCGTCTCGGTCCGGGTGTGCGGCGGGTGTAAGGCGATCCCGAGGGCCCGGATCCCGTCGGGGCGACGGCCTTGTGGTCTCCGTGTCCCCCGCCCGTGCGGCGCCGGTCCCTCGGTCGATGCAACAGCGCCGTCCGGACCGGCTGTTCCCGGCGTGCACGGAACACCTCGACACCTCGGGTCACTGGGCGGTCGGGGGCGCCGGAATCAGAAGGTGATCTCCAGGCCGATGACGAGATGCCTGACAGGGCGGCGGGTGAGCGCAGAGACAAATTTGAGACCCTCCATGCACGGGGCTCAGGTCTGTGCCATGTCCACGAAGCGGGAGTAGTGGCCCTGGAAGGCGACCGTGATCGTGGCCGTGGGGCCGTTACGGTGCTTGCCGACGATGATGTCCGCCTCGCCCGCGCGCGGCGACTCCTTCTCGTACGCGTCCTCGCGGTGCAGCAGGATGACCATGTCGGCGTCCTGCTCGATCGAGCCGGACTCACGCAGGTCGGAGACCATCGGCTTCTTGTCCGTCCGCTGCTCTGGGCCTCGGTTGAGCTGGGAGAGCGCGATCACCGGCAGCTCCAGCTCCTTGGCCAGCAGCTTCAGGTTTCGCGACATCTCGGAGACCTCCTGCTGCCGGCTCTCGGACCGCTTGGAGCCGGACTGCATCAGCTGCAGATAGTCGATGACGACCAGCTTGAGGTCGTTGCGCTGCTTGAGGCGGCGGCACTTGGCGCGGATCTCCATCATCGACAGGTTCGGCGAGTCGTCGATGTAGAGGGGCGCGGCCGAGACGTCCGGCATGCGGCGCGCGAGACGGGTCCAGTCCTCGTCCGTCATCGTGCCGGAGCGCATGTGGTGCAGGGCCACGCGTGCCTCGGCGGACAGCAGACGCATGGCGATCTCGTTGCGGCCCATTTCGAGCGAGAAGATCACGCTCGGCAGGTTGTGCTTGATGGACGCCGCTCGGGCGAAGTCCAGGGCCAGCGTCGACTTACCCATGGCGGGGCGGGCCGCGATGATGATCATCTGGCCGGGGTGCAGACCGTTGGTGAGCTGGTCGAGGTCGGTGAAGCCGGTGGGCACACCGGTCATCTCCCCCGAGCGTGAACCGATCGCCTCGATCTCGTCGAGCGCACCCTCCATGATCTCGCTGAGGGGCAGATAGTCCTCGGCCGTCCGCTGCTCGGTGACCGCGAAGATCTCGGCCTGGGCGGTGTTGACGATCTCGTCGATGTCGCCGTCGGCCGCGTATCCCATCTGGGTGATACGGGTGCCTGCCTCGACCAGTCGGCGCAGGACCGCGCGCTCGTGCACGATCTGCGCGTAGTACTCGGCGTTCGCCGCGGTCGGGACCGTCTGCACCAGGGTGTGCAGATAAGGGGCGCCGCCGACCTTGGTGATCTCGCCGCGCTTGGTCAGCTCGGCGGCCACCGTGATGGGGTCGGCCGGCTCGCCCTTCGCGTACAGATCGAGGATCGCCTGGTAGATCGTCTCGTGCGCGGGCCGGTAGAAGTCATGGCCCTTGAGGATCTCGACGACATCGGCGATCGCGTCCTTGGACAGGAGCATGCCACCGAGGACGGACTGCTCGGCGTCCAGGTCCTGCGGCGGGACACGCTCGAAGGAGGCGCCACCGCCGTCCCAGGCGCGGCCGTCGTCACCGCGGTCGTGCTGCTCGTCGCGGCCCCGGCCGCCGTCACGGCCCCGGCGGGAGGCGGGGACACGATCGCTGGGACCGCTGTCGGCCCACGGATCGTCCAAGGGCTCGGAAATGCTCACCGGCCCGCCTCCTCCCGTCCGCCACGCGGACCTCGCCGTGCCCCTCATTTCTAGGGCACGACACTGACAAAGCGAGAAGCCCAGCTCCGGTTCGGACGCGACTTTTCGCGTACTTTCCCAAGGCGGGCAGGGGAGTGGGCGCCGCACCACGTTAGGCCTGTCGGCAGCGTCAGCCAATCTGGTTATCCACAGGCCATGTGGACGACGGCCCCGATGCTGTGGAGAACTCCGCAAAACCTGTGCACGACACGGTGGACAGCCCTGTGAACAAGCCCTCAGCTGATTGAGCGAACCACGCCTGACCTGCATCTTTGCCATCCACCGGCTGTGCAGAAGAAAAACTTTCCCAGCAGGATCAAGATCACCGCGAAGGGGGCACGAGGCCGCACCCCGCCCACACAGAAGTAAGGACCCGCAGGGCTTTGCATCTCTTACCTGTGGACGATTAGATTGGTGGCCGTGACACAGACTCCCGCGCCACCCGGCGCCACCCGACGCCGACATGACCGGGAGATCATCGGCCTGGCCGTTCCGGCCTTCGGCGCGCTCGTCGCAGAGCCGCTCTTCGTGATGGCGGACAGCGCGATCGTCGGCCATCTCGGCACCGCTCAGCTCGCCGGGCTCGGCGTCGCCTCGGCGCTCCTGACCACTGCGGTGAGCGTCTTCGTGTTCCTCGCCTACGCCACCACGGCCGCCGTCGCCCGCCGCGTCGGTGCGGGCGATCTGCGCGCCGCCATCCGCCAGGGCATGGACGGCATCTGGCTGGCGCTGTTGATCGGGGCGGCCGTCATCGCCGTCGTGCTCCCCACGGCACCGGGCATCGTGGAACTGTTCGGTGCCTCCCAGACGGCCGCCCCCTATGCGACGACGTATCTGAGAATCTCCACGCTCGGTGTCCCCGCCATGCTGGTCGTGCTCGCCTCGACCGGCGTGCTGCGAGGCCTGCAGGACACCAGGACACCGCTGTACGTCGCGGTCGGCGGCTTCGCCGCCAACGCGGCCCTCAATGTCAGCCTCGTCTACGGAGCGCACCTGGGCATCGCCGGCTCCGCCTGGGGCACCGTCATCGCCCAGTGCGGCATGGCCGCCGCCTATCTGTATGTCGTCGTCCGCGGCGCCCGTCGGCACGGCGCCTCGCTGCGACCGGATGCGGCGGGCATACGGGCCAGTGCGCAGGCGGGGGTGCCGCTGTTGGTCCGTACCCTCTCGCTGCGGGCGATCCTGATGATCGCCACCGCCGTCGCCGCCAGGCTCGGGGACGCGGATGTCGCCGCACACCAGATCGTCCTGTCGCTGTGGAGTCTGCTCGCGTTCGCCCTGGACGCGATCGCCATCGCGGGGCAGGCCATCATCGGGCGGTACCTCGGCGCAGGCGACGCACAGGGCGCCCGGGATGCCTGCCGCCGTATGGTCCAGTGGGGGATCTCCACGGGTCTGGCCCTCGGACTGCTGGTTCTCGCGGCGCGTCCGCTCTTCCTGCCGTTGTTCACCGGCGACACGGCCGTCCACCGCACGGCCCTGCCCGCCCTGGTCCTCGTGGCGGTCTCCCAGCCTGTCTGCGGCGTCGTCTTCGTGCTGGACGGCGTCCTGATGGGCGCGGGCGACGGCCCGTATCTCGCCTGGGCCATGGTGCTGACCCTGGCCGTGTTCGCTCCCGTGGCCCTGCTGGTCCCGGTCCTCGGCGGTGGGCTCACCGCGCTGTGGGCGGCGATGACGCTGATGATGACCGTTCGGATGCTCACGCTGTGGCTGCGTTCCCGTTCGGGTCGCTGGGTCGTGACAGGAGCGACCCGCTGAGCCAGGCCGCGACCTCACCTCGCGCCGTTTCACGTGAAACGGCGCCATCCGGGAGTCCAGCGGGACAGGGACAGCCGCCGGTCACGCGGAAAGGGCCGCACCCCACGGGGTACGGCCCTTTCTCATCTGCTCGAACCGAGCGCGGCGTCAGGCCGAGACGACCTCGATGTTGACCTTGGCGGCAACCTCGGGGTGCAGACGCACGGACGTCTCGTGGGCGCCCAGCGTCTTGATCGGCGTACCCAGCTCGATGCGGCGCTTGTCGACCTCGGGGCCACCGGAAGCCTTGATCGCCGAGGCGACGTCGGCCGGGGTGACAGAACCGAAGAGACGGCCGGCGTCGCCGGAGCGGACGGCCAGACGGACCTTCACGCCCTCGAGCTGGGCCTTGATCTGGTTGGCCTGCTCGATGGTCTGGATCTCGTGGATCTTGCGAGCACGACGGATCTGCTCGACGTCCTTCTCGCCACCCTTGGTCCAGCGGATCGCGAACTTCCGCGGGATCAGGTAGTTGCGAGCGTAACCGTCCTTGACGTCGACGACGTCACCGGCGGCACCGAGGCCGGACACCTCATGGGTCAGGATGATCTTCATGAGTCGGTCACCCTTTCCTTATCGCGCGGTGGAGGTGTAGGGCAGCAGCGCCATCTCACGGCTGTTCTTGACGGCCGTGGCGACGTCACGCTGGTGCTGCGTGCAGTTGCCGGTCACGCGGCGGGCACGGATCTTGCCGCGGTCGGAAATGAACTTCCGCAGCATGTTCGTGTCCTTGTAGTCCACGTACGTGACCTTGTCCTTGCAGAAAGCGCAGACCTTCTTCTTCGGCTTGCGCACAGGCGGCTTCGCCATGGTGTATCTCCTGTGTGATCAAGAAGTTGGGTATACGGCCCACCCTCGACCCGTCCGAGTCCGGGGACCCGGCACTAGGGCCTAGAAGGGGGGCTCGTCCGAGTAGCCGCCACCGCCACCGCCGCCGGAGCCGGAGCCGGAACCGCCGCCCCAGCCGCCACCGCTCTGGCCACCGGCCGGAGCGCCGGACGCCCAGGGGTCGTCGGCCGGAGCGCCGCCCTGCTGGCCGCCACCGGGGCCGCCGCCCCAGCCGCCGCCACCCTGGCCGCCGCCGCCGTAACCGCCCTGGCCACCACGACCGCCGGCCGCGGCCTTGGTGACCTTGGCCGTGGCGTTGCGCAGGCTCGCGCCGACCTCGTCGACGTCGAGCTCGTAGACCGTGCGCTTGACGCCCTCACGGTCCTCGTAGGACCGCTGCTTCAGCCGGCCCTGCACGATGACGCGCATGCCTCGCTGGAGCGACTCGGCGACGTTCTCCGCCGCCTGACGCCAGACCGAGCAGGTCAGGAAGAGGCTCTCGCCGTCCTTCCACTCGTTCGTCTGGCGGTCGAAGGTGCGGGGAGTGGACGCGACGCGGAACTTCGCGACCGCCGCACCGGACGGGGTGAAGCGCAGCTCGGGGTCATCGACAAGATTGCCGACGACCGTGATGACGGTCTCGCCTGCCATGGGGGAACCTCTCGGCGGGTTTGCTGCTGGCTGCTGGTGCTGCTACTCGAATCCCGAGATCAGCTGAGCGGAAGCTCAGTGGGTCTCGGGGCGGAGGACCTTGGTCCGGAGGACCGACTCGTTCAGGTTCATCTGGCGGTCGAGCTCCTTGACGACCGCAGGCTCGGCCTGCAGGTCGATGACCGAGTAGATGCCCTCGGGCTTCTTCTTGATCTCGTACGAGAGACGACGACGGCCCCAGGTGTCGACCTTCTCGACCTTTCCGCCACCGTCACGGACGACAGAAAGGAAGTTCTCGATCAGCGGGGAGACAGCACGCTCCTCGAGATCGGGGTCGAGGATGACCATCACCTCGTAGTGACGCATGTGGAACCCACCTCCTTTGGACTCAGCGGCCACGGTCGTTCCGTGGCAGGAGGGTTGTGATGCGTACGCAACAGTGCCTGCCAGTACTTCTGCCGCACTGACGATCGACGTCAGTACATCAGCCGCCACTGACAATCGGGGTCACCCGACGATTGACGTGGCTCGGCGTGGGCAGACACCGGTGCAGACGGTACAGAGTACCCGCACACGAGCTTCCGGTTGAAATCCGGCCGCGAAGGCCGTCAATCTGTACACATCGGGTGTGTATGGCGCTACGATGCGCCGCCTTCCGCAGGAGGTGCCCCATGGCACAGGTATTGCGACCCAACACCACCGGCTCTCTCTTCGCCACGGACGGTAAGGCTCATCCCGTCCAGGACACCTTGACCCTGGTGACCCTGGTACTCGGGCTCACGGCCTTCAGCACGGCGTTGGCGTCCCACGGCCTGCATCTGATCAGTTCCTGGACCGGCCTGGTGGGGATCTTCACCGGCGCGTACGGCCAGTTCATCTCCGTCACGACCCGGCAGCGCTTCGGACTGATCCTGGGGCTCGGTGCCTCGGCCATCGGCTTCTTCCTCGGCATGGCCCACGGCGGTCTCTTCGGCGGGCTCATCGGCAGCTGAGGGGTGAGGTCGCCGGCCGGACCGCGGGGCCGGCCGGCAACCTCCATGGGCACACAGGTTCCATACGGCCAGACGGGGCGCTCGCGGGGCGCAGTAGGCTTCGGCGCGAGAGCCGGAGCCCCTGTACCCATGGGGACACACCAGCCCGAGGAGCGCCCCGTATGAGTCTGACCCTGAGGACGATCAGTCGCGAGCAGCATCTGGCATACATCCAGAGCCTGCCGGCGGCGAGCCACATGCAGGTTCCGGCCTGGGCAGACGTCAAGGCGGAGTGGCGGTCGGAGAGCCTCGGCTGGTTCGACAAGACCGGCGAACTGGTGGGCGTCGGACTGGTGTTGTACCGCCAGCTGCCCAAGATCAAGCGCTATCTCGCGTACCTTCCCGAGGGCCCGGTCATCAACTGGTACGCGCCGAATCTGGACGACTGGCTCCAGCCGATGCTGGCGCACCTCAAGCACCAGGGCGCGTTCTCCGTGAAGATGGGCCCGCCGGTCATCATCCGGCGCTGGGAGGCCGGCTCCATCAAGCAGGGCATCCAGGACCCGGATGTGAAGCGCCTGCGCGACATCGAGGCCGACTTCATCGAGCCGCGTGCCTTCGAGGTGGCCGACAAGCTGCGCCGCATGGGCTGGCAGCAGGGCGAGGACGGCGGCGCCGGCTTCGGCGACGTGCAGCCCCGCTACGTCTACCAGGTGCCGCTCGCCAACCGTTCCCTGGAAGAGGTCCACAAGAACTTCAACCAGCTGTGGCGCCGCAACATCAAGAAGGCCGAGAAGGCCGGTGTCGAGGTCGTCCAGGGCGGCTACCACGACCTCGAGGAGTGGCAGCGGCTCTACGAGATCACGGCCGTGCGCGACCACTTCCGGCCCCGCCCGCTGTCATACTTCCAGCGCATGTGGACGGCCCTCAACACCGAGGACCCCAACCGCATGCGGCTCTACTTCGCCCGGCACAACGGGGTGAACCTGTCGGCGGCGACGATGCTGATCGTCGGCGGGCACGTCTGGTACTCCTACGGCGCCTCCGACAACATCGGCCGTGAGTTCCGTCCCTCCAACGCGATGCAGTGGCGGATGCTGCGGGACGCCTACGCGCTCGGCGCGACCGTCTACGACCTGCGCGGCATCTCCGACTCGCTGGACGAGACCGACCACCTCTTCGGCCTGATCCAGTTCAAGGTGGGCACGGGCGGTCAGGCCGCCGAATACCTCGGCGAGTGGGACTTCCCGCTGAACAAACTGCTCCACAAGGCGCTCGACATCTACATGTCGCGCCGCTGATGCCGGAGCCCGCGCCGGACCGCCCGAGCGGTCCGGCATCGCGTCGGCTCGACGGATCCATCACAATTCCCTCTCAGACCTCTGATACACCGCAGCCACGAGAAAGGTTCCGGGACCGGCCATGGCGCTCACGCTCTACGTCGACACCGCGCGCTGGCGGGCACACCACAAGCACGTCCAGGAGCAGTTCCCGGGGCTCGTCCCGGTCTGCAAGGGCAACGGCTACGGCTTCGGCCACGAGCGGCTGGCGGAAGAGGCCACGCGGCTGGGCTCGGACGTCCTCGCCGTGGGCACGACGTACGAGGCGGCCCGGATCAAGGACTGGTTCGGCGGCGATCTGCTCGTGCTGACGCCGTTCCGGCGTGGCGAGGAGCCGGTGCCGCTGCCGGACCGCGTCATCCGGTCGGTGTCGTCCGTGGACGGCGTCTACGGGCTCGTCGGTGCCCGTGTAGTCATCGAGGTGATGTCCTCGATGAAACGGCACGGGGTGAGCGAGCAGGACCTGCCGCAGCTGCACCAGGCCATAGAGAATGTCCGCCTGGAGGGTTTCGCCATCCACCTCCCGCTCGACCGCACCGACGGCTCGGACGCCGTCGAGGAGGTCATCGGCTGGATGGACCGGCTGCGCGCGGCCCGGCTGCCGCTGCACACGATGTTCGTCAGCCACCTCAAGGCGGAGGAGCTGGCCCGTCTGCAGCAGCAGTTCCCGCAGACCCGCTTCCGGGCCCGCATCGGCACCCGGTTGTGGCTGGGGGACCACGAGGCGACCGAGTACCGCGGGGCGGTCCTGGACGTCACGCGGGTCGCCAAGGGCGAGCGCTTCGGCTACCGGCAGCAGAAGGCGGCCTCCGACGGCTTCCTGGTCGTCGTGGCGGGCGGAACGTCCCACGGGGTGGGTCTGGAGGCCCCCAAGGCCCTGCACGGCGTCATGCCGCGCGCCAAGGGCGTCGCGCGGGCCGGCCTCGCCACGGTGAACCGGAATCTCTCGCCGTTCGTCTGGGCGGGCAAGCAGCGCTGGTTCGCCGAGCCGCCCCATATGCAGGTCTCCATCCTGTTCGTCCCCTCGGACGCCACCGAGCCGAGGGTGGGCGACGAACTGGTGGCCCATCTGCGGCACACCACCACCCAGTTCGACCGGATCGTCGACTGCTGACCCCGGGCCCGACAGCACCAAGGCCGTACACGGAAGCCCGTGTACGGCCTTGTGCATGACGGCCCCGGCGCCTGTTCGCTCAGAGCGAACCGTCCTTCAGGGGTGCCACGCCCTGGCTGCCCCACTCCACGTGCGGCCCCTCGAAGGCCGCCGCGTGCCGCGGCGGATGGGCCGCGGCCCCCAGCACGAAGGCGTCCTCCGCTCCGTCCAGCACACCGCCGGACGGGTCGTCGTCACCGGCCCGGCGCACCATGTCCCGTTCCGGCATGAGGATGTCCCGCACGACGACGGCGCACAGATACAGCGTCCCCAGCAGATGGACGGCGATGGCCACCTGGTACCCGTCCGACGGCAGACCCTTGTGAGCGTCTCCACTGCTCGTGTACGCGAGGTACATCCAGATCCCCAGGAAGTACCCCACCTCGCAGGCCTGCCAGATCAGGAAGTCCCGCCAGCGCGGCCGGGCCAGCGCGGCGAGGGGGACCAGCCACAGCACGTACTGCGGCGAGTAGACCTTGTTGGTGAGGATGAACACCGCGACGATCAGGAACGCGAGCTGCGCGAAACGCGGGCGGCGCGGAGCTGTCAGCGTGATGGCCGCGATGCCGGCGCAGGCGGCCACCATCATGACCATCGCCCAGGCGTTGGCCGTGTCCGCGGGGATGTCGATGTTCAGCCAGCGCGAGACGAACAGGAAGACCGATCCGAAGTCGACCCCGCGCTCCTTGCTGAAACTGTAGAACTTCGACCAGCCCTGCGGCGCGAGGAACATCACCGGCACGTTGACCACGAGCCACGCCCCCACGGCGCCCAGCACCGCGGTCGAGAACTCCCGCCACTTGCCGGCCCGCCAGCACAGCAGGAGGAGCGGTCCGAGCACCAGGAACGGATAGAACTTGGCGGCCGTGGCGAGCCCCACGAGGATGCCGAAGGCCAGGGCGCGGCCGCGTGACCACATCAGCATCGCGGCGGCCAGCAGGGCCACGGCGAGCAGATCCCAGTTGATGGTCGCCGTCAGCGCGAAGGCGGGCGCGAGGGCGACCAGAAGGCCGTCCCAGGGCCGCCGACGGTGGATCCGGGCGGTGCACACCGCGATGGCCACGGCACACACCAGGAGCATCCCGGCGTTGACCATCCAGTAGATCTGCTCCCGGGACTGGATCTCGCCGCTGCTCGGCGTCAGCCAGGAGGCGACCTCCATGAACACACCGGTGAGCACCGGGTACTCGAGGTAGTTCATGTCGCCGGGGAGCTTGTCGAAGTAGGGCACGAGCCCATCGGCGAAGCCCCGGCCCTGGTAGAGGTGCGGGATGTCCGAGTAGCACGCGTGGGTGTACTGGGAGCTGGCACCGAAGAACCAGCCGCTGTCGTAGCAGGGCAGCTTCTGGACCATACCGAGGGCGAACAGGCCGATCGCGACGAGCGCCACGACCCGTACGGGAGTCCACCAGGACGTCCCGAGCAGTGCGCGCCGCCCGATGGGGCCGCCGATCAGCTCGCTCCCGGCCGCGGCGACCTCGTCCTCCCGGGTCGGCCGCACCACGTCCGGCTCGTGGACGCTCGCTCGCGTCGTCTCTGCACTGGGCATGGGGGTCATCCTGCCGCATGCACCTAGGAAAAAGCCGAGGGCCGCCCCACCTCGCTGGTGGGGCGGCCCCTCTTCGGCCGATGTTTCACGTGAAACAGAGAGTGTCACAGGATGGACGGTCAGTAACGGTCACCCGTTGGGGCCGCTGATGAACCCTCCTCCATTGCCATTGCCCCGGGTGCTTCCTCCGTTCCCGGAGGTCTCCGTCGGGCTCGACGTCACTCCACCCGTGCTGCCGGCATCGGTACCGCCGTTGGCGCCGCCGTTGCCGTTGGCTCCACCGTTGTCGTTGCCACAGTTCCAGCCGAAGGCACCGCAGGTGTCGCTGGGCGACGGCGGGGGAGAGATGAGCGTCTCACTCGGCGTCTCACTCGGCGTCGGGCTCGGTGTGCTGCTCGGCGTGGGCGTGGCGCTCACACTCGGGCTCGGGGTGTCGTTCACGATCTCACCGATGGGCTCCGGCGTCGGGAAGTTCTTCACCGGCTGGCCCTTGAGCGCCTGCATCATGTAGTCGTGCCAGATCTCGGCCGGGAACGAAGCGCCGTGGATCTTCTTCTGGCCGCCTGTTCCGTACATCTTGAGGAACTCGCGGGACTTGTTGTTCTCATTGTCGTCCAGCCGGAACATGCCGATCGAGGTCGACAACTGCGGGGTGTACCCGACGAACCAGGCGGACTTGTTGTAGTCGGTCGTACCGGTCTTGCCCGCGACCTCGCGGCCGGGCAGTTGCGCAGCGGTACCGGTGCCCTTGTCGACCACGGTCCTCAGGACGTCGGTCACGTTGTCGGCGACCTTCGAGGTGAAGGCGTCCTTGGGCTTGGCCTGGTGCTCGAAGACCGTGCCGTCCTTGCTCGTGACCTTCTTGACCGAGTACGGGTCGTTCTGCTGACCGCTGGCCGCGAAGGTGGCGTAGGCACCGGCCATACGGATGGCGCTGGGGTCGGAGGTGCCGATCGAGAACGAGGGGAAGTTGGCGCTCGCGAGGCTGGACTTGAGGATGCCCGCGTCCAGGGCCGCCTCCTTGACCTTGTCCAGACCGACATCCATGCCGAGCTGGACGTAGGCGGAGTTGACCGAGAGCCGCATCGCCTCACGAAGGTCGATCTTGTAGTCCGGCGGGCTGCCCACCGACTCGCCGCCATCGTTGGTCTGCAGCCACTCCTCGCCCTTCTCGTTCTTCCAGACGGTGTGGTTGTACTCCTGGATCTTCAGCTTGTTCTGACCGCTGTAGAGGCTCTTGGGCGAGACGATCGTGCGCTCGTCCTGGGCCTGCGACTCACCGAGGTCCGGGTTGCGCTTGCCCCAGGACATCGCCGCCGCCAGCACGAACGGCTTGAAGGTCGAACCCACCTGCGCACCGGTCTGGTCCGCGTTGTTGGTGAAGTGCTTGGTCGCGTCCTCACCGCCGTAGATCGCCTTGATGGCACCGGTGGTGGGATCCACGGAAGCCCCGCCGAACTGGACGAACTTGTCCGTGTTCGGGCGCAGCTTGGGCTTGATGTTGGCCTTCTGGACGTTCTTGACGGCGGTCTCGAGCTGTTGGACCTTGTCCTTGTCGAACGTCGTGTAGATCGAGTAACCGCCCCGCTGCAGATCGCTCTCGCTGATCTTCGTGTTGTGGACCAGGTACGCCTTGGCGAGGTCGACCAGATAGCCGATCTGACCGCTCAGCCGGCTGTTCGACCGCGGATTCTCGACCTTGGGCAGCTTGGTGTACTTGGCCCGTACCTCGGCACTCAGATGGCCGTACTGGACCATCTTGTTGAGGGTGTCCTGCATCTGGGCCTCGGCCCGCTTGGCGTTCGCCTGCGGAGTGGCGCTCGGGTCGAGGGACGTCGCACCCGCCGGGTCGTAGTACGTGGCGCCCTTGAGCATCGCTGCCAGGAAGGCGCACTCGCCCGGGTCCAGATGGGTGGCGTCCTTGTTGAAGTACGCCCGCGAGGCTGCCTGAAGTCCGTAGGCGCCCCGCCCGTAGTAGGCGGAGTTCAGATAGCCCGCCATGATCTGGTCCTTGGGGACGTTGGCCCCCACCTTGATCGCGACGAAGATCTCCTTGAACTTACGGGAGATCGTCTGCGACTGGTCGTCCAGCATCGCGTTCTTGACGTACTGCTGGGTGATGGTGGAGCCACCCTGCGTCTGGCCGCCCCTGGCCATGTTGAAGACGGCACGCGCGATGCCCTTGGGGTCGACGCCGCTGTCCGTCTCGAAGGTCTTGTTCTCCTGCGAGATGACGGCGTACCGCATCTCCCTGGGGATCTGCGCGTAGTTGATGATCTGGCGGTTGATCTCACCGCCGGTGGCCACCATCTGGCTGCCGTCGGCCCAGTAGAAGACGTTGTTCTGGGCTGTCGACGTCTTGGCCACGTCCGGAACGCTCACCAGCGCGTAGCCGACTCCCGCGACCGCCACCAGGCTCCCTATGAAGCCGATGAACAGGCCCGTGACCAGCTTCCACGAGGGCACCCAGCGCGCGGCGCCGTACTTGCCGGCGCGTGGGTAGTCGATGAGGCGTTTCCTGTCGGGTGGGGTGTTTCGTCCTCTGCCCCGGCCGGGACCGGCCCCACCGGGACCGCGCCCCGGGCCGTCGGGCCCTCGGCGTCGGCCGCCACCATTTCTCTGGGCCGCCCGCCGGGCCTCGGCACGGCTGCCGTACGGGCGCTCCTCACCTCCCGTTCCATAGGAATCGGAAGGGGACCCGGTGGCGCCTCGCGGTGCCGCACGGCGGCCGGAGGGCGCCGATTGGCCGCGTCGGGCCGCGGCACGTCCGCCTCCCTGCGGCTGCGGCGGTTTGCGACGGTGCTCGCTCATCGAACGATTACTCCTCGGGCAGGCGCATCCACGCGCGCCTGGAAACGGCGGCTGGTTTCCGGTCCCCCCGAAGTACGGATGCGGTCGTTTGTGCATTCACCCGTACTGCACCAGGGACAAGGACGTCCCCGGGCGTCACTCGGTTCCCGGCGGTGTGCATGCCGCACAGACTACGCACCGCCAAAACCGACCGAGCCCAGAAGTTCACCCCAAATCAGGCAACTTGCATCCGACGAATCGGTGATGTGACCCCGTTCACCCTGCCCCCTCTTGTCGCACCCGGAGGGGCGTTCTATCGTGCTGATGTATCGAGTCGATACATCAGCACGGCATAAAGACCGCGCGGACGAGACAGCGGCAGAGAGGAGGCGCACATGAGCCGGCGTTCCGGGATCCTTGAGTTCGCCGTCCTCGGCCTGCTCCGCGAGTCCCCGATGCACGGCTACGAGCTGCGCAAACGACTCAATACGTCACTGGGTGTATTCCGTGCGTTCAGCTACGGGACGCTCTACCCGTGCCTCAAGACGCTGGTCGCCAACGGCTGGTTGATCGAGGAGACGGGCGGTACCGCCGACGATCCCCACGCCGCTCCGCTCGCGGGGCGTCGCGCCAAGATCGTCTACCGGCTCACGGCCGAAGGTAAGGAGCACTTCGAGGAGCTGCTCACGCAGACGGGCCCCGACGTCTACGAGGACGAGCACTTCGCCGCTCGCTTCGCCTTCTTCGGGCAGACGTCCCGCGACGTGCGCATGCGCGTGCTCGAGGGCCGCCGCAGCCGGCTGGAGGAACGCCTGGAGAAGATGCGGGCCTCCCTGGCGCGTACCCGGGAGCGCCTCGACGACTACACCCTCGAGCTCCAGCGCCACGGGATGGAGTCCGTGGAGCGCGAAGTGCGCTGGCTGAACGAGCTCATCGAGAGCGAGCGGGCCGGACGGGTCAGGGGTTCCACCGCCGACGGGTCCGCTCACGGCAGCACAACATCTGGAGAGACGGGCGGCCTGCCCCGGCACCGGGACAGCACCCGGCCGGATCCGTCCGACGACACCACCACGTGAGGTCCAGTCGGGGCTTCACCTCGCACACACAGGGAGCAACCGGAATGGGTTCGGTTCGCGTAGCCATCGTCGGCGTGGGCAACTGCGCCGCATCGCTGGTGCAGGGCGTCGAGTACTACAAGGACGCCGACCCGGCGTCCAAGGTCCCGGGCCTGATGCACGTCCAGTTCGGCGACTACCACGTCCGTGACGTCGAGTTCGTCGCCGCGTTCGACGTGGACGCCAAGAAGGTCGGTCTCGACCTCGCGGACGCCATCGGCGCCTCGGAGAACAACACCATCAAGATCTGCGACGTCCCCTCCACCGGCGTGACGGTCCAGCGCGGCCACACCCTCGACGGCCTCGGCAAGTACTACCGCGCCACCATCGAGGAGTCCGCCGAGGAGCCGGTCGACATCGTCCAGATCCTCAAGGACAAGCAGGTCGACGTCCTGGTCTGCTACCTGCCCGTCGGCTCCGAGGCCGCGGCGAAGTTCTACGCCCAGTGCGCCATCGACGCCAAGGTCGCCTTCGTCAACGCCCTTCCGGTATTCATCGCCGGCACCAAGGAGTGGGCCGACAAGTTCACCGAGGCGGGCGTCCCGATCGTCGGTGACGACATCAAGTCGCAGGTCGGCGCCACCATCACGCACCGCGTCATGGCGAAGCTGTTCGAGGACCGGGGTGTCGTCCTGGACCGCACGATGCAGCTGAACGTCGGCGGCAACATGGACTTCAAGAACATGCTCGAGCGCGAGCGCCTGGAGTCCAAGAAGATCTCCAAGACGCAGGCCGTCACCTCCCAGATCCCCGACCGGGACCTCGGCGAGAAGAACGTCCACATCGGCCCGTCCGACTACGTGGCCTGGCTGGACGACCGCAAGTGGGCCTACGTCCGCCTTGAGGGCCGTGCCTTCGGCGACGTCCCTCTGAACCTCGAGTACAAGCTCGAGGTCTGGGACTCCCCGAACTCCGCGGGTGTCATCATCGACGCCCTGCGCGCCGCGAAGATCGCCAAGGACCGCGGCATCGGCGGCCCGATCCTGTCGGCGTCCTCGTACTTCATGAAGTCCCCGCCGGTCCAGTACTTCGACGACGAGGCACGCGAGAACGTCGAGAAGTTCATCAACGGCGAGGTCGAGCGCTAAGACGCCCGTTCGCCTACGAACGGTGCGGGGTCCCCGGGCCAGGTGCCCGGGGACCCTGCGCGTATGTGAGGCTGGGCCCCATGTCCGTCGTGCGCGACCTGAGCGTCCTCCTGCGCTTCCAGGGCTTCCGACGCCTGCTCGCCGTGCGGCTGCTCTCCCAGGGGGCCGACGGTGTCTACCAGGTCGCACTCGCCGCCTATGTCGTCTTCTCCCCGGAGAAGCAGACCTCGGCCGCGGCCATCGCCTCCACGATGGCGGTACTCCTCCTTCCGTACTCCCTCGTCGGCCCGTTCGCGGGAGTCCTGCTGGACCGCTGGCGGCGGCGTCAGGTCTTCCTCTACGGCAATCTGCTGCGCACCCTGCTGGCCTGCGGGACAGCCGTGCTGATGCTGGCTCACGTCCCTGACTGGCTCTTCTACGCCTCCGCGCTCTGTGTCACCGCGGTCAACCGCTTCGTTCTCGCGGGACTGTCGGCCTCGCTGCCGCACGTGGTCGACGGCGAGCGCCTCGTGATGGCCAACTCGCTCTCCCCGACGGCCGGCACCCTCGCCGCGACCGCGGGCGGCGGACTCGCTCTCCTGGTGCGCCTGGTGGCCGCGGGATCCGACGCCGCGGTGGTCGTGCTGGGCGCGGCCCTGTATCTGGGATCGGCCCTCGTCTCGCTCAGCCTGGCACCGGACCAGTTGGGGCCCGACCGGACCGCGGTGCCACCACGGCTGGGCACAGCGCTGGCCGGCACTCTGCGCGCCCTGGTGGCGGGCGTACGTCATCTGGCCGAGCCCCTGCGCCGGGAGGCCGCCTGGGCGCTCACCGCGATGACGCTGATGCGGTTCTGCTACGGCGCACTGCTGGTCCTGCTGCTCATGCTGTGCCGCTACGCCCTGGCCTCGGATCCGGCCCACGGGCTCGCCCTGCTGGGGATGGCGCTGGCGATGTCCGGTGCCGGATTCTTCGCCGCGGCCGTGGTGACACCGTGGGCGGCGGGACGGCTCGGTCCCGGCCGCTGGATCGTCGTGTGCGCCGCGGCAGCCGCGGTGCTGGAGCCCGCGCTCGGCCTTCCGTTCGCCACCGGCCCCCTGCTGGTCGCGGCCTTCGTCCTGGGGCTGATCACCCAGGGCGCCAAGATCTCCACGGACACGATCGTCCAGTCGGCGGTCGAGGACGCCTTCCGAGGCCGGATCTTCTCGGTGTACGACGTGCTCTTCAACGCCGCCTTCGTCGGCGCGGCCGGACTCGCCGCTCTGATGCTGCCTCCTGACGGCCGCTCAGCCGCCCTGGTGGTCACGGTCGCCGTGATCTACGCAGCAGTTGCTGTGGCTATGTCCCGCTTCGAACGCCAGTAAGTGTCACATCAAGGCCACGGAACCCCTCTGAGCTTCAAGGTTGTCAGTGGGTGCCGGTAACTTACGTGCGTCTTACTTTCACGCATGACGCATTCACGTTCGAGGGGGACCCCCATAGTGACCACTCCGCCGCCGCCCCAGGGCACGAACCCGTACGCCCAGCAGCCTCCGGCGCCCATGGGACAGCAGGCCGGTCAGCCCGGAGTTCCGCCGCAGCAGGGCGGCTACCCCGGAGCCCCGCAGGCCCCCTACGCCCCGTTCCCGGACCAGGGAGCCCCCGCTCCGATGCCGCCGCAGCCGACTCCCGGCAAGCATGCCGGCAAGAAGGCGCTGCGGATCGTCGGGACCGTCATCGTTGCCATCCTCCTCCTGGCCGTGAAGTTCGGCATCGGCTGGTGGAGCAGCCAGACGGACGCGGAGACCACGTCGGTGGGCTCCTGCATGCACAACGACGGGACGAACTCCAAGGCAGACCTGAATCAGGTCGACTGCTCCTCCAGCGAGGCCCAGTACAAGGTCGTCCAGAAGTTTGACGACACCACCGATGACAGCAAGTGCGAGGCCGTCAAGGACGCGACGATCTCCTACGTCCAGTACGGCAACGGCCACGATGTGGTGCTGTGCCTGAAGGACAACAAGTAACACGGCGGTCCACACAGGCCGGAGGGGCGATGTTTCACGTGAAACATCGCCCCTCCGCACATCCGGGGGCATGTTTCACGTGAAACATGCCCCTCCTTCCATCTCAGGAGCCGCGCTCGGCCCACCACTCCTTGAGTGCCGCCGCTGCGGCGTCGTGCTCCATGGGCCCGTTCTCCAGCCGCAGCTCCAGCAGGAACTTGTACGCCTCACCGACGGTGGGGCCGGGGCGGACACCCAGGATCTCCATGATCTGGTTGCCGTCCAGATCGGGTCGGATCGCGTCCAGCTCCTCCTGCTCCTGGAGCTGGGCGATGCGGTCCTCCAGCCCGTCGTACGCGCGGGAGAGCGCCGCCGCCTTCCGCTTGTTGCGGGTGGTGCAGTCGGACCGGGTGAGCTTGTGGAGACGCTCAAGGAGCGGGCCCGCGTCACGGACGTACCGGCGCACTGCGGAGTCGGTCCACTCTCCGGTGCCGTAGCCATGGAAGCGCAGATGGAGCTCGACCAGCCGGGAGACGTCCTTCACCAGGTCGTTCGGGTACTTGAGCGCCGTCATTCGCTTCTTGGTCATCTTGGCGCCCACCACCTCGTGATGATGGAAGGAGACACGACCGTCCTTCTCGAAGCGCCGCGTCCTCGGCTTGCCGATGTCATGCAACAGAGCGGCGAGCCGCAGGGTCAGGTCCGGGCCCTCGCTCTCGAGCGCCATGGCCTGTTCCAGGACGATCAGCGTGTGGTCGTAGACGTCCTTGTGCCGGTGGTGCTCATCGCGCTCCAGCCGCAGCGCGGGCAGCTCCGGCAGAACATGGTCGGCGAGGCCCGTCTCGGCGAGGAGCCTCAGCCCGCTCCGCGGCTGCGCGGACAGGAGCAGCTTGTTCAGCTCGTCCCGCACGCGTTCGGCGGACACGATCTCGATGCGCCCGGCCATCTCCTTCATCGCCGTGACGACCTCGGGAGCGACCTCGAAGTCCAGCTGGGCCGCGAACCGGGCGGCCCGCATCATCCGCAGCGGATCGTCGGAGAAGGACTCCTCCGGCGTGCCCGGTGTACGCAGCACCCGCGAAGCGAGGTCGCCGAGTCCATGATGGGGATCGATGAACTCCTTCTCGGGCAGCGCGACGGCCATGGCGTTCACCGTGAAGTCACGGCGGACCAGGTCCTGCTCGATCGAGTCGCCGTACGAGACCTCCGGCTTGCGCGAGGTCCGGTCGTACGCCTCGGACCGGTAGGTCGTCACCTCGATCTCAAAGCGCTGTACCGCGTCGCCGACGCGGGCTTCCTTCTGGGCGCCGACCGTTCCGAAGGCGATACCGACGTCCCAGGTGGCATCCGCCCACGGCCGCACGATCTTCAGCACGTCCTCCGGGCGGGCGTCGGTCGTGAAGTCGAGATCGTTACCGAGCCGGCCGAGGAGGGCATCCCGCACCGAGCCGCCGACCAGGGCGAGCGAGAACCCGGCCTCCTGGAAGCGGCGGGCGAGGTCGTCGGCGACAGGGGACACCCGCAGCAGTTCGCTCACCGCGCGGTGCTGCACCTGGCTCAGGGCACTGGGATTGTCTTCGTTGGCGTTCGGCACAACAGAAAAGGGTACGTGCCCCGGGCGAGCGGAGGCGCCTCCATTAAACGTCCACGAGCTTTAGCGTAACCATGCATAAACGCCCTGTGCGGATCCCCTGGTCGATACGCCTTTATATAGGACAGCCCTCCCTCGTTCCTGATCTTGGGAGGCGGACCGCGGCACTTCCCCTCCGCGCGCATCGTTACCATGCCTGGACGCACATTCCGACGACCACTGACGACGACGAGGGACGGGCGAGCGCGTGGCCGAGGCGGCAGACTTCCAGGGGATGAGTCCCTCACCTGCCCGCCGGTGGCTCCGGCGCACCGGAGCACTGCTCATGGGTGCGCCCCTGCTGGCGGGCCTGCTACAGCTGCCCGCCGGGCCGGCGGCACACGCCGCAGAGAAGAGCGCCCCGGTGGCAGCGAGCGGTTCCGGCACGGTCAGTGTCTCCCTCGACGCGGTCACCCCCAGCGCTCCGAGCGACGGCGACACCCTGACCGTCTCCGGCACGGTCACCAACAACGGCAAGCAGACGGTCACGGACGCGCATGTGGGTCTGTGGGTCGGCCCGTCCCTGAACAGCCGCGGGGCGATCGACAGCGCCGCCCGGCGCACCGGCTACGCCCCTGGCCTCGACGGCACCGAACTCGGCGGCAAGTACGTCGAGGACTTCGACAAGATCACCCCCGGGGGGCGGCAGGACTTCAGCCTCTCCGTGCCCGTCAAGGAGCTCGACCTGGGCTCCGACGGGGTCTACCAGCTCGGCGTCTCGCTCTCCGGACAGACCTCCGCGCAGCCGTACGAGCAGGTCCTCGGCATCCAGCGGACGTTCCTGCCCTGGCAGCCGGACGGCGCGGACGCCAAGACGAAGACGACGTACCTCTGGCCGCTGATCTCCTCCGTCCACATGACCGCGGAGACCCTTCCCAACCAGCAGCAGACCCCCGTCTTCCGTAACGACGAACTGGCCAAGGAAATCGCTCCGGGCGGCCGCCTCTCCCAGCTCCTGTCGCTGGGCAGGGGCCTGGACGTCACCTGGGTGATCGATCCCGACCTGCTCGCGTCCGTGGACGCCATGGCGGGCAGCTACAGCGTCAAGGGCAGCGGCGACTCGGTCACGGCGGGCAAGAACCAGGCGGTCGCCAAGCAGTGGCTCGCCGAGCTCGAGCAGGCGGTCCAGGACAAGGAGGTCGTCGCCCTCCCGTTCGCCGACCCCGACCTCGCCTCGCTCGCGCACGACGGCAAGAACGTCACCGGCTCCCTGAGCCATCTCAAGGACGCCACGGATGTGGCCGGGAGCACCGTGGAGACCATCCTCCACGTGAAACCCGAGACCGACTTCGCCTGGCCCGTGGAGGGCGCGATCGACCCCTCGATCGTCAAGGTCGCCACCTCCGCCGGCGCCGACAACATCATCGCCCGCAGCGACAGCCTCCAGGAGACCGGCGGCCTGGACTACACCCCGACCTCGGCGCGCCCCATCGGGGGTGGCACCACGGCGGTGGTCGCGGACGCCGGTCTGTCGACGGCGTTCGAGGACGACATGTCCCCGGCCGGCGCCTCCACACTGGCGGTGCAGAGGTTCCTGGCCCAGAGCCTGATGACCAACCTGGAGGAGCCGCAGAAGCAGCGCAGCATCGTGGTCGCCCCGCAGCGGATGCCGTCCGCGAGCCAGGCTCAGGCGATGGCGCAGGCCCTGAAGACCCTCCAGAGCAGCAACTGGTCGCAGTCCGCCGGGCTGTCCGCGGCCGCCGACGCCAAGCCGGACCCGCAGGCCACGACGCACGTGCCGTCCACCTCCCGCTACCCCTCGTCGCTGCGCCGAGAGCAGCTACCACAGGCGGCGTTCCAGGAGATCGAGGACACGCAGGACAAACTCGACAACTTCAAGGTGATCCTCACCGACCGCGATCGGGTCGTCACCCCCTTCGGGCGGGCCATAGACCGCGCCATGTCCACCTCCTGGCGAGGGCACCCCATCAAGGCCGCGGACTTCCGCCTGGACGTGGGGTCGTATCTCGACGGGCTCACCGACCAGGTCCGGCTGATCCAGAAGTCGGAGACCAAGCTCTCGGGGCGCAGCGCCACGATCCCTGTGACGGTGCAGAACAACCTCATGCAAGGGGTCGACCATCTGGTGCTGCGGCTCACCTCGCAGCAGCCGACGCGTCTCAAGATCGGCAACGGCCCCTACTCGGAGCAGCCCATCAGCGTCTCCGGCGGGCACAGCCAGTCCGTGAAGTTCACCACCACGGCCAACGCCAACGGCCGGGCCACCGTGGTCGCCCAGCTCTTCACCGAGGACGGCCAGGCGTACGGCCCCGCCGTCACCTTCGACGTGAACGTCACCGAGATCACGCCCACGGTGATGCTGGTCATCGCGGGCGGTGTCCTGCTGCTCGTCCTCGCCGGATTCCGCATGTACACCCAGCGCAAGCGCCTGGCCGCACGACAGGCCCAGGAGGAGCAGAGCGACCCGGACGCCACCGCGTCGGAGGGGGGTCTGAACGACTCGGCCGACGGCACCGTAGACACTGAAGACACCGAAGGCCCCGCGACGGGACCCGAACAGGAGTCGGACGCGGAGCACGGGGCAGACGACCCGGAGCAGCCGAGTGACCCGGCACCGGACACCGACCCCGAAAGCGCCGACCCGTCCAGCACGGGTGAGAGAGTGGACCGTTGAGCGACGTCGTGGCCGGTCGGCCCGGGGACAATGAGGTGGGGTAACCATGAACGCGCCGTACGACGGTGACCGCGGCCAGGGCGCCGTGGGCGGCTCGGGCCACCCCGAGGGCCCGCCGCCGCACGAGCCCGGCCAGGTGCCGCCGCACTCCCAGGCGGACATGTACCTCCAGGACGTCTACCGGCAGGACCCCTACCGGGGGCAGGACCTCTCCGCCCAGGATCCGGTCACCGAGGCCCTCTACGACCGCGCCGCGCACCCTCCGCCGCCCCCGGGCACCTACCAGCCGCAGCAGCCGCTCTACGGGCAGCCGCCGACGCCGCAGTACACCCCGGACCCCCAGGTGTGGGCCCAGCCGCCCGCGCCCGAGCCGGCGGGCCCGACGCAGTACCTGCCCTACGGCGACGACCCCCGCACGACCCAGTACGTGGGCGTCGACGACCTGGTCATCCAGGCCGGCGAGGAACGCCACGAGCCGGACGCCTTCGCCCACCTCCTCCGCGACCAGCAGCAGGGCGGCGGACAGCCGTACCCGCAGCAGCCGTCCGTGCCCGCCCCCGCTCCGGGCCAGGACCTCGGGGGCCGCTTCCAGCAGCCCGTCCACGCCTCCGCGCAGGCCGGGGCGTACGCGCCCGCGCCCGGACCGGCCGCCGAGGCGGCTCCGACGGCCGCATCGGCCCCCGCCGTGTCCGAGCTCCCCGCCAAGAAGGGCGGGCGCGCCTCGGGCCTGCTGAAGTCCAGCGCCGTGATGGCGGCGGGCACGATGGTCTCCCGGCTCACCGGGTTCATCCGCTCCGCGATGATCGTCTCCGCGCTGGGCGTCGGCATGCTCGGCGACACCTTCCAGGTCGCCTACCAGCTCCCGACGATGATCTACATCCTCACCGTCGGCGGCGGCCTGAACTCCGTCTTCGTGCCGCAGCTCGTCCGCGCGATGAAAGAGGACGAGGACGGCGGCGAGGCCTACGCCAACCGTCTCCTCACGCTGGTGATGGTGGCCCTCGGCCTCCTGACAGCTCTTGCGATGCTCGCCGCGCCGCTGCTGGTCCGGGTGCTGTCGAACGCGGTCGCGACCAACCCGCAGGCCGACGGCGTCGCCATCACCTTCACCCGCTACTTCCTGCCCTCGATCTTCTTCATGGGCATCCACGTGGTGATGGGGCAGGTCCTCAACGCCCGTGGAAAGTTCGGCGCGATGATGTGGACGCCCGTCCTGAACAACATCGTCATCATCGTGACGCTGGGCATGTTCCTGTGGGTCTACGGCAGCGCCGCGCACTCCGGGATGACGGTGGACAACATCCCGCCGGAGGGTCAGCGGCTCCTCGGCATGGGCGTTCTGCTCGGTCTCGTCGTACAGGCCCTCGCCATGATCCCCTATCTGCGCGAGACCGGGTTCCGGCTGCGACTGCGCTTCGACTGGAAGGGCCACGGCCTGGGCAAGGCCGCCATGCTCGCCAAGTGGACCGTCCTCTTCGTCCTGGCGAACCAGGCGGGCGCCCTGGTCGTCAGCCAGTTGTCCACCGCCGCGGGCGAGCACGCCGGCAAGAAGTTCCCCGGCACCGGCTTCGCCGCCTACGCCAACGCCCAGCTGATCTGGGGCCTCCCGCAGGCCATCATCACCGTCTCCCTGATGGCCGCCCTGCTGCCCCGCATCTCGCGCTCCGCAGCCGAGGGCGACGGCGGTGCCGTACGGGACGACATCTCCCAGGGCCTGCGCACGACGGCCGTCGCGATCGTGCCGATCGCCTTCGGGTTCGTGGCGCTCGGCATCCCGATGTGCACCCTGATCTTCGGCTCCTCCGGCATCGGCTCCGCGACCAACATGGGCTACATGCTGATGGCCTTCGCCCTCGGCCTGATCCCCTATTCGGTGCAGTACGTGGTGCTCCGCGCCTTCTATGCATACGAGGACACCCGCACCCCCTTCTACAACACGGTCATCGTGGCCGCCGTGAACGCCGGCGCCTCGGCCGCCTGCTACGTCCTGCTCCCGGCCCGCTGGGCCGTGGTCGGCATGGCGGCCTCCTACGGCCTCGCGTACGCGATCGGTGTCGGAGTCGCCTGGGCCCGGCTGCGCAAGCGGCTGGGCGGCGACCTGGACGGCGCCCGGGTGCTGCGGACGTACGCGCGGCTCGGGATCGCCTCGGTGCCTGCCGTTCTGCTGAGCGGGGCGGCCTGCTACGAAATCGGCCACACGCTGGGCCAGGGCGTCGGCGGTTCGCTCGTCGCCCTGATCGGCGGTGGTGCCCTTCTTCTCGGTGTCTTCTACGTGGCCGCACGCAAGATGCGCATCGAGGAGCTCAACTCAATGGTCGGCATGGTCCGCGGGCGCCTGGGGCGCTGAGTCGGGGGTACGCGCACAACCATCGTGCGTCGCTGTGTGTCGTGCATAGCGCCGGACTGTGGGCACAATTGGTTTCTGCGTCGGACAACGCGCAACGGATGGGGAGGCAGGAACGACGGTGGCGGAACGGAGCACGGCTGCCGTCGACGTGGCAGACAACAGCGGTGACGAGCCGCTGACCGCCAAGGCGGACCAGTCCACGTCCGACGGGGTGGCCCATATGCGGAAGCGGGAAACGGACGGCGACGAGTCGCCGGGGGGCGGCGGGACCGAGCATCCCGAAAAGGCCTCACCCCCCGAGCTGCACAGCGGCCACAAACTCGCCAGACGCTACCGACTCGAGGAATGTCTCACCCGACTGGACGGCTTCAGCAGCTGGCGTGCGGTGGACGAGAAACTCCGCCGCGCCGTCGGTGTGCATGTCCTGCCGTCGGACCACCCACGGGCCCGTTCCGTGCTGGCCGCGGCCCGCTCGTCCGCGCTGCTCGGCGACCCCCGCTTTGTGCAGGTCCTGGACGCCGTCGAGGAGAACGACCTCGTCTACGTCGTGCACGAGTGGCTGCCCGACGCCACCGAGCTGACCACGCTGCTGGCGTCGGGGCCGCTAGAGGCCCATGACGCCTACCAGATGGTCACCCATGTCTCCCAGGCGATGGCCGCCGCGCATCGCGAGGGACTCTCCCATCTGCGCCTGAACCCGGGCACCGTGCTGCGCACCTCCTCCGGCCAGTGGCGCATCCGGGGCCTCGCGGTGAACGCCGCCCTGCGCGGCTTCTCCTCCGACACCCCCCAGCGCACCGACACGGAGGCCCTCGGCGCACTCCTGTACGCCGCCCTCACCCAGCGCTGGCCCTACGAGGACGACGCCTTCGGCCTGTCGGGGCTGCCCAAGGGCGTCGGCCTGATCGCTCCCGACCAGGTGCGCGCCGGCGTCCACCGTGGGCTGTCCGAGCTCTCCATGCGGGCGCTGGCCAACAACGGCGCCACCGCCTCCCGCCATGAGTCCCCGTGCACCACGCCCGAGGAGCTGGCGAAGGCGATCGGTGAGATGCCCCGCATCCGCCCCCCGGAGCCCGCGTTCACCGCACCGCCGGAGTACCAGCGCACGACGTACCAGCAGGGCACGTACGGCCGCCCGTCGGCCCGCCCCGGCGTCACCCAGCCCGTAGCGGCCCCGCCGGCCCCGCTGCAGAGCCGAACCGGCAAGGTCCTCAAGTGGGTCGTGTCCGCGCTGCTGATCGCTGCGCTCGGGCTGGGGAGCTGGCAGCTGGCCGAGGTTCTGATGGACCAGGGCGGCAAGTCCAACGACACCCATCCGACGCAGACGAACGACGGGAACGACAAGAACGGCGGCAAGACCAAGCCCGGCACGCCGCTCAAGATCCAGGGCGCCCAGGAGTTCGTCGCCAGCGGTGACCCCCAGGCACCCGACGACGTCGCGAAGACGTACGACGGTGACCGGTCCACTTTCTGGCGGACCAAGCGCTACAACGCCGGTCCGAAGTTGGCGCCGTACAAGCCCGGCGTCGGCATCGTCTACGACCTGGGCTCCGCGAAGGAGATCTCGACCGCGTCGATAGGACTCCGGTACGGCGGGGACCACACAACGGTCCATCTCTACGCCGCGGACTCGCTGACGCCGTCGACCGGAGTCGACACGATGAAGGAGATCGGAACCGCGACGACGAGCGGGACCTCTCTCACGGTGAAGGCGGCGAAGTCGATGAAGACGCAGTATGTGCTGCTGTGGATCACTGATGTGCCAAAGGCGCCCAGCGACGGCTACAGCGGCGCCGGCTACAAGCAGGCCATCACCGACGTGACGTTCGCGAGCTGAGCACACCGAGGGGGAGGGGGTCCGGTGGCGGACGAAGCCGCATACGGTGATGTAAGCGATCAGGACCTCCTCGCCCGTCATACAGGGGGCGATCCCGACGCCTTCGGGGAGCTGGTGCGGCGGCACCGCGACCGGCTGTGGGCCGTGGCCCTGCGGACGCTGGGGGACCGTGAGGAGGCCGCGGACGCCGTTCAGGACGCCCTTGTCTCCGCCTACCGGGCCGCCCATACCTTTCGCGGGCAGTCGGCCGTCACGACCTGGCTGCACCGGATCACGGTGAACGCCTGCCTGGACCGTGCCCGCAAGGCGGCGTCCAGAAAGACCTCGCCCGTCGATGACACGGAGCGGCTGGAACAGCTCCTGGAGCCCCACGAGTCGGCCTCCGCTCCGGCCGAACGCAACGATCTGCACCGCGAGCTGGTGGAAGCCCTGGGTACTCTCCCGGCCGACCAGCGGGCCGCCCTGGTCCTGGTGGACATGCAGGGATACCCGGTGGCGGAGGCCGCCCGCATTCTCGGTGTGCCGACCGGCACGGTGAAGAGCCGATGCGCCCGTGGCAGAGCCAGACTGCTGCCGCTGCTCACCCATCTACGGACCGAGAGCAGCGGCCAGGACGGCAAGAAGTCGGGCGGCGGGCGGAACCGGACGCAGGGGGCGTCCGTCCCACCCGCAGCGGGTCCACGTGACACCGGGTCGAGCGATTCAGCTGCTGTGAAGGGCGGAGGTGGGCGAGCGTGACATCCACGACCGGCACGGCCGAGCATCCGGACGTCGAAGAGCTCTCCGACCTCAGTGAAGGTCTCCTTGAGCCGTCCCGTACCGCGGACATACGGCGGCATCTGGAGGACTGCGGTCTCTGCGCCGATGTGTATGACTCCCTTGAGGAGATCCGCGGTCTCCTGGGCACACTGCCGGTACCGCAGCAAATGCCGGACGATGTGGCGAGCCGCATCGACGCCGCCCTTGCCGCGGAGGCCCGGCCAGGGGCGACCACGTCCGGCACCACGGAAACTCCCTCCACGAGGTCGGCCGTCCCGCATGTTTCACGTGAAACATCGCCCCCCTCCCCGACCGACCGGCCCTCAGGCCACGGCCGCGCGGCCACGGGACCCGGCCGTGCACAGCGCGCAGGCCGCGGCGGCCGCAGGGCCGTCGCTCTGGGAGCCGTCTTCACGACCGCGGCCCTCGGCCTGGGCGCCCTGTTGGTGCACACCCTGGGCGCCAGCGACACGGGCAAAACCCCGAGCAGGACCGCAGAGCAGCACACCGACGCGGCCCACACCTACGCCGGAGGCACCCTGGAGAAGCAGGTGACCGACCTTCTCGCCGGACAGAAAGCAGGCGGGGGCCGGGCCGGTAGCAGCAAGCCTTGGGGAGTCGAGTCCGAAGGAGACACCACGGGGCCCTCGGGCATGCAGCCCAACAGGACCTTCCAGGACACCACCGGAAGTGTGCCGGGCTGCGTCGAACAGGCCATCCACACCGGCCAGCCTGTGCTCGCCTCCGACAAGGGTGTGTACCGGGGAACCCTCGTCTATCTGCTCGTCACCCCCGACGCTTCCGACCCCACCAAGGTCACGGCCTATGTTGTCGATGCGGCCTGTGCGAAGAAGGCATCGGTCACGCCCGGCACGGTGCTGCTGACCCGCTCGTACGAACGCCCCTGAGAGCTCCCGCGTCAGACGGACCCTGCCCGGCTTCCGGTTGGCATCTGTGTGCGGTGCAGGGTACTGCGTGTGCCCGGACACACCGGGAATGCGCGCCCCTTAGGATCCGTTGGGTGGGGTGAGAGTACTGAGAGATGCTCCCACCGGCAGAAGCAGCAGCAGTCTCCAGAGACGAGGAATCAAGCCGTGAGCGACGTCCGTAACGTGATCATCATCGGCTCCGGGCCCGCCGGCTACACGGCGGCGCTCTACACCGCCCGCGCTTCGCTGAAGCCGCTGGTGTTCGAGGGCGCCGTCACCGCGGGCGGTGCCCTGATGAACACGACCGAGGTGGAGAACTTCCCCGGCTTCCAGGACGGCATCATGGGCCCCGAGCTCATGGACAACATGCGCGCACAGGCCGAGCGCTTCGGTGCCGAACTGATTCCGGACGATGTCGTCTCTGTCGACCTCAGCGGTGAGATCAAGACGGTCACGGACACTGCCGGCACGGTCCACAAGGCGAAGGCCGTCATCGTCACCACCGGCTCCCAGCACCGCAAGCTGGGTCTGCCGAACGAGGACGCCCTCTCCGGCCGCGGTGTCTCCTGGTGCGCCACCTGTGACGGGTTCTTCTTCAAGGACCAGGACATCGCCGTGATCGGCGGCGGCGACACCGCGATGGAGGAAGCCACCTTCCTGTCGCGCTTCGCCAAGTCGGTCACGATCGTCCACCGCCGTGACACCCTGCGTGCCTCCAAGGCGATGCAGGACCGTGCGTTCGCCGACCCGAAGATCAAGTTCGTCTGGGACAGCGAGGTCGCCGAGATCAAGGGCAGCCCGAAGCTGGAGAGCCTGACACTGCGCAACCTGAAGACCGGAGAGCTGTCGGAGCTGCCGGTGACCGGTCTGTTCATCGCGATCGGACACGACCCGCGTACCGAGCTCTTCAAGGGGCAGCTGGACCTCGACGAGGAGGGCTACCTGAAGGTGGACGCCCCCTCGACCCGGACCAACCTGACGGGTGTCTTCGGCGCCGGTGACGTCGTCGACCACACCTACCGTCAGGCGATCACCGCGGCCGGCACCGGCTGCTCCGCCGCCCTCGACGCCGAGCGCTTCCTCGCCGCTCTCGCAGACAGCGAGCAGCAGGCGGAGCCCGAGAAGACCACCGTCTGACCCTCTCCCCGCCCCACCGCACCACCGAGTTAAGGAGCCCACTGTGGCCGGCACCCTGAAGAACGTGACCGACGACTCTTTTGAGCAGGACGTGCTCAAGAGCGACAAGCCCGTCCTGGTGGACTTCTGGGCCGCTTGGTGCGGCCCGTGCCGCCAGATCGCGCCCTCGCTGGAGGCGATCGCCTCCGAGTACGGCGACAAGATCGAGATCGTCAAGCTCAACATCGACGAGAACCCGGCCACGGCGGCCAAGTACGGCGTCATGTCGATCCCGACTCTGAACGTCTACCAGGGTGGCGAGGTCGCCAAGACCATCGTCGGTGCCAAGCCGAAGGCTGCGATCGTTCGCGACCTTGAGGACTTCATCGCCGAGAAGTGAGCGACGCCGCCGCCGAGCCGAAGCGGTGATGTTTCACGTGAAACACGAATGGGCCAGCCCGCCAGGGCTGGCCCATTCGCATGAGCGGCCCCTCACAGCGGCCGCAGCGCAGGCTCCTTCTGTACGGCTCCCAGAAGCCGGTCCAGTGCCATCTCGACGTCTTCCTTCCAGGAGAGCGTCGAGCGCAGCTCCAGCCGCAGTCGGGGGTATGTGGGGTGCGGGCGTACCGTCTTGAAGCCCACAGCCAGAAGGTGGTCGGCGGGAAGGAGACACGCCGGCTCCTTCCAGCGGGCGTCACCGAAGGCCTCGATCGCTCTGAAGCCACGGCGGAGCAGATCCTTGGCCACCGTCTGGACCATGACACGTCCGAGCCCCTGGCCCTGGTACCCCGGCATGATGAAGGCGGTCATCAACTGGACCGCGTCCGGTGAGACCGGACTCGTGGGGAACGCCGTGGAGCGCGGAACATAGGCAGGCGGCGCGTACAGGACGAAGCCCACCGGAACATCGTCGACATAGATCACCCGGCCGCAGGAACCCCAGTCCAGCAGAACGGCGGAGATCCACGCCTCTTTCTCCAGCCCGGAGGTTCCGGCCTTTACCGCTGCCTCACCACTGACGGGGTCCAACTCCCAGAAGACACACGCGCGACAGCGCTTGGGAAGGTCCGGAAGGTTGTCCAGCGTGAGCGGTACGAGCCGACGCCCCATGAAGGCAGTTCCTCGCTTCCTTCGCCCGCAGCGCCACGGGCGGCTGTCAGAGCACTCCGCTCCCTGAGCAGGCTGCCGACGAACCCGCCGACCGCACCCAGGCTCAAGCCTGCGGTCACCAGTCCGGCACGGCTCATGACTCGCATGGCCCCCGCCTCCCCACTGAAGGTACCGTCAGGTGGATGCGCCATACCTGATCGCATCGTATCCATGATGCGATTCCCTCGATACCGCCTGAAAGCAAAGAGCGGGCCGTGTTCCGGTACACACCGGACACAGCCCGCCTTCTCTCCAGGGACCGATCGTCCCCGGCCGACGTCTCCAGCCGACGCCCCGGGAGACTTAGTCCTCCGGCTCCTCCATGTCGTCGTCCACCAGGCTCCGCTCAAGGACCGGTCCCTCACCCGGCGCAAGGCTGCTCAGGATCCGCTCGAGATCGTCCATCGAAGCGAACTCGACGGTGATCTTTCCCTTCTTCTGACCGAGGTCGACCTTCACCCGGGTCTCGAAACGATCCGAGAGCCGGCTCGCCAGGTCGCTCAGCGCGGGCGAGACACGAGCACCGGCGCGGGGCCCCTTGGACCGCGGAGCGCTCTGCGGCCGGGACCCCATGAGCGTGACGATCTCCTCGACGGCCCGCACGGACAGCCCTTCGGCCACGATGCGGTGAGCCAGCCGGTCCTGCTCCTCCGAATCCTCCACGGACAACAGGGCCCGGGCATGTCCGGCGGACAGCACCCCGGCGGCCACCCGCCGCTGCACAGCTGGCGACAGCTTCAACAGCCTCAGTGTGTTGGACACCTGCGGCCGCGACCGGCCGATGCGGTCGGCCAGTTGGTCGTGGGTGCAGTTGAAGTCCTTGAGGAGCTGGTCGTAGGCGGCGGCCTCTTCCAGCGGATTCAGCTGAGCCCGGTGCAGGTTCTCCAGAAGGGCGTCCAGGAGAAGCTTCTCGTCGTCCGTGGCCCGCACGATCGCCGGGATGGCCTCCAGACCGGCCTCACGGCAGGCCCGCCAGCGCCGCTCGCCCATGATGAGCTCATAGCGCGAGGACGACAGCTGCCGCACCACGATGGGCTGGAGCAGCCCGACCTCCTTGATGGAGGTGACGAGCTCGGCGAGCGCGTCCTCGTCGAACACCTCACGGGGCTGCCGGGGGTTCGGCGTGATCGAGTCGAGCGGCAGCTCGGCGAAGTGAGCACCCAGCGGAGGCGCGACGGTCTCCGTGGTGCCGAGCGTCGACTCCTCGGTTTCATGTGAAACAGACGGAAGCGTGGCCACTTTCGCGGCCGCCACTCCTCGGTCCGTGGTCAGTGCGGGCCCCGCCCCGGGCGCGAGGGACGGACCGCCGCCCGCCGCAGCCGGGGCCGCCACCTTCTCCCCTGTCGGGGCGGCAGGGATCAGTGCGCCGAGACCACGGCCCAACCCCCTCCGTCGCTCGCTCACTGGATCCCCTCCACCATGCTCTGTTCCGTCTGGACGCCCATGGGGGCGTGCTGCGCGTCATAGCTGACGCCGACACCCTTGAGCGCGATTTCGCGTGCCGCCTCAAGATACGAGAGAGCGCCACTCGAACCTGGATCGTAGGTCAGCACCGTCTGTCCGTAACTCGGCGCCTCCGAGATACGGACCGAGCGGGGAATGCTCGTCCTCAGCACCTCGTCGCCGAAGTGGCTGCGCACCTCTTCCGCGACCTGGGACGCAAGGCGCGTCCGGCCGTCGTACATGGTGAGCAGAATGGTCGACACATGCAGGGCGGGGTTGAGGTGTCCCCGCACCAGGTCGACATTGCGCAGCAACTGCCCCAGACCCTCCAGTGCGTAGTACTCGCACTGGATCGGGATGAGGACCTCCTGCCCCGCGACCAACGCGTTGACCGTCAAGAGGCCGAGTGAGGGCGGGCAGTCGATGAGGATGTAGTCCAGCGGCTGCTCATAGGCCTGGATCGCCCGCTCCAGCCGGCTCTCCCGTGCCACGAGAGACACCAGCTCGATCTCCGCACCGGCGAGATCGATGGTGGCGGGGGCGCAGAAGAGGCCCTCGACATCGGGAACGGGCTGGACCACCTCAGCGAGAGGCTTGCTCTCGACCAACACGTCATAGATGGATGGAACTTCGGCGTGATGGTCGATCCCCAGCGCAGTGGACGCATTGCCCTGAGGGTCGAGGTCGATCACCAGGACACGACCACCGTGGAGCGCAAGCGACGCGGCGAGGTTGACCGTCGTCGTGGTCTTACCCACCCCACCCTTCTGGTTGGCGACCACGATGACCCGGGTCTGCTCGGGTCGTGGCAGCCCCTCACCGGCGCGCCCCAGTGCCTCCACCGCCAGTTGGGCAGCACGACCGATGGGAGTGTCGTCCATCGGGGGCGGTGTTTCACGTGAAACATCCTCCCCCATCGACTCGGTACGGGGACCGGGGACCGGATCGGTCATCGGTCCCGCGATATTGGCGTCGGACCGCAAGGATTCACTCTCCTCGACTACAGGCTCGCAATGAACAGAGCCTCCCATGCCTTCGGGGTCGTGAACCAGTGAGGTCTGGTCTTCTGTGGAGAAATCCACCTCTGTGGACAACTCCGTGCCCTTCACGGGGGACGAAGCCCTCGAGGTGGACACCCCTCCGAGGGCTCCGAGCGGTTTACGGTCGCGGGGTTCGGCCGCAGCCCGGCCGCGACTGATGATGCCGTGTAGCAGTGAGCGACGTTTCACGTGAAACACGATGCACAGCGGCCCTGACCGGATCTCCGCGACACTCCGAGATGCGTAGAAGGGGCAGCTTGTGTGGAGTACGACGGCTCATCGAGAATGCGCGCCCGATCAGCGACGCCGACGCGTCCGCCCCGTCCGTGCCGCCTTCGCGCGCTTGGCCGCGAAGCGCACGCCGCCGGGGCTCTCCCCCACCTCCACACGCACCACGGTCGACAGCGGCTCCACGATGCCCTCGCCGACATGGAGGATGGACGTCTCCACGGCACCGAGCTTCGCCAGGGCGGTGGCGGCGCTCTTCAGCTCCTCCTCCGCGGTGTCACCCTTCAGGGCGAGCATCTCCCCGTAGGGGCGCAGCAAGGGGATGCCCCAGGTGGCCAGGCGGTCCAGCGGAGCCACGGCCCGGGCGGTGACCACATGGACCGGCTGGATCGTGCCCATGACCTCCTCGGCGCGGCCGCGGACAACGGTCACATGGTCCAGTCCCAGCAGCTCGACGACCTCGCTGAGGAAATTGGTGCGCCGCAGCAACGGCTCCAGCAGCGTGATCTTCAGGTCGTCTCGGACGAGCGCGAGGGGAATGCCGGGCAGTCCGGCACCGGAGCCCACATCGCACACGGTCACCCCGTCGGGCACGACCTCAGAGAGCACGGCGCAGTTCAGCAGATGGCGCTCCCACAGCCGGGGCACTTCCCTCGGGCCGATGAGACCGCGCTGCACACCTGCTTCCGCGAGCAGTTCCGCATAGCGGACCGCGTCCGCGAAGCGATCGCCGAACACCTCGCGCGCCTGCTCCGGCGCAGGGGGAAGCGCTGCTGCCTCCGTCACGGGGACCGTCCTTCCGTACCGCACGAGCGCACTGAGCGCAGACCACCAGAACTATCAGGGACTGCCGGCTGCCGGGCACACAACCGCCAGGAACTACCAGGCTGACAAAGTTCGGCCCCGCCTGCTCAACAGACGGGGCCGGAGAAAGCTGCGAACCGATTTCAGGCGGGCAGCACGACAACGAAGCGCTGCGGCTCCTCGCCCTCGGACTCGCTGCGCAGGCCCGCGGCCTTGACCGCGTCATGGACGACCTTGCGCTCAAAGGGCGTCATCGGCTTGAGCTTCACGGGCTCGCCGGAACTCTTGACCTCGGCCACCGCCTTGGCGCCGAGTTCCGAGAGCTCCGCACGCTTCTTGGCCCGGTAGCCGGCGACGTCCAGCATCAGCCGGCTGCGGTCGCCGGTCTCCCGGTGCACGGCCAGGCGCGTGAGCTCCTGGAGTGCCTCCAGCACCTCGCCGTCACGGCCGACCAGCTTCTGCAGGTCCCGGCTGGCCGTGTCACTGATGATCGAGACGGACGCGCGGTCGGCCTCGACGTCCATGTCGATGTCGCCGTCGAGATCGGCGATGTCCAGCAGACCCTCGAGGTAGTCCGCCGCGATCTCGCCCTCCTGCTCCAGGCGGGTCAGGGTGTCTGCACCCTCGGCAGCCGCGGAGGTGGTGCCTTCCGTCACGGGATGGACTCCTTCTTACTTCTTGGACGGGGACTTGGGCCGCTGCGGCCCCTTGCGCTGGCCGGACTGAGCCCTGCTGCGGGAACCGGAGCTGGGCCCCGACTTCTTGGCGGCGTCGTCCGGCTTGGTGTCCTGCGGCTCGTCGGACTTGGTCAGCGACGGCGACGAGGACGACTCCTCGGAATCATCCGCCGGCTTGGGCGCACCGGACTGACGCTGGGACTTGCTCTGCCGCTTGGGCTGCTGGCGCTTGGGGGCCCCGGCGCTCGACGTACCGTCCTCGACGGTGGCGACGGCCACGGCCTCGCTCGTCGCCACGGTGCCGTCGGCCTGGGCCGCGAGGCCCGCCTTGCTCAGACCGTTGATGAACTTGCGCTCGAACTCGTTGCGCTCACGGCCCTTGGCGACGATCGCCTTGACGATGGCCTTCTCGCTCCGCCTGCGGATCTTGCCGTGGTGCGTGACGTGCTTGGTCAGACGCTCCAGGTAGGCGGCCTGGGCCTTGGAACCCGGGGTCGGGTTGTTGTGGATGACGTACATCTGCTGGCCCATGGTCCACACGTTGGTGGTCAGCCAGTAGACGAGGACACCGACCGGGAAGTTGATACCGAAGACGGCGAACATGACCGGGAAGACGTACATCAGCATCTTCTGCTGCTGCATGAACGGCGTCTTCACCGTGGTGTCGACGTTCTTCGTCATCAGCTGGCGCTGCGTGTAGAACTGCGACGCCGACATCAGGACGATCATGACCGCGGTGACGACCCGCACGTCGGTCAGCGAAGCGCCGAGCGCGGAAACCTTGTCCGCACCGTCGGTGAACTTCGCTGCCAGGGGGGCACCGACGATGTGCGCATGACGAGCGCTGGCCAGCAGCGGCTCGTTGATGACGCCGATCGTCTTGCCCGTCGCGATGCCGTTGAGCACGTGGTAGAGGGCGAAGAAGAACGGGGACTGCGCCAAGATGGGAAGGCACGAGGAGAGCGGGTTGGTACCCGACTCCTTGTACAGCTTCATCATCTCTTCGGACTGGCGCTGCTTGTCGTTCTTGTAGCGCTCCTGGATCTTCTTCATCTCGGGCTGCAGTGTCTGCATCGCCCGAGTCGCCTTGATCTGCTTCACGAAGAGCGGGACCAGGCAGATTCGGATCAGAATCACCAGGGACACGATGGACAGGCCCCAGGCCCAGCCTGTGTCAGCGCCGAAGATCGCGCCGTACACCGTGTGGAACTGGACGATGACCCAGGAGACGGGTGTCGTGATGAAGCTGAAGAAGCTGGCAATCGTGTCCACTAATCATGCTCCTTGGGCATGGGACGGGGTCTCTGCGGCCGGGCTTGAGAGGAGATCCCCCTCGGTGGCCGGTTCGGCGGCGGAGGGCCCGCCCTTGCGTGCGCGCCACGCGTCGCGCAGCATTTCGTGCCACCGCGGGCGCTTGCGCGGCGGGACATGGTCCACCCCGCCGAGCGACCACGGATTGCACCGCAGGATGCGCCAGGCGGTCAGTGCCGTTCCCTTGATCGCACCGTGCCGGTCGATGGCTGTGTAGCCGTAGTGAGAACACGAGGGGTAGTACTTGCACACCGGCCCCAGCAGTGGACTGATCGTCCACTGATAGATCTTGATCAGGGCCAGCAGTGGGTACTTCATCGCGCGCCCCCTCCTCCCAGCAGCCGCTGAAGGGCGGCATCCAGGTCTCGGGCCAGCTGTGCAGGGTCAGCGTCACCCGATCCGGGCAGCGCTCGTACGACTACCAGGCTACCGGGGGGCAACTGGGCCACTCGGTCACGCATGAGATGGCGAAGCCTGCGCTTCACCTTGTTGCGTATGACCGCTCCGCCCACGGCTTTGCTCACGACGAAACCCGCACGCGTCGGGGGAGCGCTCTCCCCAGGCGCGTGCGGGTCCGTGGCACCGCTACGAAGGTGGACGACGAGAAGCGGGCGTCCAGCCCGGCGTCCTCGGCGTACCGCGGTCGCGAAGTCCTCGCGCCGCCTCAGCCGATGCTCGGTAGGCAGCACGTCATGACCTGTACGCGATCAGGCGGACAGACGGGCGCGACCCTTGCTACGGCGGGACGCCAGGATGGCGCGGCCGGCACGGGTGCGCATACGCAGCCGGAAGCCGTGGGTCTTCGCGCGACGACGGTTGTTCGGCTGGAAGGTGCGCTTGCTCACTCGGGGGCTCCAGTAATGATTCGGTGGTTGGCGGGGTGTCGCCTGGCTGTCACCGTGCGCCCACGAGTAGCTCGCTTACGCCCGAGTGCACCGCTTCCCGATCACCGGCGTGTTCCCTGGTCGGAACACTGGTACGTGATCTGTGCCCATCGGAGGCAGGCGGCAGCAGCCATCGACAACTCGACCTGGTTACGGTACGCGGGCCCGCGCCGTCCGGTCAAACCAGCGAGCCATGAGAGACACTTGTCCACAGGCTGGGGACAACAACTTGAACCACGCCGGTCGCCCTGACTACCGTGACTGGACTCCGATTCGTTCCCTTGTCGCCTGCCCAGCTGTTTCGTCCCGGGCCCGACCCGCCCGACCTGTATTCCGACCTTCCCGCGACCTCATGTGCGTGGGACCTGTGAGAGAGCGTGCCCTGTGGCTGACGTACCTGCCGATCTTGCCGCAGTGTGGCCGCGCGTTCTTGAGCAGCTCCTCGGTGAGGGGCGAGGGCCGGGGGTCGAGGCGAAGGACGAGCATTGGATCCGGCGCTGCCAGCCGTTGGCGCTGGTCGCCGACACCGCCCTGCTCGCGGTGCCGAACGAGTTCGCGAAGGGTGTCCTGGAAGGCCGGCTGGCGCCGATCGTCAGCGACACGCTCAGCCGTGAGTGCGGCCGCCCCATCCGCATCGCGATCACCGTCGACGACTCCGCGGGCGAGCCCCCGGCACCCGCTCCGCCCGCACAGCCGCGCTACGAGGAGCCCGAGCTCCCCGGCCGCGACGCCTACGACGGCCCGAGCGGCTACGAGGGATACGGCCGCCACCGCGCGGACGACCACCGAGCGGGCCGGGCCGACCAGCTGCCCACCGCCCCCGCGGACCAGCGCCAGGCCGCCCGCCCGGACCAGCACCCGCACACCCGTGCCGACCAGCTCCCGCACGCCCGTCCCGCGTATCCGGGGGAGTACCAGCGCCCCGAACCGGGTGCCTGGCCGCGCTCGTCGCAGGACGACTACGGCTGGCAGCAGCAGCGTCTCGGCTTTCCCGAGCGCGACCCGTACGCGACACCGGCGCCCGACTACCGCACGCAGTCGCTGGAGCGCTCGCCGTACGAGCAGCAGCGCCCGGACTACGAGAGCGCGCGCTCCGACTTCGACCAGCCGCGCCCCGACCGGCGCGAGCTGCCGGAGCCGCCCGTCGGCGGCGGCCATGCGCACCGGGGCGGCCCGGGGCTGCCCACCACCGGCGCCCCCGGCCCGCTGGCCGCGCAGCCCGCGCCCGCGACCGGACCGGGCGAGCCCACCGCGCGGCTCAACCCGAAGTACCTCTTCGACACGTTCGTCATCGGCGCCTCGAACCGGTTCGCGCACGCGGCCGCGGTCGCCGTCGCCGAGGCACCGGCGAAGGCGTACAACCCCCTCTTCATCTACGGCGAGTCGGGCCTCGGCAAAACGCACCTGCTGCATGCCATCGGCCACTACGCGCGCAGCCTCTACCCGGGCACCCGCGTGCGGTACGTGAGCTCCGAGGAGTTCACCAACGAGTTCATCAACTCGATCCGCGACGGCAAGGCGGACGCGTTCCGCAAGCGCTACCGCGACATGGACATCCTGCTGGTCGACGACATCCAGTTCCTGGCGCAGAAGGAGTCGACGCAGGAGGAGTTCTTCCACACCTTCAACACGCTCCACAACGCCAACAAGCAGATCGTGCTGTCCTCGGACCGACCGCCCAAACAGCTGGTCACCCTGGAGGACCGGCTGCGCAACCGCTTCGAGTGGGGACTGATCACCGACGTCCAGCCGCCCGAGCTGGAGACGCGTATCGCGATCCTGCGCAAGAAGGCGGTGCAGGAGCAGCTCAACGCGCCGCCGGAGGTGCTGGAGTTCATCGCCTCCCGCATCTCGCGGAACATCCGGGAGCTGGAGGGCGCGCTGATCCGGGTGACGGCGTTCGCGTCGCTCAACCGTCAGCCCGTGGACCTCGGTCTGACAGAGATCGTGCTGAAGGACCTGATCCCGGGCGGCGAGGACGCGGCCCCCGAGATCACCGCGACGGCCATCATGGCCGCCACCGCCGACTACTTCGGCCTGACGGTGGAGGACCTGTGCGGCACCTCGCGCGGCCGCGCCCTGGTGACCGCCCGGCAGATCGCGATGTATCTGTGCCGTGAGCTGACGGATCTGTCGCTGCCGAAGATCGGCGCCCAGTTCGGGGGCCGCGACCACACGACGGTGATGCACGCCGACCGCAAGATCCGCGCGCTGATGGCCGAGCGGCGTTCCATCTACAACCAGGTCACCGAGCTGACCAACCGCATCAAGAACGGCTGACGGCCGCACCCGCGGACACCGCGGAGGGCGCCCCCGGGAATCGTCCCCAGGGGCGCCCTCCGCCGTTCCCGGGCACGCTGCGGGGGACCCGGCCGGACGCCTCCGGGCGCCCTCTCGTGCCGTCCTGAGGCCCCCCGCGTCCGCCCGCTTCCACGGAACCGGCCCCCTTCAGGGGCAGCACGTCGGCAACCTGCTGTTCGAATACCTGCCGGGTTACGGCCACTCTCCACAGATTCGGCGACTTTCTTCCGTCCACATGCTGGGGACTGCCGAGTTGTCCAGATCGCATCCACAGGCCGACCTGTCGAAAGAACATCCGTCCAGGTCAGCCACCTGTGGATTCGTGGACGAACGATCTCCACAGCCTGTGGAGGAAACGAAGATCCACAGGCTGTGCACGGAGTTGTCCACCGACGGCCCACAGGCTGTGGCCGGTTGTCCCCAGTGTTCACCAGCTTCTCCACATGCCTGTCCACTGTTCGGCAACGAGACGCGGGTCCTCACCGGACGGAGTGAAAGGCGTCACACCAAGGTGCCTGGTTGGCCTGTGGGAAAGGTGGGTAAAGCTGGGGACGGCACTGGGGAGAAGTGCCCCTCGGCTGTGCACGGGGTGTGCAGAACTTTCCGTTCTCCACAGAGACCCCGGGTTGTCCACCGCCTCCACCCACAGGGTCCGTGGACAAAATATCGCCGCTGAGCTGGGCAAACGCGGTTATCCACGGTTTCCACAGGCCCTACTACTACCCCTACTCAGAGAGTCCGGGGAATTCGTCTGGAAGCGGGTCCTGTGCACAACTCGCCCTCCGGCCGCCGACCGCCCCTCGTCACGACTTGACCCCGAGCGGCACCGACTGTCAGCGGTGTGCGTCAGACTGGTCCCCGGTGTCCTTCCCGTCACAGGGGCTCTCGACACCGAGTCAGACGAGAAGGCCAGCAGGGCGAGAACGCCGGCAACAGCAGGAGGCGGCTTACGGTGAAGATCCGGGTGGAACGCGACGTACTCGCGGAGGCAGTTGCCTGGGCGGCGCGCAGCCTCCCGGCCCGTCCGCCGGCGCCTGTCCTCGCCGGCCTGCTGCTGAAGGCCGAGGACGGTCAGCTGAGCCTCTCCAGCTTCGACTACGAGGTCTCCGCACGGGTGTCGGTGGAGGCCGAGGTCGAGGAGGAGGGCACGGTCCTCGTGTCCGGCCGTCTTCTCGCCGACATCTCCCGCGCCCTCCCCAACCGTCCGGTGGAGATCTCCACAGACGGTGTACGGGCGACGGTGGTGTGCGGCACCTCCCGGTTCACCCTCCACACCCTCCCTGTGGAGGAGTACCCGGCGCTGCCCCAGATGCCGAACGCGACGGGCACGGTCCCGGGCGAGGTCTTCGCCTCCGCCGTCCAGCAGGTCGCCATCGCCGCCGGCCGCGACGACACCCTGCCCGTCCTCACCGGTGTCCGCATCGAGATCGAGGGCGACACGGTCACGCTGGCCTCCACCGACCGCTACCGCTTCGCGGTCCGCGAGTTCCTGTGGAAGCCGGAGAACCCGGACGCGTCCGCGGTCGCCCTGGTGCCCGCCAAGACCCTCCTGGACACGGCCAAGGCGCTGACCAGCGGTGACTCCGTGATCCTGGCGCTGTCGGGCTCGGGTGCGGGCGAGGGCCTGATCGGTTTCGAGGGCGCCGGCCGGCGTACGACGACCCGCCTGCTGGAGGGCGACCTCCCGAAGTACCGCACGCTGTTCCCGACGGAGTTCAACTCGGTCGCCACCATCGAGACCGCCCCCTTCGTGGAGGCCGTCAAGCGCGTCGCCCTGGTCGCCGAGCGCAACACCCCGGTGCGGCTCAGCTTCGAGCAGGGCGTGCTGATCCTGGAGGCCGGCTCCAGCGACGACGCACAGGCTGTGGAAAGGGTCGACGCCCAGCTGGAGGGCGACGACATCTCGATCGCCTTCAACCCGACCTTCCTGCTGGACGGTCTGAGCGCCATCGACTCCCCGGTGGCCCAGCTGTCCTTCACGACGTCCACGAAGCCCGCGCTGCTCGGCGGCAAACCGGCTGTGGACGCCGAGGCGGACGACGCGTACAAGTACCTGATCATGCCGGTGCGGCTCAGCGGCTGACGGCTGTCCACAGGATGCCCCGGGCCCGGTGGATCACCGGGCCCGGCGGGCAAAGCCGCAGGTGAGAGGGGCTACGCATGAGCGCGTGGGCCCACAGGTGTGCATGAGGACCCGGGTTTAGGCTCGGACACAGGTACGAAAGTGCCCTCATGCCACATCGCAACCTAAGGAACAACTGATGGAGCTCGGTCTCGTCGGCCTCGGCAAGATGGGCGGCAACATGCGCGAGCGGATCCGCCGCGCAGGCCACACCGTCATCGGATACGACCGCAACCCGGACCTCGCCGACGTCCACAGCCTCGAAGAGCTTGTGGACAAGCTGCAGGCCCCGCGGGTGGTGTGGGTGATGGTCCCGGCCGGCGCCCCGACCCAGTCCACGATCGACGAGCTGGCCAAGCTGCTGGAGCCCGGAGACGTCGTCGTGGACGGCGGCAACTCCCGCTGGACGGACGACGAGAAGCACGCCGAGGAACTCGCGGCCAAGGACATCGGCTTCGTCGACTGCGGTGTCTCCGGCGGCGTCTGGGGCCTGGAGAACGGCTACGCGCTGATGTACGGCGGCGACGCCCGGAACGTCGCCAAGGTGCAGCCGATCTTCGACGCCCTCAAGCCCGAGGGCGCCTTCGGAGCGGTGCACGCGGGCAAGGTCGGCGCGGGCCACTTCGCGAAGATGGTCCACAACGGCATCGAGTACGCGATGATGCAGGCCTACGCCGAGGGCTGGGAGCTGCTGGAGAAGGTCGACTCCGTGGAGAACGTCCGCGAGGTCTTCCGCTCCTGGCAGGAGGGCACGGTGATCCGTTCCTGGCTGCTGGACCTCGCGGTCAACGCCCTCGACGAGGACGAGCACCTGGACAGGCTGCGCGGCTGGGCGGCTGACTCCGGCGAGGGCCGCTGGACCGTGGAGGCGGCCATCGACAACGCGGTGCCGCTGCCGGCGATCACGGCGTCGCTGTTCGCGCGCTTCAGCTCGCGGCAGGACGACTCGCCGCAGATGAAGATGATCGCGGCGCTGCGGAACCAGTTCGGCGGCCACGCGGTCGAGAAGAAGTGATCCACAGGACCGCCCGGCGGTCCGCGAACCCCTGAGGGAGGTCGGCGAACGACCATGCACGTCACGCATCTGTCGCTGGCCGACTTCCGCTCGTACGCCCGGGTCGAGGTCCCGCTCGACCCGGGCGTCACCGCCTTCGTCGGACCCAACGGCCAGGGCAAGACCAACCTCGTGGAAGCGGTCGGCTACCTCGCCACCCTCGGCAGCCACCGGGTCTCCTCCGACGCGCCCCTGGTCCGGATGGGCGCCGAGCGCGCGATCATCCGGGCGCAGGTCCGGCAGGGCGACCGGCAGCAGCTGGTCGAACTGGAGCTGAACCCCGGCAGGGCGAATCGCGCCCGCATCAACAGGTCCTCGCAGGTCAGACCGCGTGACGTGCTCGGCATCGTGCGCAGCGTGCTGTTCGCGCCCGAGGACCTCGCGCTGGTCAAGGGCGACCCTGGCGAGCGGCGCCGCTTCCTGGACGAGCTGATCACCGCGCGCTCCCCGCGCATGGTGGGCGTCCGCTCCGACTACGACCGGGTCCTCAAGCAGCGCAACACCCTCCTCAAGTCGGCCGCGCTGGCCCGCCGCCACGGCGGACGCACGGGGGCGGATCTGTCCACCCTCGACGTCTGGGACCAGCACCTCGCGCGCGCCGGCGCGGAGCTGCTCGCCCAGCGCCTCGACCTGATCGCCGCGCTCCAGCCGCTCGCCGACAAGGCGTACGAGCAGCTGGCACCCGGCGGCGGCCCGCTCGCCCTGGAGTACAAGCCGTCCGCGCCCGGCGAGGCCCACACCCGCGAGGCCCTCTACGAGCAGCTGATGGCCGCGCTCGCCGACGCCCGCAAGCAGGAGATCGAGCGCGGCGTCACCCTGGTGGGACCCCACCGCGACGATCTGCTCCTCAAACTCGGTCAGCTGCCCGCCAAGGGGTACGCGTCCCACGGCGAGTCCTGGTCCTACGCGCTGGCGCTGCGCCTGGCGTCGTACGACCTCCTCCGCGCGGAGGGCCCCGAGCCGGTGCTCGTCCTCGACGACGTCTTCGCCGAGTTGGACACCCGCCGCCGCGAGCGCCTGGCCGAACTGGTAGTGCCCGGTGAGCAGGTCCTGGTGACCGCCGCGGTCGACGACGACGTACCGGACGTACTGACGGGGACGCGGTACGCCGTGTCCGACGGCACCGTGGAGCGCGCATGAGCACCGACGAACCCGCACCGAAGAAGTCTCCCGAGCTGTCGGGCGTGGACCTCGCGCGTGTGGCGCTCCGGGCGGCCAAGGAACAGGCACGCGCGCGGGGGGACGCGGCACAGCAGAAGAAGCAGGCGCGACGCGGTGGCCTGCGCTCCGGCGCGCGCACCGATCGCCGCGACCCCATGGCGCTGGGGGCGGCCATCAACCGGCTGATCACCGAGCGCGGCTGGGAGACCCCGGCCGCGGTGGGCGGTGTGATGGGCCGCTGGCCGCAGATCGTCGGCGAGGACCTCGCCAAGCACTGCGTCCCGCAGCGGTACGACGAGGACGAGCGCGTCCTGACGGTGGGCTGCGACTCCACGGCCTGGGCCACGCAGCTGCGGCTGCTGGCCCCCCAGCTGGTCGCGCGGCTGAACGAGGACCTCGGGCACGGCACGGTCCGGTTGATCAAGGTCCATGGCCCCGGCGGCCCCGCCCGCCGCTTCGGCCCGCTGCGCGCCCCGGGGAGCACCGGCCCCGGTGACACCTACGGGTGACCGACATCACGTCGGGCCGCCGGACGCATGCGCCGGCGGCCCTTTCGCTGTGCCCGCACGCGGTTGCGAACACCCACCGGACTCCGACGTTGCCAAGGGTTGACAGCCGGAAGCGCTGAGTGCCTCGTAGAGCCTCTTGGAGCCCCGTTCCGCATATGGGGAGTCGGGCGAGACCGGTTGAGGGCGGCACATGCGGATCCAGGTACCGGCAAACCCCCATCACTGTCGGCGCTACCGGTAGACTGGGAGACAATCCCGCCCCGATCGTGGGGACCGTCCGGGTAACGCTGAGCAACGCTGATCAAGGCTTACCAACGCAACATGCCGCAGCCGCTCCGGCAACCGCCGACGAGCCTGGCTTGTGCTGTGCCAGAAAGGGCGCTTCGTGGCCGATTCCGGCAACCCCAACGAGAACATCCCGTCCACCGACGCCGGCGCGGCGACCAGCGCGAACGGCGAGGTGACCGTGTCGTACGACGCCAGCGCCATCACCGTCCTCGAGGGTCTGGACGCGGTCCGCAAGCGACCCGGCATGTACATCGGCTCGACCGGCGAGCGCGGTCTGCACCACCTCGTGTACGAGGTCGTCGACAACTCGGTCGACGAGGCGCTGGCCGGCTACGCGGACACGATCGACGTGACGATCCTCGCCGACGGCGGCGTGCGTGTCGTCGACAACGGCCGCGGTATTCCGGTGGGCATCGTTCCTTCCGAGAACAAGCCGGCCCTCGAGGTCGTGCTGACCGTGCTGCACGCAGGCGGCAAGTTCGGCGGCGGCGGCTACGCGGTCTCCGGTGGTCTGCACGGTGTCGGTGTCTCCGTCGTGAACGCCCTGTCCGGCAAGGTGTCCGTCGAGGTCAAGACCGACGGGCACCGCTGGACACAGGACTACAAGATGGGCGTCCCCACGGCGCCGCTGCAGCAGCACGAGCCCACCGACGAGACCGGCACATCGGTCACCTTCTGGGCCGACCCGGACATCTTCGAGACGACCGAGTACTCCTTCGAGACGCTCTCGCGGCGCTTCCAGGAGATGGCGTTCCTCAACAAGGGCCTGACGATCAGGCTCACCGACGAGCGGGAGTCGGCGAAGGCCACGACCGGGGCGGACGAGGCGGGTGCGGACGAGAAGGCCGAGGTCAAGACCGTCACGTACCACTACGAGGGCGGCATCGTCGACTTCGTGAAGTACCTCAACTCCCGCAAGGGAGACGTGGTGCACCCCACCGTGATCGACCTGGAGGCCGAGGACAAGGACAAGAGCCTGTCCCTCGAGGTCGCGATGCAGTGGAACAGCGGCTACAGCGAGGGCGTGTACTCCTTCGCCAACATCATCCACACCCACGAGGGCGGTACGCACGAAGAGGGCTTCCGTGCCGCGCTGACCTCGCTGATCAACAAGTACGCGCGTGACAAGAAGCTGCTGCGCGACAAGGACGACAACCTCACCGGCGACGACATCCGCGAGGGTCTGACCGCGATCATCTCGGTCAAGCTGAGCGAGCCGCAGTTCGAGGGCCAGACCAAGACCAAGCTCGGCAACACCGAGGCGAAGACCTTCGTCCAGAAGGCGGTCTACGAGCACCTCAACGACTGGCTCGACCGCAACCCGAACGAGGCCACGGACATCATCCGCAAGGGCATCCAGGCGGCCACCGCGCGCGTGGCGGCCCGCAAGGCCCGTGACCTCACGCGCCGCAAGGGCCTGCTGGAGACGGCGTCGCTGCCGGGCAAGCTGTCCGACTGCCAGTCGAACGACCCCACCAAGTGCGAGATCTTCATCGTCGAGGGTGACTCCGCCGGCGGCTCGGCCAAGTCCGGCCGCAACCCGCAGTACCAGGCGATCCTTCCGATCCGAGGCAAGATCCTCAACGTCGAGAAGGCGCGGATCGACAAGATCCTGCAGAACCAGGAGATCCAGGCGCTGATCTCCGCCTTCGGCACCGGCGTGCACGAGGACTTCGACATCTCCAAGCTCCGCTATCACAAGATCATCCTGATGGCGGACGCCGATGTCGACGGCCAGCACATCAACACCCTGCTGCTGACCTTCCTGTTCCGCTTCATGCGGCCGCTGGTCGAGGCCGGCCACGTGTTCCTCTCCCGTCCGCCGCTCTACAAGATCAAGTGGGGCCGGGACGACTTCGAGTACGCCTACTCGGACCGTGAGCGCGACGCGCTGATCGAGCTGGGCCGCCGCAACGGCAAGCGGATCAAGGACGACTCGGTGCAGCGCTTCAAGGGCCTCGGCGAGATGAACGCCGAGGAGCTGCGGGTGACGACCATGGACATCGACCACCGCGTCCTCGGCCAGGTCACCCTCGACGACGCCGCCCAGGCCGACGACCTCTTCTCGGTCCTGATGGGCGAGGACGTCGAGGCACGCCGCGCGTTCATCCAGCGCAACGCCAAGGACGTCCGCTTCCTCGACATCTGAGTCGGTCTCAGCTGACCGCACCAGGAAGGATCTTCACCAGCAATGGCCGACGAGAACACTCCAGTGACGCCCGAAGAGGGCGGCGAGACCACTGTGCGCATCGAGCCCGTCGGGCTCGAGACGGAGATGCAGCGCTCGTACCTCGACTACGCGATGTCCGTCATCGTCTCGCGTGCGCTGCCCGACGTGCGGGACGGTCTGAAGCCCGTGCACCGCCGTGTCCTGTACGCGATGTACGACGGCGGCTACCGCCCCGAGAAGGGGTTCTACAAGTGCGCCCGTGTCGTCGGCGACGTCATGGGCAACTACCACCCGCACGGTGACTCCTCGATCTACGACGCGCTGGTCCGCCTCGCGCAGCCGTGGTCGATGCGGATGCCGCTGGTGGACTCCAACGGCAACTTCGGCTCCCCGGGCAACGACCCCGCCGCCGCCATGCGCTACACCGAGTGCAAGATGGCGCCGCTGTCGATGGAGATGGTCCGCGACATCGACGAGGAGACCGTCGACTTCACGGACAACTACGACGGCCGTTCCCAGGAGCCGACGGTCCTTCCGTCCCGCTTCCCGAACCTGCTGATCAACGGCTCCGCCGGTATCGCGGTCGGCATGGCGACCAACATCCCGCCGCACAACCTGCGCGAGGTCGCGGCCGGCGCCCAGTGGTACCTGGAGAACCCGGAGGCCTCGCACGAGGAGCTGCTCGACGCCCTCATCGAGCGCATCAAGGGCCCCGACTTCCCGACCGGCGCCCTGGTGGTGGGCCGCAAGGGCATCGAGGAGGCCTACCGCACCGGCCGTGGCTCGATCACCATGCGCGCGGTCGTCGAGGTCGAGGAGATCCAGAACCGCCAGTGCCTGGTGGTCACCGAGCTGCCGTACCAGGTCAACCCGGACAACCTCGCGCAGAAGATCGCCGACCTGGTCAAGGACGGCAAGATCGGTGGCATCGCGGACGTCCGTGACGAGACCTCGTCCCGCACGGGACAGCGCCTGGTCATCGTCCTGAAGCGGGACGCGGTCGCCAAGGTCGTCCTGAACAACCTCTACAAGCACACCGACCTGCAGACGAACTTCGGCGCCAACATGCTGGCGCTGGTCGACGGCGTGCCGCGCACTCTGTCCCTGGACGCGTTCATCCGCCACTGGGTGACGCACCAGATCGAGGTCGTCGTCCGCCGTACGCGCTTCCGGCTGCGCAAGGCCGAGGAGCGCGCGCACATCCTGCGCGGTCTGCTGAAGGCCCTGGACGCCATCGACGAGGTCATCGCGCTGATCCGGCGCAGCGACACCGTGGAGATCGCCCGCGACGGCCTGATGAGCCTGCTGGAGATCGACGACATCCAGGCCAACGCCATCCTCGAGATGCAGCTGCGCCGCCTCGCGGCCCTGGAGCGCCAGAAGATCGTCCAGGAGCACGACGAGCTCCAGGCGAAGATCCGCGAGTACAACGCGATCCTCGCCTCGCCCGTCCGCCAGCGCGGCATCATCAGCGAGGAGCTCGCAGCGATCGTCGAGAAGTACGGCGACGACCGGCGCAGCCAGCTGGTGCCCTTCGACGGCGACATGTCCATCGAGGACCTCATCGCCGAGGAGGACATCGTCGTCACGGTCACCCGCGGCGGCTACATCAAGCGCACCAAGGCCGACGACTACCGCGCGCAGAAGCGCGGCGGCAAGGGCGTGCGCGGTACGAAGCTGAAGGAAGACGACATCGTCGACCACTTCTTCGTGTCCACCACGCACCACTGGCTGCTGTTCTTCACCAACAAGGGCCGCGTCTACCGGGCCAAGGCCTACGAGCTGCCGGACGCCGGCCGGGACGCGCGCGGTCAGCACGTCGCGAACCTGCTGGCCTTCCAGCCGGACGAGTCGATCGCCGAGATCCTCGCCATCCGCGACTACGAGGCCGCGCCGTACCTGGTGCTCGCCACCAAGGGCGGACTGGTCAAGAAGACGCCTCTGAAGGATTACGATTCGCCGCGGTCCGGCGGTGTCATCGCGATCAATCTCCGTGAGATGGAGGACGGTTCCGATGACGAACTGATCGGGGCCGAGCTGGTGTCGCCCGAGGACGATCTGCTTCTGATCAGCAAGAAGGCTCAGTCGATCAGGTTCACCGCGACCGACGAGTCCCTGCGCCCGATGGGCCGTGCCACCTCGGGCGTCAAGGGCATGAGCTTCCGCGGCGGGGACGAGCTCCTCTCGATGAATGTTGTTCGACCCGGTACGTTCGTGTTCACTGCCACCGACGGCGGGTACGCGAAGCGGACCGTCGTCGACGAGTACCGCGTCCAGGGTCGCGGCGGCCTCGGCATCAAGGCTGCCAAGATCGTCGAGGACCGTGGCTCGCTCGTCGGCGCGCTGGTGGTCGAGGAGACGGACGAGATCCTCGCCATCACGCTGTCGGGCGGTGTGATTCGTACGCGAGTCAACGAGGTCAGGGAGACGGGCCGTGACACCATGGGCGTCCAACTGATCAACCTGGGCAAGCGCGATGCCGTGGTCGGTATCGCACGTAACGCCGAGGCGGGGCGTGAGGCGGAGGAGGTCGACGGTGACGACACTGTGGACGAGACCGCCGAGGCCGCGGCCACCGGCACGGACGAGGGTGAGGCGCCCTCGGCCGAGTAGCACGAGGAGTGAGTCAGCGTGAGCGGAGCCACGGGCGCCGGATCGACCGGTACGGACACGGACGGCGGCGGCCGTGGCTCCGCCACGGACTCGACGCACTCCCATGAGTCTCATGGATCCCAGGGGGGAACTGTGACGGACACCCGAGGCCCGCAGACCCAGCAGTACGAGGCTGGAGCGGGCCCGGCCGCTCCGGGCGCCGCTCCGGCCGCCCAGCCCCAGGCCGCGCCGGAGGCACAGCCTGCCGTGGCGCCGGCCGACCCGTCTCCCCTGCCGGGGGAGCGCCGGTCGCAGCAGGCCGCGGGCCCCTACCACCCGCCGCAGGCCTACCAGGCGCAGCCGGCGACGGGCACGGTGCGCCGCCCCCGGACCGGCGCGAGCACCACTCCCCGCACCCGCAAGGCGCGGCTCAGGGTGGCGAAGGCCGACCCGTGGTCGGTGATGAAGGTCAGCTTCCTGCTCTCCCTCGCGCTCGGCATCTGCACGATCGTGGCGGCCGCGGTGCTGTGGATGGTCATGGACGCCATGGGGGTCTTCTCCACGGTCGGCGGGACGATCTCGGAGGCCACCGGTTCTAACGAGTCGAACGGCTTCGACCTCCAGTCGTTCCTGTCGCTGCCGAACGTGCTCATCTTCACGACGGTCATCGCGGTCATCGACGTGATCCTGGCGACCGCCCTCGCGACGCTCGGCGCGTTCATCTACAACCTCTCCGCGGGCTTCGTGGGCGGCGTCGAGCTGACGCTGGCGGAGGACGAGTGAGTCGGGCCTGAAGGGGCGCGACGGCACCCGAGGTCAGGGCCCCGGCGGCCCGGCCGCGCGCCCCCGGGTAACCGATTTTGGGACTTCCCACGTCGTGCGCTAATCTTCAGGGGTCAGCGCGCGGGACACACACCGCACAGCGCGGCGGGGCTATAGCTCAGTTGGTTAGAGCGCATCCCTGATAAGGATGAGGCCACAGGTTCAAATCCTGTTAGCCCCACCAGCGAAAAGACCCCCGGTCCACTAGGGCCGGGGGTCTTTTGACACCAACGGTTGACACCGACCGCAGGGTCGCGTCAGGTGGCGTGGAGCGGACACGCGCTCTCCCTGGTTCTACGAGCTGCCGTACGGCCTGCCGGAACCGTCGCGTGGCCTCGAGTGCACCAATCACGGCCCGACCAGCCCCAGGGGGAAACGTGATCCGGGTCGAACCGGTATGGACTTGGAAGAACTGGCTCCAGATCGCCATTTTCCTTGCATGGGGAGTTGTGGTCGGACAGTTCCAAGATGACGGCTGGTGGTTCTTTCTCAGCCTTCTCGTCTTGATCGCCCAGCTCGTCTACCTGCCCCGCACTGCGCCGTTCCGTCGGGCCAGGTAACGCCGACTGACGTGTCGAGGCCGCGTGGGGCGGCTGACATCAGCGGCTGGCACCAGCCGGCGCGAACAGCGGCGGTCGGCTCCGGACCTCGGCGGACGATCTGCTGAGGCCTGGAACTCGTCCGGTTCCGAGCGCGCATATGTGTCAACGGCCCGGCACCAGGGAGCAGGTGCCGGGCCGTTTGCCCTGGGGTGTTGTTGTACGCAAGATCGCCCGGGGTGGGGCCGCGGTGCCTTCGGGGACGGTGGCGCGCGCGGTCAGAGGGGTCAGTCAGTGCTGGAGCCGCACGGTCGTTTCGGGGGGATCGGTGGGCCGGCTGGGGGCTCTGAGGGCGCAGCGGGCCAGGCGGAGCGTCGGGGCGGAGACCGGTAGGCGGTTACGGCAGCCCGGGGAGGAACCGTGGGCCTCGGCGCGGATCCGTTGCTTCATCGTGGGGAGCAGGGACCGGTCGCGGGGCCAGCGTCCGTGGACCGGTCGCGACGGTGTCACCTGGGCGACGCTGGTGTTGCGGGCCGGCTGGTGCTGCGGTACCTCCGCGGCGGCCGTGGTCGTGGTGATGAATCCCAGCGCGGTGAACAGCGCGATGAAGGCGGTGACGACGGCGGTCCACAGCTTCATGACCGTGATGCGGGCCATGACCCCTCACTTTCGGGTCGAGCGATTTGCGTACTTTCCTCATGATGTGTATGGGGGTCGCGAAGTGGTGGACCGACGCCCGTGGCGCGTCGATCTTCGGATGAACACCACTCGGATGGACGCACAAGACCCGGAAAGGTCAGAAAAGGTGCGGGAGGGCGTCGAACATCACACTCTGCGAGGGGCGCTCACGCGGTGACGTGACCGGGGTGTCCGGGCGTACTGCGGTCTCCCGGACCGGAGTTGAGCACCGGCTCAGGTCACCGATCGATATCGATCGGTGTGTATAGTCGGGCGCCAGAAGTCCCCTACGTCAAGGAAAGACGAGGTCGCGCGGTGAAGAAGCTTCTCCTGGTCGCACTGGCCGCCATCGGCGGGCTCCTCGTGTACCGCCAGATCCAGGCGGATCGCGCCGAGCAGGATCTGTGGACGGAGGCGACCGACTCCGTGCCCACGGGTTCCTGAGTCCTCACGGACAACAGACATCAGAGCAGGCCCCGACCGCCGGTGCGGTCGGGGTTTTGTGTTTCCCCGGCTCCTCAGGGGGGCGTTTCGGCCGCTCGTACGTAATACCGGGGTGCCGCCGTGGCCCCCGGGGCAGGATGGGCGGCGGCCCGGGACAGCGGAGCACGGCGGGGGTGGAGCGTGAGGAAGCGGCGTACGGAAGCGGGCGACGGAGCCCCGCGGTGCGGTCGTACGCCGGCGCACGCGGCCCTGGCGTCGTGCGCGGCGGTCGCGCTCGCCGCGGCATCGGCGCTCCCCGCGCGGGCCGCGCCCGCCTCCGCGGCCGACGACGGCAGGCCCGCCCCGTACGCGTTCGCCCGTGACGCCCGGACGATCACCGGCGCGACGGGCACCACGGACGCCGTACGTCTGGATCCCGGACACCTCTATCGCAGCGCACTGCCCCCGGGTGCCAAGCGCTACTACCGGCTGGATCTCGACGCCGCCGACGACGCCTACGTCTCCGCGACGGCCGTGCCGCGGGCGGGGGCACGGGTCACCTCCTCCGACGGCCTCAAGGTGTCCGTCCAGGACGCCGACGGCACCACGTGCTCCTCGGGCACCGCGCACTTCGGCCCCACCCAGAGCCCGCATCCGATCGCCGCCTGGGCCTCGCGCGAGACCGGCCCCGGGACCTACGGGTGCAAGGGTGCGGGCCCGTACTACGTGGTCGTCGAACGGCGCGATCTGACCGCCGCCCTGCCCGTCAGCTGGGACCTGGAGCTGGACTACGTCTCCGAACCCGCCCCGCGCCGGGCCGGGGCCGTCACCCCGCCCGGCACCTGGAACTCCGCGCCCCCGGAGCCCCTCCTAGGCGAGGCCGCGCGCCGCGCGGGAGGGGCCGGCTTCGCCGCGGCGAGCGCGGTGGGGCAGGGCGTCTGGCAGGACGGGATCAGGCCGGGAGAGACCCTCTTCTACAAGGTGCCGGTCGACTGGGGACAGCAGCTCTCCGCCAGTGTCGAGATGGGCAGCTCCGGAGGCGGCGACGGCTATGTCGGCACCGCCCTGGCCATGTCCCTCTACAACCCCGTCCGGGCCTACGTCGAGGACGCCGACGCCGGCTACAGCGGCGCCCAGACCTCGGCGGCACTGGATCCGCTGCCGCCCGTCGACTACGCCAACCGCGGGGCCGTCGGCAGCCGTGCGGGCGGTATGCGGTTCGCGGGCTGGTACTACCTGGCCGTCCACCTCGGGGCGCCCATGGCGGAACGGTTCGGCAGCGGCCCGTTCGGGCTGACCCTGCGGGTGCGGGTGAGCGGGAAACCGGTGCCCGGGCCGGTGTACGCGGGGCGGTCCGCGCCGCGCGATGTGTTCCAGGTCACGGACGCGGACCGGGAGGAAGCGGCGGCGGGGGCCGGGACGCGGTCCGACGCGGGCCCGGGCGACGGCTCGGGCGGGTTCTCGCCCCGCACCACCCCGGCCCGCGTCGGCAAGGTGGCGGCAGCGGACACCCGCGCGATGACGATGGTCGCCGTGGGCGGGATCGGCACCGGAAGCGCGCTGGTCCTGTGGCTCGGCCTGTGGACCGTGGCCGCCCGTCGGCGGGAGCGCCGCCGGGCGGCCGGGTGAGCGCCGCTCAGATCCGGGTCAGGGCCCAGAAGCCCACCGCGAAGCAGACGAGCGCGAGGAGCAGGACCGGCACGGCGACCTTCGCCGGTGGTCCCGCCGGCCGGGGAGCCGCTCTTCTGCCGTGCCGCGCGACCCGCTGCGGCCCGGTGGGGGCGTACGGCGACGGTACGGCGCCTGCGTAGGCGGTCTGCCCGGCGGCTGCCGCCGGGGCCGTGTGCGGGCCGGGTGCGGGCACGTACGTGGGTTCGTGATGCAAGGTGGATGCCGTGTACGCGGGCGCCGGAGCCGGAGCCACGACGGTTGCGGGGGGCGTGGGCGGCTGTCCGGGCGCCCCCGGCACCGTACTGAGCGCCGCTCGTGGCAGCGGCGGCGGCAGCGGGAAGCTTCCGGTGTCCGACATCGTGGACGGCCGCGAGGGAGGCGTGGGATCGACGGCAGGCCTCGGCGGTACGCCGTCGGGCCCGGCCTGTGGTCGTACGGCGGGGGGAGGCGGCCCGGGCACCACGGCGGAGGTGCCGGTGCCATGACCAGGGGGAGGGGGCGCGGGAGGGGCGGCGGGCGCGGCGACGGGCGTGCCGGACGCTGTCGGCGCGGTGGTCGGCCGTGGCGGGATCGCACCGGTAGTGAGCCGTGCCGGTCCCCCCTCGGCCCCGGCGGAGCCGCCGTGCGAGGGCCGCGGGCCGGCTCCGGCGGATGCCGTCCATGCGACGCCGCTCGCCCCCGCACCGCTCGCCCCCGCACCGCTCGCCCCCGAGCCGCTCGCCCCCGCGCCACCGGCCGCACCGCCCGACGCGTCGAGCGCGGGGCCCGACACCCCGTCCGCCGGGCTTGATGCCCTGGCCGCGGCGCCCGACGTGCGCATGCGTCCCGCGCCCTCCGACACCCCCGACGCCGTGGCCAGCGGGCCCTCGGGTCCGAATCCCGCCGGAAGCGGCCCGAGTTGGTCGAAGATCTCGACCTGTTCGTCGTCGTCGCCCGGCTCGGGCAGCAGCTCCCTGGCCGAGCCGAGGGCCTTGCGCGCCCCCGTGGCGGTGCGGAAACGCGCGGCCGGGTCCGGTTGCAGCAGCGTCGCCACGACCTCCCACAGGGGTCCGGGAACGCCGCGCGGTGCTCCGGGAGTGCCGTGGGACGCGAAGTGCTCGACCAGGGCCCTCGCGTCCGGTTTGGCGCCCTGGAGCAGATACAGCGCGACCAGACCCACGGCGAACAGATCGGACGGGAAGTCCGGTTCCGAGCCCAGCAGTTGTTCGGGTGCGAGATAGCCGGGGGTCCCCACCACGTAGTCCGTCTCCGTCAGCCGCGGCTCTCCCAGGCGCATCGCGATGCCGAAGTCCGACAGCCGCAGCCGGGGCCGGGCGGTGCCGGTGGCCTCCAGAAGTACGTTGGCGGGCTTGATGTCCCGGTGCACGACCCCTTCCGCGTGCACGGCGGCGAGCCCGGACAGCAGCTGGTCGAGCAGGGTGCAGACGAACGCGGGAGGCAGCGGGCCGTAGTCCCCGACGAGATGGACCAGCGAGCCCCCGGCGACCAGGTCCATGGTGAACAGGACCTTGTCGTCGTCCGCGGCCCAGCTGGCGGGGGCGAGCACATGGGGATGGTCGATGCGCAGCGCCTGCTCGCGCACGAAGCGCAGCAGCGCGTGGGCGTCCCTCTGCTGCAGGACCTTCGCGGCCACATAGCGGCGCCGCCGGTGGTCCCAGGCGCGCCAGACCGCGCCGACTCCCCCGCGCCCGATGGGATCGACCAGTTCGTACCGTCCGGCGAAGACCTCACCCATGGTCGTACGTCGCTCCCCCTTCCGGACGGCGCCGGGGACTCCCGCGCACCCCCCGGCGCGGGAGCCCCCGGCGGCCGAGGTCTCGGCTAGCTCTGGTGGGACTGGTAGTGGGCGACCGCGTCGGACGTGCGGCCGGCGCCGTACACCCGGAGGAACTCTGCCAGCTCCGGGTGGCTCGGGGCGAGGGTGTCCGCCGCCTCGATGATGTCGCCGGCCGCGGCCACCGAACGCAGCAGCGACTGGATCTCGCGGACCACCCGCTTGACCGTGGGCGCTCCCGAACTGCTCGTCGTCTGCGTGGTGTTGTTGAGCACGGAGCCCCCCTGCGACTTTCTGATCTCGTCCATCCGCTCGGTTGCCTCGGCCGCGCTCACGCTGCCGTCCGCGACCTGCCCCGCCAGGTCCTGCAGCAGTTGCACCCGCTGGACCACCGCGGGATTGCCGATCTTGGCGCGCTGACCGCTCATCAGCTGTGACAGCATCGGCGCGGACAGGCCCAGTACACCGGCGAGACGAGCCTGGTTGAGGCCGAGATCCTCGATGAGTTTACGGAAGAGCGCCCCCAACGGCTCCCCGTACCAGTTCCGCTGCAGCTCCCGCGCTCTTGCGGTGGCTTCCTGCTGTGCGGCGTCCATTGCGTCTCCCCATCGCTTCCCCAAGTACCGCGGTTCGCTGTCGCGAACCACGACGAGCATCTTACGGAGAGTGGTCGTCCACGGGGACCCCCCTCTTTTTGCGAGATTCCGGGGGTGACCCGGTACGCTTGTGCGCAGCGCCCGGCGGTGTGTGTACGCGTCGCCCGGACGTGCCTTCTCGGGGCCTTAGCTCAGTTGGTAGAGCGCTGTCTTTGCATGGCAGATGTCAGGGGTTCGACTCCCCTAGGCTCCACATCTCGGACCGGCCAGACGCCTTCCCGGCGGCTGGCCGGTTTTCGTATGGGGTGACCTGTGCCACTCCTGCGCATTTGCAGATATTGCATTTCTTTGCGCAAACGATATCGGCGAGTGCCGGGCTCCCGGACTCCAGGGTGAGTGACCGGTGGGGCCGGCGGGCGGTGCGGGGTGGTTTGGGGCACCTTGTGCGGGCCGGTGTGCCTGGAGGTGTGTAAGCGTAGGGATGCGCTCCGTAAGTGAAGTCTCCGTGGAATATGCACACATGAGGCGTTGCAAACGTCATCGCGCGGAGAAAATGTGAACGGTCCCCCCGGGGTGAGGGGGAATTCTTTCGCTGTCTCAGGGGTGTGGTTCGGGCTCCCGTGCCGTTCCACGTGAAACATCACCAGGGCAGCAGTGTGGGGCAGGAGCCGTTCAAGTCTCCTGCCCCACACGGGTGTTGAGGTCCGGCGCCGGGGCCGGCCGGATTCAGCGGCGGTCGTCGTTCTCCGAGGAATCCTCCTCGGCCTGTTTCGCCTGTACCTCCGGGTCCAGGGGCTCGCTGCCGTCCACCGACGTCAGGCGGTCGTCCTGCGGGACCTCGGTGGCGGCGGGCGGCTCCACGAGCCAGTCGGGGTTCGCCTGCTTGTCCCACCACTTCCAGGCGGCGAAGGCACCACCGGCCAGCACACCCAGCAGCGCCAGCCCCTTGGCGGCACGGCCTGCCCTGGCCCGCCGCTGCTGTCGGCGCACCAACTTCTGGACCTGCTGCGGCGAGACCTGGCCGCGCAGCGCGGCCAGCGCCACGACTCCACGGGCCAGGGCCTCCTCCCGTGCCGGACCGGCGACCGCGACCGCCTGCTCGATCTTCGGGCGGGAGTAGTCGGCGGCCTGGCGGGCGGCCTTGAGGGTGTAGGCGGCGGCTTCCTGCGCGGCATGGTCCACCTTGGGCGGCACATGGGTGCGGGCCTGTTCCAGTCGCGGGGCGAGGTGGGCGCCGTACTGGATACGAGCCTGCTCGGCGGCCTGCGACACCCGGGGTGCGAGACGCACGCGCGCCTCGTGTGCGTAGTGCGCTGCCTTGTCCTTGGCCGTGTCGGCGTAGGGCGCCACCACTTCCGCGGCATGCAGCACGCTGTCCTTCGCCGAACCGGTCGCGGCGCGCACGCTGTCGATGCGGGTCACGGGGTTCCTCCTCCTCGGTGGCGTATGGTCATTCGACTTTCCCGCCTTTTACGGATCATGCCTCTCGAAGGACTCCCGAGCATGCGAGGACGGGCATCCGGGTCACAAGGGCCATGAGGAGCCACACGGGACGCCTCCGGCCGGCACCCGGACCGACGACGGACGGGACGATCATGTGCATCGGCTGATCACGCGCGATAGCGGATGAATACGGGGCAACAGGTGCTTGTCCCCGACAATGCCACGGATCGCCGGGCCGCGCCCCCGTGACGGGAGGACCCGGCCGGATTTCCGCTCACCCGGACTCCGGAACGGAGCCCGTGGCGACCCGGAACCCGGTCCCGGATCCTCCCCGTCGCGCGCTCAGCCGGCCGGGGGTGTGCCAGGGGAACACACCGTGGATGCGGGCCCAGAAGCGGTGGCCGGACGACTCGGGACGCGTACCGTGCGAGGATCGGGGAGTCACAGAGGACAACGGAAGGCACATCGTGGCTGAGCAGCTTTACGCCACCCTGAAGACCAACCACGGCGACATCCTGGTCCGGCTCCTGCCGAACCACGCGCCCAAGACGGTCCGTAACTTCGTCGAGCTCGCCCAGGGCGAGCGCGAGTGGACCCACCCCGCCACAGGTGAGAAGTCCACGAAGAAGCTCTACGACGGCACGGTCTTCCACCGGGTGATCAGCGGTTTCATGATCCAGGGCGGTGACCCGCTGGGCAACGGCACCGGTGGTCCGGGCTACCAGTTCGAGGACGAGTTCCACCCGGACCTCGCCTTCGACAAGCCGTACCTGCTGGCCATGGCCAACGCCGGCCCGGGCACCAACGGCTCGCAGTTCTTCATCACGGTCGCCCCGACGGCCTGGCTGACCCGCAAGCACACCATCTTCGGTGAGGTCGCCGACGCGGCGAGCCAGAAGGTCGTGGACGCCATCGCCACCGCCCAGACCAACCCGCGCACGGACCGCCCGGTCAACGACGTCGTCATCGAGTCGGTCGTCGTGGAGTCCCGCGAGGGCTGACCCCACCGGGACACTCCGCACGAGGGAACAAAAGTGCCCCGCCCATCCGTAAGAGGATAGGGCGGGGCCAACCCGTCGTACGGAGAGTGAGGGGACCATGGGCCAGGCGCCAGGCAGTCCGCAGGACCCGCAGAACCAGGGGCCGCACGGAGCCCGGGAGCTGCCGGTCTGCTACCGGCACCCGGACCGCGAGACGGCCGTCCGCTGCACCCGTTGCGAGCGGCCCATCTGTCCGGAGTGCATGGTCAGCGCCTCGGTCGGCTTCCAGTGCCCCGAGTGCGTCCGCCGCGGCTCCGGCACGGGCCACGCCCCGGCCGCCTCCCAGCCGCGCACGCTCGCGGGCGGCACCGTCACCGCCGACCCCCGGCTGGTCACCAAGATCCTCATCGGGATCAATCTGCTCGTCTTCCTGCTCCAGCAGGCGCTGGGTGACACCTTCACCGACCGCTTCGCCCTCATCGGGCGGGCGACGTTCTCGATGGGCGGTCCGCTGCAGGGCGTCGCCGAGGGGCAGTGGTACCGGCTGCTGACGGCGATGTTCCTGCACGCCAACTACGTCCACATCCTGTTCAACATGCTCAGTCTGTGGTGGATCGGCGCGCCCCTGGAGGCGGCTCTCGGCCGCGCCCGCTACATCGCGCTCTACTTCACCTCCGGACTGGCCGGCAGCGCGCTCACCTATCTGCTCGCCGCCCCGGTCGAGCCCTCGCTCGGCGCCTCCGGCGCGATCTTCGGGCTCTTCGGCGCCACCGCCGTGCTCATGCGCCGGCTCAGGTACGACATGCGTCCGGTGATCGGCCTGCTGGTGGTCAACCTGATCATCACCTTCGGGTGGGGCAACATCGCATGGCAGGCCCATATCGGGGGACTCGTCGCCGGTGTGGTGGTCGGCTACGCCATGGTCCACGCCCCGCGCGAGCGGCGGAACCTCGTCCAGTACGGGATCTGCGCGCTGGTGCTGGCCGTCGTGGTCGTGATGGCCCTCGTGAGGACGGCCCAGCTCACCTGAGCGGCGTATCCGTACAGGCCGTAGCCTCAGGTTGTACCCAGCGTTATCCACAGTCTGTGGCGGATCTTGTGCATGCCGTGGGGAACAAGCGTGCCCCCTGTCACCGCCTGGAGTTTTCGCAGGTGGGACAGGGGGCGAACAGGCTTGCGGAGGCCGGTGATTCCGTCATACCGGCGTCAATGCCCGACGGGTTATCCACAGATCGTCGTTCTTTTTCCACTGGTCGCCGTCTCTGTGGACAAAGGCTGTGGATAACTCGCCGGGAATCCTGGGCGGAGTCGGCCACGGAACCCTGCGAGGCCGCTACTTCCACTGTGTGGAGACGCCGAACCCCGCCGCGATGAAGCCGAAGCCCACCACGATGTTCCAGTTGCGCAGTGCGTGGATGGGCAGCGAGCCGTCGGTCACGTAGAAGACGACGATCCATGCGAGACCGATGACGAACATCGCCAGCATGACGGGCGCGACCCAGCCCCGGCTGCCCAGCTTGATGTTCGTGGCCTGCTTGGACGGCGGCGGCGTGTAGTCGGCCTTCTTGCGGATACGTGACTTCGGCACGAGGGTCTCTCCTGTCGATGCGCTGCGTGGCCGCGCAGGGAACGGGGCGGGGCTCCGGAGCAGCGTACAAGGGGACACTGAGCGCTCCCCCGGGCGTCCGTTAGCGTAGTGCTTCCGCGGCGCCTAAGGAGATAAGGGTACGTTGAGCAATACGGCCGACTCCCCACAGCCGGGTTCCGGTTCCCCCCGAACGGGGACCACGCCCCGTCCTCCGCGCCGGCTGCGGCCCGTGCGCGTGCTCACCGTGGGCGTCTTCGCCCTCGCCGGGCTCCTCTTCTTCACGAGCTTCAACACGGCCAGAGGCACCAACATCCGTACGGACTCCTCGCTGCTGAAGCTCTCCGACCTGATCCACGACCGCAGCCACAAGAACGCCCGTCTCGATGAGTCCAACGCGACACTCCGCGATGACGTCGAGGCGCTCGCCAAGCGGACCGGCGGCGGCAGCAGCAAGGCCGAGGAGGCCCGGCTCGCGGCGCTGGAGAAGAACGCCGGCACCCAGAAGCTCACCGGCAAGGCCGTCACGGTCACCCTCAACGACGCCCCGCCGGGCGCCACCGCCAAGCTCCCCGGCTACCCCGAGCCGCAGCCCGATTACCTGGTCATCCACCAGCAGGACCTGCAGGCCGTGGTGAACGCGCTGTGGCAGGGCGGCGCCCGCGGCATCAAGGTCATGGACCAGCGGCTGATCTCCACCAGCGCCGTGCGCTGCGTCGGCAACACCCTGATCCTCCAGGGCCGCGTCTACTCGCCCCCTTACAAGATCACCGCGATCGGTGACCCGGACAAGCTGCAGAAGGCCCTCGCCGCCTCGCCCGCGATCCAGAACTACATGGTCTACGTCAACGTCTACGGCCTCGGCTGGAACGTCACCGAGGACGGAACGGTGACTCTTCCCGGCTACTCGGGCACAGTGGACCTGCACTACGCGAAGCCCGTGGAGTAGGGGCCCGGGAACGGCTGCCGCTGGGGGACCTGTGCCGGTGCGCGTGATCGTCAGGACCGTCAGCGAACTGTGCATCACCGTCGGCACCCTCGTCGTGCTCTTCGTGGTCTACGTCCTGTTCTGGACCGGAGTGCGCGCGGACAGCGCCATGCACGACCAGATCGACCGGCTGACCCGGCAGTGGGCCGGCGGCACGACGACGCCCGGCAGCCCCGCCGGCCCTGGGAGACCCGACCCATACGTCCCCGGCAGGCCGTTCGCGGTCATGTACATCCCGCGGTTCGGTTTCACGTGGAACAAGCCCGTCCTGGAGGACACCGCCGCGGGCACTCTCAAGAAGGGACTCGGCCACTACGCGGACACCGCCCAGCTCGGCCAGGAGGGCAACTTCGCGGTCGCCGGACACCGGCGCACCTACGGCGACCCCTTCAAGGACTTCCCCCTGCTGCGCCCCGGCGACGCGATCGTCCTCACCGACGGAACCACCTGGTTCACGTATCGGATCGACAAAGGCCCTTACAAAACCGTGCCCACCGACGTTGAGGTGATTGACCCTGTGCCACGTAAGTCGGGGTATACGCGTCCGGGACGCTATCTGACGCTGACCACGTGCGATCCGGAATGGGGGCACAGTCATCGTCTGATCGTCTGGGCGCACCTCGATGTCACACAGCCTGTGGACGCAGGGAAACCGACGGCCCTGCGCCGTTAGTCTGGTGACGTGCGGCGGGAGTCTGGTGCCGTGGTGAGACGGAAGGGACGGCATGTACGGCTGGATCTGGCGGCATCTGCCGGGGAACGCTTGGGTGAGGGCACTGATCTCGATCGTCCTGGCCCTGGCCGTGGTCTACGTCCTCTTCCAGTACGTCTTCCCATGGGCCGAACCGCTGCTGCCCTTCAACGATGTGACGGTGGACAACCAGTGAGTGCACGCATTCTCGTCGTCGACAACTACGACAGCTTCGTCTTCAACCTGGTGCAGTACCTCTACCAGCTGGGCGCCGAGTGCGAGGTGCTGCGCAACGACGAGGTGTCCACCGCCCACGCGCAGGACGGCTTCGACGGCGTGCTGCTGTCGCCCGGCCCCGGCACCCCCGAGGAGGCCGGCGTCTGCGTCGAGATGGTGCGGCACTGCGCCGCGACCGGCGTCCCCGTCTTCGGCGTCTGCCTGGGCATGCAGTCGATGCAGGTGGCCTACGGCGGCGTCGTCGACCGGGCACCGGAACTCCTGCACGGCAAGACCTCCCTGGTCGAGCACGAGGGCAAGGGCGTCTTCGCCGGGCTCCCCTCCCCCTTCACCGCGACCCGTTACCACTCCCTGGCCGCCGAGCCGGAGACGGTGCCGGCCGAGCTGGAGATCACGGCACGGACGCACGACGGGATCATCATGGGTCTCAGACACCGTGAACTCCCGGTCGAGGGTGTGCAGTTCCACCCCGAGTCGGTGCTCACCGAGCACGGCCACCGGATGATGGCCAACTGGCTGGCGGAGTGCGGTGACCGGGAGGCCGTGGCGAGATCGGCGGGGCTCGCCCCGGTGGTGGGCAGGGCCACGGCGTGACCGCGCTGCGCCCCGAGCGCGACTCCGCGGACCACGCCTCGTACGGGCAGCAGCCGTACGAGGGCGGTGGCGCGTGGCAGGGGCAGGCGTGGCAGGGCGCAGGAGGTCACGGTGACCCGCGGCCGTACAGGCAGCAGGCACCGCAGCAAGCGCAGGACGCGACAGCGGTGTTCCCGGCGTACGAGGAGTCCTCGGCCGCCGCGTCCTACGACCCGCCCGTGCCGGCGGACAACGAGACGGTCGCGCTGCGTGCCGTGGACATGGGGGAGGCGCGCCGTGCCGCGGCCCGCGCGGCCGGGCCCGCCGCCCCGCAGGGCGGCCGTGCAGCGCGGCGCAAGGCGGCCAGAAGGCACGGACGGCGCGGTGGCGGCCCGGGGGGCCCCAGTGGGCCGCAGACGGCCCCAGAGGGCCCTGGGACGGCCTCGGGGGCGCCCCGGTCCCGGGTGGAGGCCCGACGGGCCGCACGGGCCCAGAAGCCCGGTGCGGCGGTTGTGATGAGCCGGCTGGTGGGCGAGCTGTTCATCACCACCGGTGTGGTGATGCTGCTGTTCGTGACCTACCAGCTGTGGTGGTCGAACGTGCGGGCCCACCAGGAGGCGGGCAGCGCCGCCCAGCACCTCCAGCAGGACTGGGCGAGCGGCAAGCGGGCGCCGGGCGCGTTCGCGCCCGGGCAGGGCTTCGCCATCCTGCACATCCCGAAGCTGGACGTGGTCGCTCCGATCGCGGAGGGCACCAGCAAGACCGGGGTCCTCGACAAGGGCATGGTCGGCCACTACGGCGAGGGCAGCCTCAAGACGGCCATGCCGGACGCCAAGACGGGCAACTTCGGGCTGGCGGGGCACCGGAACACGCACGGCGAGCCGTTCCGGTACATCAACCGTCTCCAGCCCGGCGACGCGATCGTGGTGGAGACACAGGACGACTACTTCGTCTACAAGATGACGTCCACCCTCCCGGTGACCTCGCCGTCCAACACCAGCGTGCTGGAGCCCATACCCAGAGGGTCGGGCTTCACCGGGCCGGGCCGTTACATCACCCTCACCACCTGCACGCCGGAGTTCACCAGCAAGTACCGGTTGATCGTCTGGGGCAAGATGGTCGAGGAACGACCGCGCAGCAAGGGCAAGCCGGACGCGCTCATCTCGTAGGGCACGCTATGTTCCGAAGCCGCTCATTTCGTGGGCCGCTCATTGGCAAGGCCCGTGGACGCACGGGCACATGGGACAGACGGGGCAGATGCAGTGGGAGTGACGACCGACCAGGACGAGCAGACCGACGCGCACGCGACCGGTCCCGGGTCCCCCTCCGCGTCGCGGCGCCGCGGGTCCGGCCGGATCGCGTTCGCCGTCAGCGTCTTCGGGGAACTCCTCATCACCGCGGGCCTCGTGCTCGGCCTGTTCGTCGTGTACTCCCTGTGGTGGACGAACGTCCTCGCCGACCGCAAGGCGGACCGGCAGGGCGACAAGGTGCGTGACCACTGGGCGGCCGAGCAGGGCAGCGGCCCGGGGGCCCTGGACACCAAGGACGGCATCGGCTTCCTGCACGTGCCCGCCATGCACAACGGCGAGGTGCTGGTGGAGAAGGGCACGTCGACGAGTGTTCTCAACGACGGTGTGGCCGGCTACTACATCGACCCCGTCAAGGCGGCCCTGCCGATGACGGACAAGACCGGAAACTTCGCGCTGGCCGCGCACCGCGACGGGCACGGGGCGAAGTTCCACAACATCGACAAACTGAAGAAGGGCGACCCGGTCGTCTTCGAGACGAAGGACGACTGGTACGTCTACAAGGTCTTCGCGATCCTCCCGGAGACCTCGAAGTACAACGTGAAGGTTCTCTCCGCCGTCCCCAAGGAGGCGGGCGTGAAGAAGCCGGGCCACTACATCACCCTGACGACCTGCACCCCGGTCTTCACCTCCGAGTACCGCTACGTCGTGTGGGGCGAGCTGGAACGCGTGGAGAAGGTGGACAGCAAGCGGACGCCGCCGAAGGAACTGCAGGACTGACGGTTCCCCCGGGGGCGGGCAGGTCCCGCCGGCGCGGCTGCTTGGGCTGGGTGTCCGCGCAGGCGGAGAAGCGGTCACCGGGCTCGCTGTTCGCTTCCATGGTGCGGTCACCCGGCTCGCTGTTCGCTTCTATGGTCACGCACCTCAGGCCGTGGGAGTTCTGCGGGGTGCTGCCCAGGTGGGTCACGACGTGCGCGGTCCGGGTACGACAAGGGCCCGGCACCATGAGTGCCGGGCCCCTGATCGCCGATCTTGGAACGGTCAGCCGAAGTTGCCGCCGATGAAGCCGCCGTTCCCGCCGTTGTTGCCGTTGCCCTGGTCCTGGGTGACCAGGGTCACCGCGGTGCCCTGTGGGACCTGGCTGCCCTGGTTCGGGTTCGACCCGATGACGGTGGCGTTGGGGTCCTGGGAGCCGACGATGTTGCCGACCTTGAGGCCCGCCTGCGCCAGCGCCTGCTCGACGTCCTTCAGCTTCTGGCCCTGGATGTTCGGGACCTGGGTCTGCTGGGCCGCCTTGCCGAACTGGATGGTGACCGTGGAGCCCTTCCTGACCGTGCTGCCCGGCTGGGGGTCGATCTTGACGACCTTGCCGGCCTGGTTCGGGTCGGTGACGTCCACCTCGGCACAGTTGGCGGTCAGGTTGCTGGCCTGCAACTGCTGCTTGGCGGCGTCACAGTTCGCGGCGGCCGACACGTCCGGCACGGTCGTCGTCGCCGGGGCGACGGCCACGGTCAGCGTGATCGTCGAGCCCTTCTCCTTGTCCACGCCGCCGTTCGGGTCCTGGGCGGTGACGACGCCCGGCGTCTGGTCGGACTCCTGCGTCTTCCGTTCGACCTGGAACCCCTTGTCCTCGAGCTGGGACTTCGCCTTGTCGAACTGCACACCGCGGACGTCGGGCACCGTCACCTTCGGGGCGCCCGTCGACACCACCACGTTGATCGCGGTGCCCTTGTCGACCGAGGCCTTCGGCTGCGGGTCCTGGTCGCAGACGTTGCCCTTCGCCTGGTTGTCGCAGGGCTTCCGGGTGACGGTACCCACCTTCAGGTCGGCATTCGTCGCCAGCTGCCGCGCGTCCTTCAGGGTCTGTCCCACGAGGTTGGGCACCTCGGCGGAACCATTGCCCGCGCCGTTGCCCGTGAACATCCACTTGCCGATGAGGATCGCACCGACCAGCACCAGCACACCGGCGACGACCAGCAGGATCGTCGACGTGTTGGACTTCTTCTGGCGGCGGCGGTCCGGGCGGTCGTCGTAGCCGAAGCCGCCGTCGTCCGGGTTCATCGGCGGCAGCATCGTCGTGGCGCCGGCACCGGGCTCGGCCCGCAGGGCCGTCGTCGCCTGGTCGTTGGGGTAGCCGCCGTAGCCGACCGAGCCCATCGCCGCCGTCGCCGCGACCGGCTGGCCGTCGAGGCACGCCTCGATGTCCTGGCGCATCTCGTCGGCGGACTGGTAGCGGTAGTCCGGGTCCTTGACCAGCGCCCGGAGCACGATCGCGTCCATCTCGGGCGTGATCTCGGGGTCGAAGACGCTCGGCGGCTGCGGCTCCTCGCGCACATGCTGGTAGGCCACCGCGACCGGGGAGTCGCCCACGAACGGCGGCCGGACCGTCAGCAGCTCGTACAGCAGGCAACCCGTCGAATACAGGTCGGAACGCGCGTCGACCTGCTCGCCCTTGGCCTGCTCCGGCGAGAGGTACTGGGCCGTTCCGATGACGGCGGCCGTCTGCGTCATCGTCATGCCGGAGTCGCCCATCGCGCGGGCGATACCGAAGTCCATCACCTTGACCTGGCCGTTGCGCGTCAGCATGACGTTCGCCGGCTTGATGTCGCGGTGGACGATGCCGTTGCGGTGGGCGTACTCCAGGCCCTGGAGGATGCCGATGGTCATCTCCATGGCCCGCTCCGGCAGCAGCTTGCGGCCGCTGTGAAGAAGCTCACGGAGCGTGGAGCCGTCGACGTACTCCATCACGATGTACGGGATCGAGACCCCGTCGATGTAGTCCTCGCCCGTGTCGTACACCGCGACGATCGCGGGGTGGTTGAGCGAGGCGGCCGACTGGGCCTCCCGGCGGAACCGGGCCTGGAAGGAAGGGTCACGCGCCAGGTCGGCGCGCAGCGTCTTCACCGCCACGGTGCGGCCGAGGCGCGTGTCATGCGCGAGGTAGACCTCCGCCATGCCACCACGGCCGAGCACATGGCCCAGCTCGTACCGGCCGCCGAGGCGACGCGGCTCTTCCATAGCTTCCTACCAGCCCTCTCCGTCGGTCCCGACCACACCCGCGTATGGTCCGGCGGTGTGCTGTCCGGGCATACGCTACCCGGCTCGCTTTGTGTGACCTGGCCACATCCGCCACCCGATACAGGACCGGTATCGCAACGTGCACCGATGTGAAGGGGACGTGACAGGGGTCACTTCTTGCTGTTGATGACCGCCTCCATGACGTTCTTCGCGATCGGGGCGGCAAGACCGCCACCGGAGATGTCGTCACGGTTGGCGGCGTCGTCCTCGACCACCACGGCCACGGCGACCGGCGAGCTGCCGTCGCCGACCTTGGCGAACGAGATGAACCACGCGTACGGCTTCTCGCTGTTGTTCAGACCGTGCTGGGCGGTACCGGTCTTGCCACCCACGGTGGCGCCGCCGATCTGAGCGTTCTTGCCCGTACCGTCCTTGACGACCGTCTCCATCATCGACTGGAGGATCTGGGCGTTCTTCTCGGACAGCGGACGGCTCATCTCCTGCGGCTGGGTCTGCGTGACCACGTCCAGGCCGGGCGTCTGCAGCTTGTCCACCATGTACGGCTTCATCAGCTTGCCGTCGTTGGCGACCGCCGAGGCGACCATCGCCATCTGCAGCGGGGTCGCGGCCGTCTCGAACTGGCCGATCGAGCTGAGCGCCGTCTGCGGCTTGTCCATGTCCTTGGGGAAGTTGGACGCGTTGGACCGCACCGGCGTGAACTGCTCGGAGTCGAAGCCGAACTTCTTCGCCTCCTCCAGCATCTTGTCCTTGCCGAGGTCGGCGCCGATCTTGCCGAAGACCGTGTTGCAGGAGAACTGGAGCGCGACCCGCATGGTCGCGTTCTTGCAGGGGATGTTGCCCTCGTTCTTCAGCTCGGTCGAGGTGTTCGGGAGGATGTACGGCAGCGGGGAGTCGGTGTTCTGGTCCGCGCTGCTGTACAGCCCGTTCTCCAGCGCCGCCGCCGCCGTGACCACCTTGAACGTGGAGCCCGGAGGGTAGGTCTCGCGCAGCGCCCGGTTCAGCGTCGGGTCGCTCGGGTCGTTCTTCTTCAGCAGCTTCGTCCACGCCTTGGAGTCGGTGGTCGTGGAGTTGCCCGCGAACGACGACGGGTCGTACGACGGGTAGGACGCGAGCGCCAGGATCGCGCCCGTCTGCGGGTCGAGCGCGACGGCCGCGCCCTTGCCGCCGACCTTCTGCAGACCGTCGTAGGCGGCCTTCTGCGCGGCCGCGTTGAGCGTGGTGACGACGTTGCCGCCCTGCTGCTGCTTGCCGGTCAGCATGTTGAGCGTGTTGCGGAAGAACAGCCGGTCGTCGTTGCCGGTGAGGATGCCGTCCTCGATGGACTCCAGCTGCGTGGCACCGAACGCCTGGGAGGCGAACCCGGTGACCGGCGCCCACATCGGGCCGTCCTTGTACGTGCGCTTGTAGGCGAAGTCGTTCAGGCTGTCGGTGGATGTCTTCTTGGACCCGGTGATCGGGTTGCCGTCGACGATGATGTCGCCACGCGGCGTCGAGTACCGGGCGATCAGCACACGGCGGTTGTCCGGGTCGCTGCGCAGCGCGTCGGCCTGGACGTACTGGAGCCAGTTGTCGCGGGCGAGCAGTGCGAGGACGAGGAGCCCGCAGAAGATCGCGATCCGGCGCAGGGGCTTGTTCACGGGCGGACCACCTGGGTCATCTCGGCGTCGGGGTTCGGGGCGGGGGACGGGGCCGGACGGCGCGCGGTGTCGCTGATGCGCAGCAGGATGCCGATCAGACCCCAGTTGGCGATGACGGAGGAACCGCCGTACGCCAGGAAGGGCATCGTCATACCGGTCAGCGGGATGAGACCCATGACACCGCCGGCGACCACGAACACCTGGAGCGCGAAGGCGCCGGACAGGCCCACCGCGAGCAGCTTGCCGAACGGGTCGCGGGCGGCGAGGGCGGTCCGCACGCCGCGCTCCACGATCAGACCGTAGATCAGCAGGAGCGCCATGATGCCGGCCAGGCCCAGCTCCTCGCCGAAGGTCGCGAGGATGAAGTCGGAGTTTGCCGCGAACCGGATGAGATCGGAGTGGCCCTGGCCGAGACCGGTGCCGAGGGTGCCGCCGGAGCCGAACGCCCACAGGGCCTGCATGGCCTGCTCGGAGTGGCCCACCACACCCTTGCGGCTGAGCGCGAACTCCCCTGTCGGGTTGAGCCAGGCCTGGACACGCTGCTGCACATGCGGTTCGAACGACGCCACACCAACCGCACCGACCGCGGACATCAGCAGACCGAAGACGATCCAGCTGGTCCGCTCGGTGGCGACGTACAGCATGATCACGAACATTCCGAAGAACAGCAGCGACGTACCGAGGTCGGTCTCGAAGACCAGGATCAGGATCGAGATGAACCAGACGACGAGGATCGGGCCGAGGTCGCGGCCGCGCGGCAGGTACAGGCCCATGAAGCGGCGGCTGGCCAGGGCGAGCGCGTCCCGCTTGACCATCAGATAGCCGGCGAAGAAGACCGCCAGCACGATCTTGGCGAACTCACCGGGCTGGATGGAGAAGCTGCCGACGTGGATCCAGATCTTCGCGCCGTAGATGTTGGCGCCGAGACCTGGGATGAGCGGCAGCAGCAGCAGGACCAGCGCGCCCACCATGGAGATGTACGTGTAGCGCTGCAGGACCCGGTGGTCCTTCAGGAAGACCAGTACGACGGCGAAGAGGGCGATGCCCATCGCGGTGTACAGCAGCTGGCGGGGCGCCGCGGTGCCGGCCTGCTTGATGGACTGCAACAGCTTCGACTGGTCCAGCCGCCAGATGACGACCAGGCCGAGCCCGTTCAGCAGTGTCGCGAGCGGCAGCAGCAGCGGATCCGCGTACGGGGCGAACTTCCGCACGACGAGATGGCCCACCCCGGCCAGCAGACCGAGGCCGAGGCCGTAGCTCAGCAGGCCGGGCGGCACCTTGCCGTTGATGGCGAGGCCCACGTTGGCGTAGGCGAACACCGGAATGACGACGGCGAAGACCAGTAGCGCCAGTTCGGTGTTGCGGCGGCTCGGCGCGCCGATCGCGCCGATCGTGGACGTGTGATGCGTCGTCGTGTTCGTACTGCTGCTCATGGTGTGACAGGGCCCCTCACGGCTTGCTTACTGCTTACCGCACAGTGAGACGACCTTCTGCTCTTCCTCCGAGAGGCTGGGGCCGGGTGTGGGAGTGGGTGCGGTCGGTGACTTGGACGTCGGTGCGGAGGACGTCGGCGACGGTGTGGCCTTGGACGTCAGGGAGGTCCTTGTGGTTCCCGTGGCGCCGCTGCCGGGCTTCGTGCCGCTCTGGCTGCCGCTCGTCTGGCGCTCGTTCTCCTTGCGGCACGCGGACGCCTGCACGGACAGCTCGGAGATCTTCGACTGGGCCGCCGTGAGACCACTCTCGGCGATGGTCGCCCGGATCTGCTTCTGCTGGTACGGCGGCAGGTACTTGAGTTCGATCTCGGGGTGGTCCTTCTCCACCTTCGACAGCGACACCCAGGCGAGGTCCTGGCTGATACCGCGGTAGAGCGCCACATGCTCGTCGTTGGCGCCGACGTAGTACTGCGTCTGCGTCCACTGGTAGGCGCCGTAGCAGCCGCCGCCGATCATTCCGAGCACGAGGGCCGTGTAGAAGGATCTCTTCAGCCACCTGCGGCCCTTGCGCGGCTTGGTGAAGTCCTCGTCGGTGTAGTCACCGAAGCTGCCCGCCGGGGCGTAGCCGGCGGTGTCACCGCTGCCGGGCGGGCCGAACTCACCGCCGCCCTGCCCGGGCACCTGCCGGCCGAGACCGGCGGCGCGGCCCGCGGGCGTCTGCATGATGCCGTTGTCGTGCAGGTGGAGCTGGTTCTCGGCGACCGCGCCCACCACGACCGGGGTGTCGGACAGCTGCCCGGCCAGGGTGTCCCCGGTGTCCAGGTCCAGGACGTCGGCCACGATGACCGTGATGTTGTCGGGGCCGCCTCCGCGCAGCGCGAGCTGGATCAGCTCCTGCACGGTCTCCTGCGGGCCCTGGTAGCTGGCGAGGGTCTCCTCCATCGTCTGATGGGAGACCACCCCGGACAGCCCGTCGGAGCAGATCAGATACCGGTCGCCGGCCCGCACCTCACGGATCGACAGGTCGGGCTCGACATGGTCGCCGCTGCCCAGCGCCCGCATCAGCAGCGAGCGCTGCGGATGCGTCGTGGCCTCTTCCTCCGTGATGCGGCCCTCGTCGACGAGCCGCTGCACCCAGGTGTGGTCCTGGGTGATCTGCGTCAGGACGCCGTCCCGCAGCAGATACGCGCGCGAGTCGCCGACGTGCACGAGACCGAGCCGCTGACCGGTCCACAGCAGAGCGGTGAGCGTGGTCCCCATGCCCTCCAGCTGGGGATCCTCGTCCACCATCGCCCGCAGCTGGTCGTTGGCGCGCTGCACCGCCGTGCTGAGCGAGGTGAGGATGTCCGAGCCCGGGATGTCGTCGTCGAGCGCGACGATCGTGGAGATCACTTCGGAGGAGGCGACCTCGCCCGCGGCCTGGCCGCCCATCCCGTCGGCGATCGCGAGCAGCCGCGGACCGGCGTAACCGGAGTCCTCGTTGCCCTCGCGGATCATGCCTTTGTGCGATCCGGCGGCGAAGCGCAGTGACAGACTCATGCGCACCTCGCCTGTCGGCTCCGGGTACATCCGCACGGTGCCCACCCTCCGGTCGGGAGCGCGCCGGGGCCCATGGTGAGGACCGCCGCTGCGTGCTCGCTCCGCTCGCTCATTGTCGTACTACTTCCGCAGCTCGATGACGGTCTTGCCGATGCGGATCGGCGCACCCAGCGGGATCGGTGTGGGGGTCGTCAGCCGGGTCCGGTCGAGGTACGTGCCGTTGGTGGACCCGAGGTCCTCGACGATCCACTGGCCGTCCCGGTCGGGGTAGATCCGGGCGTGCCGGCTGGAGGCGTAGTCGTCGTCCAGCACGATGGTGCTGTCGTGGGCGCGGCCGAGCGTGATGGTCTGGCCCTGCAGCGCGACCGTCGTGCCGGTCAGGGACCCCTCGGACACGACCAGCTTGGTCGGGGCGCCACGGCGCTGGCGGCTGCCGCTCGGCTGCTGCCGCTGCGGCGGCGGCCCCGCCGGCCGGGCTGCCTGCTGCGGCCGTCCGGCGTCACGGCGCGAGCCGCGCTGTGTGACACGCGTACCGAACAGGTCGCTTCGGATGACCTGCACGGCCACGATCACGAACAGCCACAGTACGGCCAGGAAACCCAGCCGCATGACCGTGAGGGTCAGCTCTGACATTGCCCCCGCTTCACCCTTCGGCTTGCCGGTAAATGATGGTGGTGCTGCCCACGACGATCCGCGAGCCGTCGCGGAGCGTAGCGCGGGTGGTGTGCTGCCCGTCCACCACGATGCCGTTGGTGGACCCGAGATCCTGGATCGTCGAGGGCGTTCCGGTCCGGATCTCGCAGTGCCGGCGGGAGACGCCGGGGTCGTCGATCCGCACGTCCGCCTCGGTGCTGCGACCCAGCACCAGCGTGGGACGGGAGATCTGGTGGCGGGTGCCGTTGATCTCGATCCAGTAGCGGGTGCGCCCGCCGGATGCCGGTGCGGCACCGGGACGCTGCCCCGCGGGCTGCTGCGGGTACCCATAGCCGCCGGGGCGCCCGCCGGGCGGCGGCGCGGACGGCATGGGAGGCGCTCCCGCCGGCGCGGCGGACGGCGGATAGCCGTAGCCGCCCGGGGCCTGCCGCCCGGAGGGGGCGGCGGGGGCGGAAGCCTGCTGGTCGGTGGAGGAGGCCAGGGTGCGGCTGCGCACCCGGTACAGACCGGTGTCGAGGTCGTCGGCCTTCTCCAGATGGACCTTGATGGGGCCCATGAAGGTGTAGCGCTGCTGCTTGGCGTAGTCGCCGACCATGCCGGCCAGCTCGTCGCCGAGCTGGCCCGAGTACGGGCTCAGGCGCTCGAAGTCCGGCGTGCTGAGCTCCACGATGAAGTCGTTGGGGACCACGGTCCGGTCGCGGTTCCAGATCGTCGCGTTGTTGTCGCACTCGCGCTGCAGCGCGCCGGCGATCTCCACGGGCTGGACCTCGGACTTGAAGACCTTGGCGAAGGTGCCGTTGACCAGACCTTCGAGACGCTGCTCGAACTTCTTCAGGACTCCCATGGGGCACCTCCTCCGTCGTTGCCGTCCTGGGTACTGCTTACCTGGTACTGCTTACTGATCGTATCCACGCGCCGGAAAATCGGCTGGTTCCCCCTGTCGGCCCTGTCGACCGGTGTCGACGCCTGCGGAGTTCCCTCCGCGCGACCTCTTCGAACTCCTTCTGCTCGTACTGCGTGCCCGTACCGCGTGCGCGCACTCCTGTGCATGGATCGTAGAGGCGGCTGCAGACCAGTGTCCCGCACCTGACCGTGGACCCTGTCCTCTCCTGGAGAGATGGGCGGGACCGGTACGAGGTTGATACGTGAACCGATTCGGGTTGAGACGTTGGGCGGGGACGTCGGTGGGGTGCTGGGGGCCGGGGCGGGGCGAGGGTGTGGGCGCATGGGGTCGTCGGGTCGGCGCGGCTGAGGCGGTGGGGTGGGGTCGAGTGTCGGGGCTGGGGGTCGGCAGCAGGGTGCGAGGTGAGGCGTGAGGGCGGCCGTGGTTCGCAGGTGGGGGCGCTGATCGGGGGTGAGCGCCCCTCGTCGCTGGTCGGATGAGGGGCCGCGCGGGCGGCCCGGGCCCCTGGGGGAAAGGGATGTGAACCCACCCTCTCCACCGTGCTAATGTTCTGGATGTCGGAAGGGGCCAGCGCCGAAAGGGGCAGGAGCCGGAAGACACACCCAATGCGCGGGTGGCGGAATAGGCAGACGCGCTGGATTCAGGTTCCAGTGCCCGCAAGGGCGTGGGGGTTCAACTCCCCCCTCGCGCACCACTAGGTAGTTGACGTACGGGTCTCTGTCGGTGACGAAAGTCACCGCAGGGGCCCGTTTGTCGTTGTCACTTGTTGCCCGACAGTCGGGGGTGGATCCCGCGGTCCGGGTGGATGCCGGATTGTGGGATACCGGATGCCGAGTGACGGACGCCGAGATGCCGGGTGTGAGTCATCGCACGATCGCATCGGCCCGGGGGAAACAGGCAGGGCGGACCAGGCGCCCGCGTGAGGTATCTCACGTGTCCGGCTGTGGGACGCGTGCTTCCGGGAGCCGTTCGCTCAGGGGCGGTCGAGGCGCAGGCGTGCGGGCCGTGGCAGGCCCGCGACGACCAGGTCGTAGGAGTCCTCGACGAGTTCCCGGACCAGCCGGTCCGGCAGTTCGCCGTCCACCGTCACCGTGTTCCAGTGACGCTTGTTCATGTGCCATCCCGGGACGATCAGCGCCGGGTGCTCACCCCGCAGCCGCAGCGCGTCCTCCGGATCGCACTTCAGATTCACGGTGAGCGGGCGGGCGCCCAGGCTCGTCAGGGCGAAAGCCTTGCCCTCCACCTTGAAGACGGAGAGCTCCTGGGCGGAGGGGAAGGGGAATTCCTCCACAGCCGCATTGAAGGAAAGGCAGAAGGACCGCAACTGCTCGGGGGTCAATCCGGAGTCTCCTCGTCCTCGGCGGCGGGGCCTGCCGGCTCGGCCGGGACCGAGCGCGAGTGTGAACGCCTGGCGCGACGTCACTTGCTCATTGGAACACGACCGCCGGAAAGGGGCCCCGACGCTGTCGCGTTCGAGGCGGTGGACAACCAGGCACATGCGTCGGACGTCCCATGTGGCGTCGCCCAACTCGCCAGTTCCTCCTGGAGGTTCCGCAATGCGCACTCCCCTCGTCAGCCGCCGTGTGTCGGGTGCCGCATCGGTGCTGACGCTGGCCCTCGGCACCTGCCTCACGGCCTCGGTCGCCCTGGCCACCAAGGCAGGCGCCGCGACGACGTCGGCCACCGCCGCACTGGGCGCCAACGGCCGCCAGCTCTTCTACACGGCCGCCTCCGGCCAGACCAACAAGGTGACCGTCACCGAGTCCTCCACCCGCAACACCGCGAAGATCACCTATGTGATCGACGACATCGTCCCGATCAAGGCCGGGACCGGCTGCACCTACCCCGTCGGCACGGACCACACCAAGGTCTCCTGCATCGTGGCCACCGTGGACAGCCAGGACCCCTACGCCGCCCTCACGCTGAACGCCGGCGACGGCAACGACACCGTGACCGTCCACAACAACACCGGCCAGGCCTACTACCTCAACGAGATCTCCCTGGGCAGCGGCAACGACAGACTGACCGACACCGGCACGGTCGACGGCAGCTTCGTCTCCGGCGACGCGGGCAACGACACCATCACCGCGGGGGTGGCCTCCGTGGTCTTCGCCGGTGACGGCAACGACACGGTCCACTCGACGGGCGACATCGTCGACGCCGGCAAGGGCGACGACGTGATCCACGGCGGCGCAGGCGACCAGAACCTGTCCGGCGGCGACGGCAACGACACCCTCTACGGCGGAACCGGCAACGACCTGCTGTACGGGGGCAAGGGCAACGACGTCCTCTACGGCAACAGCGGCGTCGACCAGCTGTACGGCAACAGCGGCAACGACAGGCTGTACGGCGGCACCGGCAAGGACATCCTCTCCGGCGGCCCCGGCAGGAACGTCGTCCACCAGGACTGACCGCTCACCCTCCTGCCCGCCCCGGGACACCGCCCGACCGTCTGCCGCGGCGTCCCGGGGCACGCCGGCCGGCCGGTCGGCCGCGCCGCCCACACACCGGCTCTGACCAGGTTGTCCACAACCGCCGAGTTGTCCACAGGGTCTGACGCCCCCCGCCCACCGCCTGTACGGTCATCCGCAGTTGATGTTCGTACAGCCGCAAGAACAGCGGACAACGGGGGAGGCGGTCGATGTGACCGAGACCGGCACGGTGACCGGGGCGGCGCTGCCGCTGCAAACAAGCAGGATCGCCGCAGTGCGGGGCTTCGCACCATGGCCCGCACCGGAATCACCCAAGGACGAGGGCAAGGCGCTACGCGCACGGATACGGCGCCGGGCACACGCCGAACTCGTGGTGGACACCGACCGCCCAGACGCGGTCACCGCCGTCGAGGAGTCCAACCACGGCCGCCTCCCCGAACTCACCCCCATACGCGTCGGCAGAATGGCCGCCACGCCCTTCGCGTTCCTGCGCGGCTCCGCCGGCCTCATGGCCTACGACCTCGCCCGCACCCCGGCCACGGGCATCCGCGCCCAGATCTGCGGCGACGCCCACGCAGCCAACTTCGGCCTCTACGCAGATGCCCGCGGCGGCCTCGTCATCGACCTGAACGACTTCGACGAGACGGTCCACGGCCCCTGGGAATGGGATCTCAAGCGCCTCGCCGCCTCACTGGTCCTCGCCGGCCGCGAGGCCGGAGCCGACGAGGACACCTGCCGGGCGGCGGCCCAGGACGCCGTCGGCGCCTACCGCCGCACGATGCGCCTGCTGGCCAGACTCCCCGTCCTGGACGCGTGGAACGCGATCGCGGACGAGGAACTGGTCTCCCACACCGACGCCCACGACCTGCTCGGCACCCTGGAAAGGGTCTCCGAGAGGGCGCGGGCCAACACGAGCGGACGGTTCGCGGCGAAGTCGACCGAGCCGGTAGACGGTGGGGGCCGCCGCTTCGTGGACGCATCGCCGGTGCTGCGCCGCATACCGGACGCGGAGGCGGCGGCGGTGGCCGCCTCGCTGGAGCACTATCTGACGACCCTGTCCGAGGACCGCCTCCCCCTGCTCGGGCGGTACGCGGTGCACGACGTGGCGTTCCGCGTGGTCGGCACGGGCAGCGTCGGCACCCGCTCCTACGTGGTACTCCTCCTCGACCACCGCGGCGAACCGCTGGTCCTCCAGGTCAAGGAGGCCCGCCCGTCCGCCCTGCTCCCGCATCTGGCGACGGCCGGCCACCCGATACCGGAGACGGAACACGAAGGCCGCCGGGTCGTCCTCGGCCAGAAGCGGATGCAGGTCGTCAGTGACATCCTGCTGGGCTGGACATCGGTCGCCGGACTCCCGTACCAGGTACGGCAGTTCCGCAACCGCAAGGGCAGCGTCGACCCCGCGGCACTGGCCGCCGACCAGGTCGACGACTACGCCCGCATGACCGGAGCGCTGCTGGCCCGCGCCCACAGCCACAGCGCCGACCCGCGCCTGATCGCGGGCTACTGCGGCAAGAACGAGGAACTGGACGAGGCGATCGCCACGTTCGCCGTGGCCTACGCGGACCGCACGGAGGCGGACCACGCGGAGTTGGCGGCGGCCGTGCGGAGTGGGCGTTTGGCGGGGGAGATGGGGGTCTGAGGGTTTTGAGGGGGGTGGGGAGGGAGGGGGCGGGGGGAGGGGGAGCCCCCCGAACGGTGCGGTGATCTGCGCGAAGGCCCAGGACTCCCCACAGCCCCCCGCAGCCGCCCTCCCCGTGTCATACGCTGGTGCGGTGACGACGCCCGAAGCCGAGCAGAGCGAGTCTGTGTCCGCTGCCGAGGAGCCGCTCGCCGAGGGCGCCGGTTCCGGGTCAGCCCTGGGGACCGGGGCGGTGAGTGCCGCTTCCGGTGAACCCGCGGAGGTCGGCGAGGACCCCGTCGGCTCTGGTGAGGCCGCGGGGACCCACGAAGGCTTCATCGTCTCCGGTGAGGCCCCAGTGACCGGTGAAGGCTCCACCGCCTCCCCTGAGGCCGCGGAGACCGGCGAGGGCGGTAGCGGCGGGTCGTCCGGGCCGCGGCCCGAGGAGCGGCTGGAGCGGGCCGTGCGGGCTGCTGAGCAGGCGTTGATCGAGTACGAGATCGCCGTGGAGACCTTCCGCGTCGAGGTGGAGAACTTCTCCCGGCTGCACCACCAGAAGCTGGGCCCGATGTACGCGCGCCTCGACGAGCTGGAGGCCGAGATCGCCGAGGCGCGGGCCGCCCGGAGCGGGGATCCGGAGGACATTCGGCTCGCTCACGAGGCCCGGTCCCGGGTCATGCCGATGCCGGGTGTGGAGGAGCTGTTCCACGGCTGGATGAACTCCGAGGGGCTGTTCCCGGAGGCGCAGGCGATGCTCACGGACCAGCCCGTGCGGCCCCCGCAGCGTGTGCGCCCCAGTGAGGAGGCCCGCAGGCTGTATCGCGAGCTGGCCCGTAAGGCACACCCCGACCTGGCTCAGGACGAGGCCGAGCGCAAGCGGCGCGACGAGTTCATCTCCCGGGTCAACGTCGCGTACGCGCGCGGTGACGAAGCGCAGCTCCGGGAGCTCTCCGAGGAGTGGGCGGCCGGTCCCGTCCCCGAGGAGCGCAGGCCGAGCCCCAGCGAGGAGCTGTACGCCCGCCTGGAGTGGCTCGCCCAGCGCAAGGACCTGCTCACGCTGGTGGCCCAGGAACTGGAGGAGAGCGCGATCGGCTCGATGCTGCGGCTGGCCCCCGACGACCCCGACAGCCTTCTGAACGAGATCGCGGAGCAGCTGCTGGCCCAGGTCACGCAGAAGGAAGCCGAGCTGGCGGCGCTGCGCGGCTGAGCCGCCGGGTCCGGCCCGGTGGGGCGGGGCCGGGCAGGTCCGTGCTCCCGTCGGGTAGCGTCGGGGGTATGCATTTCGGAGCTGGTGTGCCCACGGTCGAGGTCGCGGACCTCAAGGACGGCGATTTTCTGCTGGACGTCCGTGAGGACGACGAGTGGCAGGCGGGTCACGCCGAGGGGGCGCTGCACATCCCCCTCAGCGAGTTCGTGGCTCGGTACGGTGAGTTCACGCAGGCGGCGCCGCAGGACGGGCGGGTCCATGTGATCTGCCGCTCCGGTGGGCGCTCGGCCCAGCTCACGATGTACCTGGCCCGGCAGGGTGTGGACGCGGTGAACGTTGACGGCGGTATGCAGGTCTGGGCCGCCGCGGGCCGTCCTGTCGTGGATGGCAAGGGCGAGCCGGGCTTCGTGCTGTAGCTCCGGGAGTCGGCTCTGCTGGATGCGGGGCGGGTTTTTGTGGCGGTCAGCCCAGGGGGTGTGCCGCCAGCAGGGCGCCGAGGGTTTCCTCGTGTGCCGCCGCGGGGCCCAGCGAGAGTTCCAGGTGCTTGGCCCAGGCGTGGTACCGGTGCAGGGCGTAGTCCGTGTCGGCGCCGAATCCTCCGTGAAGATGCTGCGCGGTCTGCACGACCCGTCGGATGCCTTCCGATGCCCAGATCTTCGCGGTCGCCACGTCGCCGGCGGCGGGCAGCGCGCCCGGTGCCCCGGAGCTGATCCGCCATGCCGCCTGCCACAGCGTGGCCTCCATGGCGCGCAGGTCGATGTACCGGTCGGCTGCCTGTACGGCGACTGCCTGGAAGGTGGCGATGGGGTGGCCGAACTGCTCTCGCCTGCCGGTGTAGCCGCTGGTCATCTCCAGTACTTTCTCGCCGAGGCCGAGGGCGAGTGCGCAGGTTCCGGTGGTGAGGAGGAGCCGGAGTTCCTCCCAGGCCCCCTCGGCGTCGAGCAGGTATCTGGCGGCGATGCGTACGGAGTCCAGGTGGAGTTCCGCGAGGCGTTCTCCGGCCGTGGAGAACTGGTCGGCGAGTACGACGCCTTCGTGTGCCCGCGGGACGAGCGCGAGGACGGTGCGGCCGGAGTCGTGGGTGTGTGCCGGTACGAGGACGAAGTCGGAGGTGTGGGCCCAGGGGACCGCTGTCTGGATTCCGTCCAGCACCCAGATGTTGTCTGCCTTCTGGCGTGCGACGACCGCGAGGTCGGCCGGGTCGTGGCCGGTGCGGCCGTGGGCGGCGACCGTCAGGGTCAGTTCTCCGCGGCCCGCGCGGGTGAGCAGGTCCTCCTTGGTTTCGGTGCTGCCGTGGGCCTGAACGGCGGTGGCCGCGGCCGTGTGCTCCAGCAGGGGGACCCGGGCCAGTGCCTTGGCGGACTCCCGGAGGACCAGGCAGAGCGCGATGGGGTCGAGGCCGGCGCCGCCGTATTCGCTGTCGAGGAGCAGGCTGAGCAGGTCCGCGTCCGCGAGCCGGGTCCACAGTGTGCGGTCGAAGTCGTCGGCGACGGCACCCGGGGTCAGTGCGGGGCTGGGTACTCCGTCCGGCGCGACTCCGGCGAACTGGGCCTTCGCTGCTTCGAGTGCCGCCTGCTGCTCCTCGCTGAAGGTGAAGTCCACGGCCTGTCCTCCCGGCGGCTCCGCTGATCTGACGGAGCGTCAAGATAGAACAGGTTCTACGAGAAGGGAACGGTGCGGGGACGTGGAGCGGCATGGGTTCCGGCGGCGCGCCGGTGCCGCTCACCGGTCGAAGTCCAGCTCCACCTTCTCCGTGACCGGGTGCGACTGGCACGCCAGCACATATCCCGCGCCCGTCTCCTCCGGTTCCAGCGCGAAGTTGCGGTCCATGCGTACCTCGCCCGAGACCAGGAAGGCCCGGCAGGTTCCGCACACTCCGCCCTTGCAGGCGTACGGGGCGTCGGGCCGGTTGCGCAGAACCGTCTCCAGCAGCGATTCGCCGTCGCGGACCGGCCAGGTGCCGCCGCGCCCGTCGAGCCGTGCTGTCACCGTGCTGTGGGCGGGGGCCGGTGCGGACGAGGTGGCCGCGGCGCCCGCGTCCACGTGGAAGATCTCCTCGTGGATCCGTGTCCGCGGCACCCGGAGCCCGCGCAGTGCCCGCTCCGCCGACTGCACCAGTCCGAACGGTCCGCACAGGAACCAGCCCGCGACCTCGTCCACGGGGAGCAGCGCCGGCAGCAGCCCGGTCAGCCGGTCCTCGTCGAGCCGGCCTGTCGGCAGTCCCGCCTGCTGTTCCTCCCGGGAGAGCACCGTGACCAGCTGGAAGCGCTGGGGGAAGCGGTCCTTGAGGTCGGCGACCTCCTCCAGGAACATCGTGGAGGCGGACGTCCGGTCGCTGCGTATGAGGCAGAACCGGGCGCGGGGCTCCCGTGCCAGCAGGGTCGCGACGATGGACAGCAGGGGGGTGATTCCACTGCCGCCGACGATCGCCGCGTACAGCCCGGGCGCGGGTTCCAGCGTGAACCGGCCTGCCGGGGTCATCACCTCCAGCTCGTCGCCGACGGCGATCTCCTTGAGCGCGTAGGTCGAGAAGGCGCCTCCGTCGACCAGCCGGACCCCGACTCGCAGGGTGCGCGGACCTTCGTCGTCCGGGGCCGGTGCGGGGGAGCAGATCGAGTACGTACGCCGGACCTCCGTGCCGTCGGTGGTGCGGCGCAGGGCGAGGTGCTGGCCGGGTGCGTGCCGGTACTCCTCGCGCAGTGCGGGCGGCACCGTGAAGGTCAGGGCCACGGAGTCGTCGGTGAGCCGGTCGACGGCGGCCACGGGGAGCGGGTGGAACCGGGCCATCACAGCTCCTTGAAGTGGTCGAAGGGCTCACGGCAGGCGAGGCAGCGGCGCAGCGCCTTGCACGCGGTGGACGAGAAGCGGCTGAGCAGTTCGGTCTCGTCGGATCCGCAGAACGGGCAGTACACGGGCTCCTCGGGTCCGGGGGCGTTCGCGGCCGTGGGTGCGGAGCCGGCTTCGCGGGAGCCCGCGGCCGTGCGGGTGGGGCCGAGTTCCAGGGGCACGGGCCCGGACGTCGGCAGGGCGCGGGGTGGCGCTATCCCGAACGCGAGCAGTTTGCGGCGGCCTTCGTCGGTGATGTCGTCCGTCGACCAGGCCGGGGCGAGCACCGTGCGCACCACGACGTGGGGTACGCCGTGTTCCTGGAGTATGCGCTCGATGTCCAGGGCCATCGCCTCGATCGCGGGGCATCCCGTGTAGGTGGGGGTGAGTTCGACCTCCACCGCGTCGGGGCCGTGTACATGGACGGCTCGCAGGACGCCCAGTTCTTCCAGGGTGAGGACGGGCAGCTCGGGGTCGGGGACCGAGCCGGCGAGCCGGCGCAGTTCCTCTTCGAGGGCGGTGGCCGTCACCATGACGCCCCCGGGTGGCTGCGGTGCAGGTGCTGCATCTCGGCGAGCATCCGTCCGAAGGGTTCCGTGTGCAGTCCCTGCCGGCCGGCGCCCGCGGTCCATGCCCCGGACTGGGGGCCTTCCGGCATGTCCAGGGTGGCGCGGCGCAGAACGTCACCGATCGAGTCCAGCCAGGCGGTTTTCATCCCTGGCCAGTCGATGTCCAGGCCTTCGACGGGCTGGAACATCTCTCCTGTGAACCGCCACAGGGCCTGGCACGCGTGCTGCATCCGCTCGTGGCTGATGTCCGTGCCGTCGCCGAGCCGCAGGGTCCACTGTTCGGCGTGGTCCTGGTGGTAGGCGACCTCCTTGACCGCCTTGGCGGCGAGGCCGGTGAACTCGCTCTCCGTGGCGGCCAGCCGGGTGTACAGCAGCCGCTGGTAGGTGGAGAAGTAGAGCTGGCGGGCGATGGTGTGCGCGAAGTCGCCGTTGGGCTGTTCCACCAGTTGGAGGTTGCGGAAGGCGCGCTCCTCGCGGAGGTAGGCGAGTTGGTCCTCGTCACCGGCCATGGACAGCAGCACCCGGGCCTGGCCCAGCAGGTCCAGGGCGATGTTGGCGAGCGCGACCTCCTCTTCGAGCACGGGCGCGTGGCCCGCCCACTCCCCCAGGCGGTGCGAGAGCACCAGGGCGTCGTCGCCGAGGGCCAGGGCGGCCGTGGTGTGCCGGGTGACGGTCACAGGTGCTTCACCCCTTCCGGGATCTCGTAGAACGTGGGGTGCCGGTAGGGCTTGTCGGCGGAGGGCTCGAAGAAGGGGTCCTTCTCGTCCGGTGAGGAGGCGGTGATCGCGGCGGACGGCACGACCCAGATGGAGACGCCCTCGCCGCGCCGGGTGTACAGGTCGCGTGCGTTGCGCAGGGCCAGCTCGGCGTCCGGGGCGTGCAGGCTGCCGGCGTGGGTGTGCGAGAGCCCTCGTCGGGAGCGCACGAACACCTCCCACAGCGGCCACTCTTCGGTCGTCATGGTCACGCCTTTCCGTTCTCGTCGGCCCTGGTCGCCGATCCCGCGCCCGCTGTGCGCGCGTGCTCGCCGGTTGTGCTCGTCCCGTTGTGCTTCGCCGCGTACGCCGCGGCCGCTTCCCGTACCCAGGCGCCCTCGTCGTGCGCCCGCCTGCGCTGGGTCAGTCGCTGTTCGTTGCACGGGCCGTTGCCCTTGATGACGTCCCAGAACTCGGTCCAGTCGATGGGTCCGAAGTCGTGGTGTCCGCGTTCCTCGTTCCATACGAGGTCCGGGTCGGGGAGGGTGAGGCCCAGCGACTCGGCCTGGGGGACGCAGATGTCCACGAAACGCTGGCGCAGTTCGTCGTTCGAGTGCCGCTTGATCTTCCAGGCCGTCGACTGGGCGGAGTGCGCCGACTCGTCGTCGGGCGGCCCGAACATCATCAGGGAGGGCCACCACCAGCGGTTCACCGCGTCCTGGGCCATCGCGTGCTGCTCCGGTGTGCCGTGGCTGAGGGCCATCAGCAGCTCGTATCCCTGGCGCTGGTGGAAGGACTCCTCCTTGCAGATACGGACCATCGCGCGGGCATAGGGGCCGTAGGAGCAGCGGCACAGCGGGACCTGGTTGGTGATGGCGGCGCCGTCCACCAGCCAGCCGATGGCGCCGACGTCGGCCCAGGTCAGCGTGGGGTAGTTGAAGATCGAGGAGTACTTCTGGCGGCCTGAGTGGAGCTTGTCGAGCAGCTCGTCGCGGCTGGTGCCGAGCGTTTCCGCGGCGCTGTACAGATACAGGCCGTGGCCTGCCTCGTCCTGGACCTTGGCCATCAGGATCGCCTTGCGGCGCAGGGAAGGCGCGCGGGTGATCCAGTTGGCTTCCGGCTGCATGCCGATGATCTCGGAGTGCGCGTGCTGGGCGATCTGCCGGACCAGGGTGGCGCGGTAGGCGTCGGGCATCCAGTCGCGCGGCTCGATGCGCTCGTCGGCGGCGACGGCGGCGTCGAACCCGGCCTCGTAGGCCGCTGTGTCCGCCTGTGCCGTGCCGTCCGCGCGGGCCGTCCGGTGCGCTGCTGCTGTCGCCATGCGATCCCCCTCGACCACTCTCTCCCGACCGATCGTTCGGTCGTGACGGTTCAATGGTGGAACGCGGCGCCGTAGGGTGTCAACCGCTGTGGACAATCTCCGGGCGGCCGTCCGCCGCTGTGACCGATGCGCTGTGCGGGGCGGGCGGGTCTGAGTACCGTTCCCGTGCGCACACCGTGGGGTGCTGCGAACGGGTGACACGGCCGGCCCGGCCCGGTCGGAGACGGTCGCCGGACAGCGCCTGCGGCACAGGACGGCACCGAGGGCACGGAAGCTCGGGAGACGGGGCGGGATGGACGCGTACGACGAGGAGCCGGTCGCCCGGCGGGAACAGCCGGGCGACCCGGGCGACCCGGTGTCCCCCCTGCCCGTCGGCGCCGCCCGCGACGTACCTCACGACCCGCGCCCCGAGGAGGCCACGGGCGGGTGGGACAGGGAGGGGCCCGCCGCGCCGGACCCGGCAGCCCCGCGCACCGGCGTCGCCGCCCTCTCCCTGCGCTACCAGATAGCCGCCGCGCTGGCGCTCGCCGTCGTCGCCGTCGCTGCCTGTGTGCACCTGGGCATGGTGTTCCTGCACGTCGCGCCCGCGAACGTCGTCAGCAAGGAGCACAGCAAGGCGGTCAGCGACTGGATCTACCCCGAGTTCGAGCAGAACTGGAAACTGTTCGCGCCCGACCCGCTCCAGCAGAACATCGACGTCCAGGCACGGGTCGAACTGCGCACGGGAGACGGCGACCGGCGGACGACGGGCTGGTACGACCTGTCCGCGCTCGACGGTGCCGCCATCGACGGCAACCTGCTGCCGAGCCACACCCAGCAGAACGAACTGCGCCGGGCCTGGGACTTCTACGTCACCTCGCACGACGGCCAGAACCGTCCCGTGGGCCTGCGCGGCGCCTTGGCCGAGGACTATCTCCGCCGGGTCGTCGCGCTGCGTCTCGGCCGTGAGCACGCGGCCCGCGACGGCGAGAGCGTCGAAAGCGTCCAGGTCCGTTCCCGCACCACCGAGGTGCCGCCCCCGAAGTGGAGCGGTGAGAAAGTCAGCACGGCGCCTGTGTACCGCCGGCTGCCCTGGTGGCTGCTGCCGGACGGCGAGCGGGCGGAGGCGAGTGCCCGATGAACCGGTTCGCCGTGTGTGTCTCGCGCGGTATCGCCCGCGTCACCGACGCCGCCCTCGGCCCGTACCAGACCGCGATCGTCCGCATCGGGTTCGCCACCACCTGGCTGCTGTTCCTGCTGCGCGAGCTGCCGCACCGCCAGGAGCTGTACGGGCCGGACGGCCCCTGGAGCTGGGACCTGGCCCGGCAACTGACCGCGAACAACCACGCCTTCACGGTCCTGATGTGGTCCGACGGGCAGGTGTGGTTCGAGACCGTGTACGCCCTGGCCGTGCTGTCGAGCGTCCTGCTGCTGGCCGGTTGGCGGACCCGCACCATGTCGCTGCTCTTCATGGTGGGGGTGCTGTCGCTGCAGAACCGCAGCGTCTTCATGGGCGACGGCGGTGACAACGTCATCCATCTGATGGCGATCTACCTGGTGTTCACCCGCTGCGGGCAGGTGTGGTCGTTGGACGCGCGGCGCGCCCGGCGGGCCGCTGCGGCGCGCGCGCGTGGTGACGAGCCGCGGCCCGACCGGGCGGGCCCCGTCCTGTGGGTCGTGCTCGGTCTCGTACTGGCCGTGCCGTCGGTCGCGGACTGGATCAGCGAGGCCTGGCTCGTCGTGTTCTGGGGGCTGTGGGCCGTGCAGGGCCTGTGGTGGTACGTCGGCCGGCGCGCCCCTCATGGGGAACCGCGCATCCTGCTGGACGTCGTCGCCAACCTGGTCCACAACGCCGCCCTGCTCGTGATCATGGCGGAGGCGTGTCTGATCTACTCGACCGCCGGCTGGTACAAGATCCAGGGGTCGCGCTGGCAGGACGGCACCGCGGTCTACTACCCGCTCCACATCGACTACTTCTCGCCTTGGCCCGCCCTGTCCGACCTGTTGTCCGCGCATGGTCTGACCGTGCTGCTGATGACGTACGGCACGGTCGCCGCGCAGGTCGCGTTTCCGTTCACGCTGTTCAACCGACGGGTGAAGAACGTGCTGCTGGCGGTCATGATGACCGAGCACGCGGTGATCGCCGTGGTGCTCGGGCTGCCCTTCTTCTCGCTCGCGATGATCGCCGCCGACGCCGTGTTCCTGCCGACGTCTTTCCTGCGGCGGCTGGGGGGCTGGGCGGCACGCGCGCGTGGACGGCTCGCGAGGCCCGCCGCCCGGCTCCCGCTGCCCCGCCCGCGCGGGCCTCGGCCGCCCACCGAGGAGCCGGCCGATCAGTCACAGGCGAGCCCTGCTACATGAGCCCGCCGGCGGCCCGGCCCGGCGGCCCGGCCCGGGGGTGCGTCGTACGAGCCGTGCCGAGACGCCATGGCCCGGCCGCCCGGAAGCCCGGCGGCCTGCCGCGCACGTAGGCTGCACGGCATGACGGACCCGTATCGCAGCACCGCCGATCCGCTGGGCACCTGGCACCGGCTCGCCGACGACCTGGTCCTGCTCGACGGCTTCCACGCACTCAAGCACGCGGTCCGCTTCCACGCGCGTGTTCCGGTCGCCGTCACCACCGACCGGCGGGCGGCGCTCGCGCTGGCCGACGAGCTGGCGCCCGATGTGCTCGGCGTGCTGGAGGCCCTGCTGACGGAGGTGCCCGAGGACACCTACCGGGCCCTCGTGCCGCGCCCGCATCCCACCGCGGTCGCCGCCCTCGCCGAGCGGCCCTCGCACGAGGCCCGTCTCGAAGCGCTGCGGCGCATGCCCCGGACCGCCCCCGTGATCGTCCTCGACAACCCGCGGAACCTGGGCAACGCGGGAGCGGTGATCCGGCTCGCGGCCGGGTTCGGCGCGACGGGTGTGGTGACCACCGGCACGCTCGACCCGTGGCATCCCACGGTGGTGCGAGGCGGGGCAGGGCTGCACTTCGCGACCGCCGTGGAGCGGCTGTCCGTGGCCGAGCTGCCGCCGGGCCCGGTGTTCGCCCTGGACCCGGAGGGCGACGACATCCGTGCCCTGAAGCTGCCGGACGACGCCGTGCTCGCCTTCGGCTCCGAGCGCACCGGTCTGTCGGCCGACCTCCGCGCCCGCGCCGACCACCTGGTGTCCCTGCCGATGCGCCCCCAGGTCTCCAGCTACAACCTCGCCACCAGTGTGGCCATGACGCTGTACCACTGGAGTGCCACCGGGGGCGCACCCGCCTGAGCCGCCGCTACGCCTCCCGGCGCACCTCCACCGTCCGGAAGCGGTTCGCCACGAACGCTCCGTCGCACAGGGCCGCGTTGGCCGCCGGGTTGCCACCCGAGCCGTGGAAGTCGGAGAAGGCGGCCGTCTGGTTGACGTACACCCCGCCGGTCAGGTTGAGCGAGAGCTGCGCGGGCTCCTCCAGGCAGGCCTCCTCGACGGCCTGCTCGACCTCCTCGGAGGTGGTGTAGGCGCCGACGGTCATCGCGCCCTTCTCCCGGACGGTGCGGCGCAGCAGCTCCACCGCCTCCGTCGCCGAGTCGACCGCGACGGCGAAGGAGACCGGGCCGAAGCACTCGCTCATGTAGGCGGCCTCGGAGTCCGGCTTGGCGCCGTCGAGCTTCACGATCACCGGGGTGCGCACGATCGCCTGCGGGAACTCCGGGTTGGCGATCTCGCGGGAGGCCAGGGCGACCTCGCCGAGTCCGGCCGCCGCCTCCAGACGGGCCTTGACGTCGGGGTTCACGATCGCCCCGAGCAGTGCGTTGGCCCGCGCGTCGTCGCCGAGGAGGCCGTCGACCGAGCGCGCGAGATCCGCGACCACCTCGTCGTACGACTTCGGGCCCTCGTCGGTGGTGATGCCGTCCCGGGGGATCAGCAGGTTCTGCGGGGTGGTGCACATCTGTCCGCTGTACAGCGACAGGGAGAACGCCAGGTTGGACAGCATCCCCTTGTAGTCGCCGGTGGACTCCACGATCACCGTGTTGACGCCGGCCTTCTCCGTGTAGACCTGTGCCTGGCGGGCGTTGGTCTCCAGCCAGTCGCCGAACGCCGTGGAACCCGTGTAGTCGATGATGCGGATCTCGGGGCGCACCGCGAGCGTCTTGGCGATGCCCTCGCCCGGGCGCTCGGCGGCCAGCGCCACCAGGTTCGGGTCGAAGCCCGCCTCGGCGAGCACCTCGCGGGCGATCCGCACGGTGAGCGCGAGCGGCAGCACCGCGCGCGGGTGCGGCTTGACGAGGACCGCGTTGCCGGTGGCCAGGGAGGCGAACAGGCCCGGGTAGCCGTTCCACGTCGGGAAGGTGTTGCAGCCGATGACCAAGGCGATGCCCCGTGGGACGGGCCGGAACGCCTTGGTGAGGACCAGCGGGTCGCGCTTGCCCTGGGGCTTGGTCCACTCCGCGGTCCCGGGCGTGCGGACCTGCTCCGCGTACGCGTACGCCACCGCCTCCAGGCCGCGGTCCTGGGCGTGCGGGCCGCCCGCCTGGAACGCCATCATGAACGCCTGGCCGCTGGTGTGCATGACCGCGTGCGCGAACTCGTGCGTCCGGTCGCTGATGCGCTTGAGGATCTCCAGGCACACGACCGCGCGCGTCTCGGGGCCCGCGTCCCGCCAGGCCCGCTGGCCGGCGCGCATGGCGGGCAGCAGGACGTCGATGTCCGCGTGGGGATAGGTGATGCCCAGCTCGATCCCGTACGGCGAGACCTCGCCGCCCGTCCAGTCGTCCGTGCCCGGCTGGCCGAAGTCCAGACGGGTGCCGAGGAGGGCGTCGAAGGCGGCCTTGCCCGCTGCGGCGTCCAGGCTGCCGTGCTCCCCGTAGGCCTTGGGGTGCTCGGGGTGCGGGGACCAGTACGCGCGTGTGCGGATGGCTTCCAGCGCCTGGTCGAGAGTGGGCCGGTGCTGGGCGATCAGTTGCTGCGCGGTGAGTTCGGCGGCCATGCGGGACCAACTCCTCGTCTCAAGAACTCTTCGTCGAGCTCATGACCTGGGCAGGAACAGGCGGACAGGGTTAGAGTAACCGAACGATCGGTCGGGACAAGGGGGCCTGCCGTATCTGTGGAAAACGGCGTGCGGGAGGATCGCGCACATGACAGCACTCGACCTCAGCAGCCCTGTGGCCGTCGTGGGCACCGGCACCATGGGCCAGGGCATCGCCCAGGTCGCGCTGGTCGCAGGGCATCCTGTGCGGCTGTACGACGTCGCTCCGGGCCGCGCCCGCGAGGCCGCCGCCGCGATCGGTGCCCGTCTCGACCGGCTGGTGGCGAAGGACCGGCTCACCCCGGCCGAGCGGGACGCGGCCCGCGCCCGCCTGCTGGCCGTCGAGAACCTGGCCGAGCTGGCGGACTGCTCGCTCGTCGTGGAGGCGGTCCTGGAGCGTCTCGACGCCAAGCAGCAGCTGTTCCGGGAGCTGGAGGACGTCGTCGGCGAGGACTGCCTGTTCGCCACCAACACCTCGTCCCTGTCCGTGACCGCCGTCGGCGGCGCCCTGCGCAGCCCGGGCCGCTTCGTCGGCCTGCACTTCTTCAACCCCGCGCCGCTGATGCCACTGGTGGAGGTCGTCTCCGGGTTCGCCACCGACGTCACGTCCGCCACGCGCGCGTACGAGACGGCCCGCGCCTGGGGCAAGACACCGGTCGCCTGCGCGGACACCCCCGGCTTCATCGTCAACCGCATCGCCCGGCCCTACTACGCCGAGGCGTTCGCGGTGTACGAGGCGCAGGCCGCCGACCCCGCCACCATCGACGCTGTCCTGCGCGAGTCGGGCGGCTTCCGGATGGGCGCGTTCGAGCTGACCGACCTCATCGGGCAGGACGTCAACGAGTCCGTCACCCGCTCGGTGTGGGAGTCCTTCTTCCAGGACGTGCGCTTCACGCCCTCCCTCGCCCAGCGTCGGCTGGTGGAGTCCGGCCGGCTCGGCCGCAAGACCGGACAGGGCTGGTACGGCTACGGGGACGACGCCGAGCGGCCCGAGCCGCACACCGCGGAGCCGGCGCAGGCACCCGCCTACGTCGTCGTCGAGGGCGATCTGGGTCCCGCCTCGGAACTGCTCGCGCTGATCCGTGAGGCGGGCATCGGCATCCGTGAGGACGACGAGGACCACGGCACCCGTCTGGTGCTGCCCGGCGGCGGGCAGCTGGCTCTCGCGGACGGACAGACCTCCGTCGAGTTCCGGGACGTCGTCTACTTCGACCTGGCGCTCGACTACCGCAGGGCGACCCGGATCGCCCTGTCCGCCTCCCAGGACACCTCGCAGAGGACCCTCTCCGAGGCCGTCGGGCTCTTCCAGGCGCTCGGCAAGGACGTCAGCGTCCTCGGGGACGTGCCCGGCATGATCGTCGCCCGGACGGTGGCCCGGATCGTCGACCTGGCGCACGACGCCGTCGCCAAGGGCGTGGCCACCGAGGAGGACATCGACACCGCGATGCGGCTCGGCGTCAACTACCCGCTCGGTCCCTTCGAGTGGAGCCGCCGACTCGGCCGCGGCTGGGCCTACGACCTCCTGGACGACCTGCACATGCGTGACCCCTCCGGACGGTACGCCCCGTCCCTCGCGCTCTACCGCCACGCGTACGCCTCCGAGAAGCGGGAGGGCACCTCATGACCACGGCCAGGCGCGACACGTACACCCCGGAGAGCCTGCTCTCCGTCGCCGTGCAGGTGTTCAACGAACGCGGCTACGACGGCACCTCCATGGAGCACCTCTCCAAGGCCGCCGGCATCTCCAAGTCGTCGATCTACCACCATGTCTCGGGCAAGGAGGAGCTGCTGCGCCGGGCCGTCAGCCGGGCGCTGGACGGCCTCTTCGGGATCCTCGACGAGGACCACGCGCGCGGGGGCCGTGCCGTGGAGCGGCTCGAGTACGTCGTGCGGCGCATGGTCGAGGTGCTCATCACCGAGCTGCCCTATGTGACGCTGCTGCTGCGGGTGCGCGGCAACACGGGCACCGAGCGGTGGGCGCTGGAGCGGCGCCGCGAGTTCGACCATCAGGTCGCCGAGCTGCTCAAGGCCGCCGCCGCCGACGGGGAGGTACGCGGCGACGTGGAGGTGCGGCTCGCGACCCGGCTCGTCTTCGGGATGATCAACTCGATCGTGGAGTGGTACCGGCCCGAGGGGCGGGGCATGGGCGAGCGCGAAGTGGTCGACGCGGTCGTGCAGTTGGTCTTCTCGGGGCTGCGCACCGAGCACTGAGGGGGTCGGCCCGGACCGGGGCCCGCCTGTTCGGCTGCCGGCCTGCCTGGTCTGACCAGTCAGTTGTCCGGTTCCAGATCCTCTTCCTCGAACACCAGCAGCGTGCGCGTGCTGAGTACTTCGGGGATCGCCTGGAGCCGGGTGAGGACCAGTTCGCGCAGCGCCTTGTTGTCGGGCGTGTGGACCAGGAGCAGGACGTCGAAGTCGCCGCCCACCAGGGCGATGTGGGAGGCGCCGGGCAGCAGGCGCAACCGCTCGCGGACCGTGCGCCAGGAGTTCTGGACGATTTTCAGGGTGATGTACGCCGAGGTGCCCTGACCGGCGCGTTCATGGTTCACCCGGGCGCCGAAGCCGCGGATCACGCCGTCCTCGATGAGCCGGTTGATCCGTGCGTAGGCGTTGGCGCGGGAGACGTGCACATGTTCGGCGACCGACCGTATCGAGGCGCGGCCGTCCGATTGGAGTATCTGCAGGATGTCCCGGTCGATGGCGTCCAGGGGGCGTGGGGGTGGCAGGGCCGGGCCGTGCTCCGGCGGCTCGGCCATTTGTTCAGGTGCCATGCGCCCCCGCCTCTCTACCATGGACGTACTGCGTCCATCTCAGGTTGTGGAGAACCGTTTGTCCACAGCCTTGAGGTGCCTGTAGCCAAAATGTGCCGACGACCGAACAATCGGTAGGTGAGGCGCATCACTCCCGTGGCGCGTCCGAAGCCGCTCCCACGAGGAGGTGCCGTCATGACGGTCATGGAGCAGCGGGATGCCTACCGGCCGACCCCGCCGCCCGCCTGGCAGCCCCGTACCGATCCCGCTCCGCTGCTGCCCGATCCCCTGCCGTACCGCGTCCTCGGCACCGAGGCGGCCGCCAAGGCCGACCCGGAGCTGCTGAGCCGGCTGTACACCCAGCTGGTGCGCGGCCGCCGGTACAACGCGCAGGCGACGGCGCTCACCAAGCAGGGCCGCCTGGCCGTCTACCCCTCCAGCACCGGGCAGGAGGCCTGCCAGGTCGCCGCGGCGCTCGTCCTGGAGGAGCGCGACTGGCTCTTCCCCAGCTACCGCGACACCCTCGCGGCCGTCGCCCGCGGCGTCGACCCCGTCGAGGCCCTGACCCTGCTGCGCGGCGACTGGCACACCGGCTACGACCCGTACGAGCACCGGGTGGCGCCCCTGTCCACCCCGCTCGCCACCCAGTTGCCGCACGCCGTGGGACTCGCCCACGCCGCCCGCCTGAAGGGCGACGACGTGGTCGCGCTCGCTCTGGTGGGCGACGGCGGCACCAGCGAGGGCGACTTCCACGAGGCGATGAACTTCGCCGCGGTGTGGCAGGCGCCGGTCGTCTTCCTGGTCCAGAACAACGGCTTCGCGATCTCCGTCCCGCTCGCCAAGCAGACCGCGGCGCCCTCCCTGGCGCACAAGGCGGTCGGCTACGGCATGCCGGGCCGGCTGGTCGACGGGAACGACGCGGCCGCTGTGCACGAGGTCCTCGGCGAGGCCGTACGGCACGCGCGCGCGGGTGGCGGCCCCACCCTCGTCGAGGCGGTGACGTACCGCATCGACGCCCATACGAACGCCGACGACGCGACCCGCTACCGCGGCGACGCCGAGGTCGAGGCCTGGCAGGCCCACGACCCGGTCGTGCTGCTGGAGCGTGAACTGACGCAGCGCGGCCTTCTCGACGAGGGCGGGATACGGGCCGCGCGCGAGGACGCCGAGGCGCTGGCGGCCGACCTGCGGGCGCGTATGAACCAGGACCCGGAGCTCGACCCCATGGATCTCTTCGCCCATGTGTATGCCCGGCCCACCACCCAACTCATCGAACAGCAGGCGCAGTTGCGGGCGGAGCTGGACGCCGAGGCGGCCGGACCGGAAGGAGCCGGGCGATGACGACCGTTGCCCTCAAGCCGGCCACCATGGCGCAGGCGCTCACGCGCGCGATGCGCGACGCCATGGCGGCCGACCCGTCCGTGCACGTCATGGGCGAGGACGTCGGCACGCTCGGCGGTGTCTTCCGGGTCACGGACGGGCTCGCCAAGGAATTCGGTGACGATCGCTGCACGGACACACCGCTCGCCGAGGCGGGCATCCTCGGCACGGCCGTCGGCATGGCGATGTACGGCCTCAGGCCGGTCGTGGAGATGCAGTTCGACGCCTTCGCCTACCCCGCCTTCGAGCAGCTGGTCAGCCATGTCTCGCGGATGCGCAACCGCACCCGCGGCGCGATGCCGCTGCCCCTGACGATCCGGGTCCCCTACGGGGGAGGCATCGGCGGCGTCGAGCACCACAGCGACTCCTCCGAGGCCTACTACATGGCGACCCCGGGCCTGCATGTCGTCACGCCCGCGACGGTCGCCGACGCCTATGGACTGCTGCGCGCCGCCATCGCCTCCGACGACCCCGTCGTCTTCCTCGAACCCAAGCGGCTGTACTGGTCGAAGGCCGCCTGGAACCCCGACGAGCCCGACACCGTGGAACCGATAGGCCGTGCGGTGGTACGGCGTTCGGGCCGCAGCGCGACGCTCATCACCTACGGGCCGTCGGTCTCCGTCTGTCTGGAGGCGGCGGAGGCGGCTCGCGCCGAGGGCTGGGACCTGGAAGTCGTCGATCTGCGCTCCCTGGTGCCGTTCGACGACGAGACGGTGACCGCGTCCGTGCGCCGCACGGGCCGGGCCGTGGTGGTGCACGAGTCGACCGGCTTCGGCGGGCCGGGCGGGGAGATCGCCGCGCGGGTGACCGAGCGCTGCTTCCACTATCTGGAGGCGCCGGTGCTGCGGGTGGCCGGATTCGACATCCCCTACCCGCCGCCGATGCTGGAGCGGCACCATCTGCCAGGTGTGGACCGGATCCTGGACGCCGTGGGGCGCCTGCAGTGGGAGGCGGGGAGCTGATGGCCCAGGTGCTCGAGTTCAGGCTGCCGGACCTCGGGGAGGGGCTGACCGAGGCGGAGATCGTCCGCTGGCTGGTGAAGGTCGGGGACGTCGTCGCGGTCGACCAGCCGGTCGTCGAGGTCGAGACGGCCAAGGCGATGGTCGAGGTGCCCTGCCCCTACCAGGGTGTGGTCACGGCCCGCTTCGGCGAGGAGGGCGCGGAACTTCCGGTCGGCGCACCGCTGTTGACGGTCGCCGTGGGTGCCCCCGTGGACGGCGGGGGCGAGGAATCGTCCGGGAACGTGCTGGTCGGGTACGGCACATCGGCGGCTCCCGCCCGGCGCCGTCGGGTCCGGCCGCCCCAGCCCGGCGCCCGCCCCACGGACGGAGCCTCGCGGGCGGTCGATTCCGTGGCCGCGGCGGCTCCGCTCCCGGCTGCCGCCGGACCTGAGTCCGCCACCCGGGCAGCGGGGCTTCCCGCAGGCGTCCCGGCCTCCGCTGCTCCGATCCCGGCGGCTGCGGCCCCGGCGGCTGCGGCCCCCGGCCACCGCGCGGACGGCCACCGGCATCTCGACGGCCCCGTTCCGGTGATCTCCCCGCTCGTCCGCAGGCTCGCCCGCGACAACGGGCTCGATCTGCGGAAGTTGACGGGTTCCGGGCCCGACGGGCTGATTCTGCGGGCGGACGTGGAGGACGCACTGAGGACCGCCGCGGCTCGCGGCGGTGCGACGAGGACCACGGCGGTCGCGGCCGCATCCGCGGTTCCCACCGGATCCGCTTCCGAAGCGCCCGCACCCGCTACGGCAGCCGCGGCGACCACCTCCGGCACCCGGATCCCCCTCAAGGGCGTCCGCGGGGCCGTCGCCGACAAGCTCTCCCGGAGCCGGCGTGAGATCCCCGACGCGACCTGCTGGGTGGACGCCGACGCCACGGACCTGATGCGCGCGCGGACGGCCATGAACGCGGCGGGAGGCCCCAAGATCGCCTTGCTCGCCCTGCTGGCCCGCATCTGCACCGCCGCGCTCGCCCGGTTCCCCGAGCTGAACTCCACCGTGGACCTGGAGGCCCGGGAGATCGTCCGGCTCGATCAGGTGCACCTCGGGTTCGCCGCCCAGACCGAACGGGGACTCGTCGTCCCCGTGGTGCGGGACGCGCACGCACGGGACGCCGAGTCGCTCACCGCGGAGTTCGCCCGCCTGACCGAGGCGGCTCGGGCCGGCACGCTCACACCCGGGGAACTCACCGGCGGGACCTTCACGCTGAACAACTACGGAGTGTTCGGCGTCGACGGCTCGACACCGATCATCAACCACCCGGAGGCGGCCATGCTCGGCGTCGGCCGGATCGTCCCCAAGCCATGGGTGCACGAGGGGGAGCTGGCGGTGCGGCAGGTCGTGCAGCTCTCGCTCACCTTCGACCACCGGGTGTGCGACGGCGGTACGGCGGGCGGATTCCTGCGGTACGTGGCGGACTGCGTGGAACAGCCGGCGGTGCTGCTGCGCACCCTCTGAGCCGGGTCCGCGGCCGGCCGGCCGCGAAACTGTGAGCAAGTTCCCGCACCCGGCCGAGGTGCGGGGGTGTCACTGATCGACGCGGCGCCCATACTCGGGAACATGACCGAGTACGAGCCCTCGGGCGACCCGGGCGCCGATGTGTACGACGCCGTCGTCCTGGCCGGCGGTGCCGCCCGGCGGCTCGGCGGGGCCGACAAACCGGGTGTGCGCGTCGGCGGGCGGGCGCTGCTCGACCGCGTTCTGGCGGCCTGCGCCGGCGCGGCCACCACGGTGGTCGTCGCCGGCCCCCGGCCTACCGCGCGCCCCGTGCTCTGGGCCCGCGAGGAGCCGCCGGGCGCCGGCCCGGTCGCCGCGCTCGACGCGGGGCTGCGGCGCACCACGGCCCGGTATGTCGTCGTGCTCTCCGCCGATCTGCCGTTCCTGGAGGCGGGGACGGTACGGCGGCTGCTGGCCGCGTTGCGGGCGAGCGGCGCCGAAGGGGCGGTGCTCACCGACCCCGAGGGGCGCGACCAGCCCCTCGTGGCCGCCTACCGGAGCGCTGCACTGCGCCGCGAACTCACACGGCTGGCCGCCGAACAGGGCCCTTCCGGCGCACCGGAACTCCCCCGTCCTCCAGACCTCGGCGATCCTTCGGAACTTCCCCCGCGCCCCGGTCTTGCCGGCCTTCCGCTGCGGCGGTTGGTCGCCGGGCTCGGCCTCACCCGTATCTCCGACCCCGTCGCGTCCTTCGACTGCGACACCTGGGACGACATCGCCGCCGCCCGATCACGCATCAGGGAGCATGGGCACGTGTTGGATGAATGGATTTCCGCAGTCAAGGACGAGCTGGGCATCGACCTCGACGTCGATACCGGCGTCCTCCTCGATCTCGCCCGCGACGCCGCGCACGGAGTGGCCCGGCCCGCGGCCCCGCTGACGACGTTCCTCGTCGGCTACGCCGCCGCGCAGGCGCAGGGAGGCCCCGAAGCGGTCGCCGAGGCCGCCCGCAAGGCCGCCGCCCTGGCCCTGCGCTGGGCGGACGAGGAGGCCGCCGAGGCCAAGCCGGACGCCGGATGAGAGGGAGCGGCGCCCGGGGAGGTCCGGACATCGACGAACGGTATGTGGAGGAGGCTCTGGCCGTGGTCGACGACAGCGGCGGGCGCGGCCGTCCGGGCGAGGCCCGCTCCGCCCGCCCGGCCGAGCAGCGGCACGACCCGGAACAGCACGACCGGGACCTCGAAGAGGCCCTCGCCCTGGTACGGGACCTCGGCCCAGGTGACGGCCGGTCCGATCCGCGTACGTCCGGAACCGGACCCCGTACCCCCCGGCATCCCGGCGCCCGGGACGACGGCCAGGACGGCCCGGGGGCAGCAGCCTCCTCGGCGGCCTCGTCCGAGCACCACCCGGGCCATCAGGCCACGCCCTGGCCCGAGGCCCGGGCCGTCGCCGCGCGCGCGGCCCGTTCCGTGCCCCGCCGCGACCCGGTCGACGTGCCCCTCGACGCCGCCCTCGGCCTGGTTCTCGCCGACCCCCTCACCGCGCTGACCGACCTTCCCTCCTTCAACACCTCCGCCATGGACGGCTGGGCGGTCGCTGGCCCCGGCCCCTGGGAGGTGCGGGAGGAAGGAGTCCTCGCCGGGCACACGGAGCCGGCTCCCCTCGAGGACGGGGAGGCCGTGCGGATCGCCACCGGTGCGCGCATCCCCCCGGGCACCACCGCGGTCCTGCGCAGCGAACACGGGCGCATGGACGACAAGGGCCGGCTGCACGCTGCCCTTCCCCCGGCTCCCGGCTCCGCGCGGACCGGGGGCACCCCCACGGTCGCGCACGGCCAGGACATTCGGCCGCGCGGCCAGGAGTGCCACGCGGGCGACCAGTTGCTCCCCCCGGGGGCCCTGATCACCCCGGCCGTGCTCGGGCTCGCCGCGGCCGCCGGGTACGACACGCTGTCCGTGCGGCCTCGCCCCCGGGTCGAAGTTCTGGTCCTGGGGGACGAGTTGCTCACCGAGGGGCCGCCCAGGGACGGCCTGATCCGGGATGCGCTCGGCCCGATGCTGCCGCCCTGGCTGCGCGCGCTCGGCGCGGACGTGGTGGCCGTCCGGAGGCTCGGTGACGACGCCGAGGCCCTGCACCGGGCGGTCACCTCCTCGACGGCCGAGATGATCTTCACGACCGGGGGCACAGCCGGGGGACCCGTCGACCATGTCCATCCCACCCTGCACCGTATCGGCGCCGAACTCCTCGTGGACGGCGTGAAGGTGCGCCCGGGACACCCCATGCTCCTGGCCCGCACCCGGGACGACCAGCACCTCGTCGGGCTGCCCGGCAATCCCCTCGCGGCCGTCTCCGGCCTGCTGACCCTCGCCGAGCCCCTGCTGCGGGGCCTGACGGGGCGTGTGGCCTCCGAGCCGTACACGCTGCCCCTGAGGGGCTCCAGTCACGGTCACCCGTACGACACCCGGCTCGTCCCCGTCGCCGTTCACGCCGACCATGCCGTTGCGCTGCACTACAACGGCCCGGCCATGCTGCGCGGCATGGCCGCCGCGGACGCTTTGGCGGTCGTACCGCCCGGAGGCGCTCAGCCCGGTCAGGAACTGGAACTGCTGGACCTGCCCTGGGTGTGGGCGCAGTGAGCCGGACCGGGGGAGATGGGGACTGTTTCACGTGAAACATCGGAATCCGGCGCCATCACGCAGCCCAGACGGGACGCACCCCTGCCCCACCTGAGGCATCTCTGGTCCGCCACCGGGAACTGCACGGCGGGGCGGCCCACCGCCAGGAGTAGCGTCCCTCTCATGTACGCGATCACGATTTCTGAACCCGGTGGGCCCGAGGCGCTGGTGTGGGCGGAGGTCCCTGACCCCGTACCGGCCGAGGGCGAGGTGCTGGTCGAGGTGGCGGCCAGCGCGGTCAACCGCGCCGACCTCCTCCAGCGTGCGGGCCACTACAACCCGCCGCCCGGTGCGTCCCCGTACCCCGGACTCGAGTGCTCCGGGCGGATCGCCGCCCTCGGTCCCGGTGTCTCCGGGTGGGCCGTCGGCGACGAGGTGTGCGCGCTGCTCTCGGGCGGCGGCTATGCCGAGAAGGTCGCGGTCCCGGCCGGACAGCTGCTGCCGGTGCCGAAGGGGCTCGACCTGCTTCAGGCTGCCGCACTGCCGGAGGTGACCTGCACGGTCTGGTCGAATGTGTTCATGATCGCCCATCTCCGTCCGGGTGAGACGCTGCTCGTACACGGCGGCACCAGCGGTATCGGCACGATGGCGATCCAGCTGGCCAAAGCGGTGGGCGCGAAGGTGGCGGTCACGGCGGGCAGCAAGGAGAAGCTGGACCGCTGCGCCGAACTGGGCGCGGACGTGCTGATCAACTACCGCGAGCAGGACTTCGTGGAGGAGATCCGGCAGGCCACGGCCGGGGCGGGTGCGGACGTCATCCTCGACAACATGGGGGCGAAGTACCTCAACCGCAATGTCCAGGCCCTCGCGCTGAACGGCAGGCTGGCGATCATCGGCATGCAGGGCGGTGTGCAGGGCGAACTGAACATCAATGCGCTGTTGCGGAAGCAGGCGGCGATCACCGCGACCTCGCTCCGGGCGCGCCCGCTCGGAGAGAAGGCGGCGATCGTTGCAGCGGTGCGGGAGCACGTCTGGCCGCTGATCTCCTCGGGCCATGTGCGTCCGGTCATCGACCGCGAGATCCCGATGAGCGACGCGGCCGCGGCGCACCGGTTGCTGGACGAGAGCGGACACATCGGAAAGGTGCTGCTGGTGAAGCCTTGAGGGGCTGCCGGTCCGGCACTGGCGAGGGGCGGCGGCCGGGTCACTCCCGGCGCAGGCGCAGACCGAACAGGGCGATGGCCATGCCGAGGCCGATGAGCATCAGGCCGCTGCCGAGGGGCAGGACCTCGACCACCGGTCTCGGGGCGGCGGCCTGCCGGGCGGGCAGGGCGGAGGCCTGAGCGGAGGTCTGGGAGGGGGCGGGCAAGGTCCCCGGGGGGACGGCCGCACCGAGGGAGGCCTCCGCGTCCGCGCTGGAGTCCTGGACATCGGGCTCCGTAGTGGTCGTGGCGTCCTCCTCGTCCGGCGCCGTCTCGGCGGGGTCCGTGTATGCGCCGTCGCCCTCGTCCTCCCCCGGCTCGGTGTCCGTCTCTCCCGGCTGTACCCGTCCCTCACCGGCCCAGTTGCCGGGCCGGGAGGGATCGGCCGAGGGCTGCGAGGGAGGCGACGAGGGGGACGAGAGCGAGAGGGGAGCGGCCGGCTGAGGGGGTGGCGCGGGCACCGGCCGGCCCAGTGCCGCCGTCCCGGCGGGTGTCACGGATGACGGGGGGCCCGCCGCGGCCGTTCCGGGGGACGCCTGGGTCGCTGTCGCGGGTGGGGGCTGAACGGAGTACGAGACGGTCCGGTCGCCGTGCGCGGGGCGTATCCCGGACCCGGGCGATATGACGTATGCGGCGGTTATCCCGTACGCGCTGAGGACGGCGGTCGTCGTCAGGACCGGTGGCAGGACGGCGGCGCGGAGTGTGCGGAACGTGGACGGCGTAAGCAGCCATGGAGTCACGCGCGTGACCCCCTCCCGTGCTCGGAGGCCAAGATCAACGGAACCAGCGTCACACGGACCCCCGTGTCCGGCATCTCGACCGCCCGCCGCTCCGCCGCCCCGGTCCCGGCTCCGGCGGGCGTGCCCGACGCCTGCCGGGCGGCTTCCAGAGGGTGGATCACCCTTCACCGAGGGCACATGCCTGATGTCGTGTACGGGTACGAGAGAATGGCCGCATGGAGATGCCGAGGAACGACAGGTCGTCGGAGAACCCCCAGAAGATCCTGGTCGTGGGCCAGGACGGAATGGCTCTCGGCGGCACCGGAGACGTTGACTCCCGCGAGATCCCGGTGACGGAGCAGGTGGAGCAGCCGGCGAAGGTCATGCGCATCGGCAGCATGATCAAACAGTTGCTGGAGGAGGTGCGCGCCGCTCCTCTGGACGAGGCGAGCCGGCAGCGTCTGAAGGAGATCCACGCCAGCTCGGTGAAGGAGCTGGAGGACGGTCTCGCTCCCGAACTCGTCGAGGAGCTCGAGCGGCTCTCCCTGCCCTTCACGGACGAGGCGATCCCGAGCGACGCGGAACTGCGCATCGCGCAGGCACAGCTGGTGGGCTGGCTGGAGGGCCTCTTCCACGGGATCCAGACCACGCTGTTCGCCCAGCAGATGGCGGCGCGGGCCCAGCTGGAGCAGATGCGCCGCGCCCTTCCGCCGGGGGTCGGCTCCCCCGACGGCGAGGAGGACCTTCGCACGGGCGGCCGTGCGGGCGGCCCGTACCTGTGATCCAGGGCGTGCGGCCCGGTTGAGCCCGGCCGCACGAGCCTGTGACCCCGGTCTTGCGAAGGGTCCGGCACCACGACGGTGCCGGACCCTTCGCACTGTGCCGGGAGAGAGCGAGCGGCACCGCGGCCGACGACGAAGGCGGTGTTCGCGCGCGTGAGTTTCGCCACGGACGGCGCCCCGTGGCGAAACTGCCCCTGGGCGGCCCGTTCGCGACTCGGCTCGGTGTGAAGTGTCTGGATCGGGACCTGGCAATCCGGCATCGCGTCCGGTAAGGACGCACCGAAGCCCTACCGCTCCCGTCGGGCGAGGCGCACGGCCGTCGCCGGCCGCCGACGGGGAAGCGCCCCGCATACGGCCTGGTGCGCCGTCGTGGCACATGCCCGGCTCGGGTCCAGCGGCCCCCTTCGCGCGCGTCGGCGGCGGCCCGCCGTGCCCCCGCCTTCCGTGATCGACGTGCGTACCGTCGTCGCTTCGAAGCGGTTGCTCCGTGATCGACGGACCTCTTCCGGCCATGTCTGCTTCAGGGCACCGAGATGCCCGGCCCGGTGCCCGTTCGTGACCGTACGCGCAAGAAGCATCGCGGAAGCGTTACGGGGGTCGTACGGCCTGTGGACGGAATTTGCACATGGAACCGGGCACGCGGTTTGATGACCGGTCCGTCTCGGATGCATCTCGGACCGGGGCCTTGCGCGAAGCCTGTAGCGTGGCCCGTCGGAGACCGTAACAACCACCGCGCAGACCGCGGGCAGAAACGACGGCGAGGACTGATGGCACAGACGCAGCGCGCCCAGGGCCCGTCCGACCCCGAGGCGACTGGCGGCGGGATGTCAGACGCGCCGGAGAACTGGGGCAACGGCGGGCTTGTCGGGGACGGCCGGTACCGGCTGACGCGCAGACTCGGCCGGGGTGGCATGGCCGAGGTGTTCGCGGCCGAGGACGTGCGCCTCGGGCGGACGGTCGCGGTCAAGCTGCTCCGTGCCGACCTGGCCGAGGACCCGGTCTCCAAGGCCCGCTTCACGCGCGAGGCCCAGTCGGTGGCCGGCCTCAACCACCACGCGATCGTCGCCGTGTACGACTCCGGCGAGGACCACGTCGGCGGCCAGTCGGTGCCGTACATCGTGATGGAGCTGGTCGAGGGCCGTACGATCCGCGATCTGCTGCTCAACGCGGAGGCACCCGGACCCGAGCAGGCGTTGATCATCGTCTCGGGCGTCCTGGAGGCACTGGCCTACTCCCACCAGCACGGCATCGTGCACCGCGACATCAAGCCGGCGAACGTCATCATCACCAACAACGGCGCCGTGAAGGTCATGGACTTCGGCATCGCGCGCGCCCTGCACGGGGCGTCCACGACGATGACGCAGACCGGCATGGTCATGGGCACGCCGCAGTACCTCTCCCCGGAGCAGGCGCTCGGCAAGGCCGTCGACTACCGATCGGACCTGTACGCGACGGGCTGCCTGCTGTACGAACTGCTCGCGCTGCGGCCCCCGTTCGTCGGTGAGACCCCGCTGTCCGTGGTGTACCAGCACGTTCAGGACATCCCGGTGCCCCCGTCCCAGGTCTCGGACGGCGCCTCGCCGCCGGAGCTGGACGGGCTCGTGATGCGGTCCCTGGCGAAGGAGCCGGACGATCGCTTCCAGACCGCGGAGGAGATGCGCGGTCTGTCCCAGTACGCCCTGCAGATGCTGTACGACCAGGGCGGCCACACCGGCACCTGGAACACCGGCCCGGTCGCGGTGCACGAGGGCCGGCACACCCCCGCGGGAGGCTTCGCCGGTACGACGGCGATGCCGCACCCGGGTGAGGCCGGCACCACGCAGATTCCGCAGCCCATCCTGCCCACGGGGTACGGCGCCCGGGACGACGGCGGCTTCGAGGGACACGGCAACCGCGGCAGCGGACGCGGCAAGCTGTGGATCCTCGCGGTCCTCGCGGTCATCGCCGTCGCGGCGGGCGTCGCGCTGGCGCTGCACAACACGGGCGGCAGCGGCGGCGGGACGGGCACCACGCAGTCACCGCCCGCGACCAAGAACAAGGACGACAAGCAGTCCCAGAAGACACCGACCGACGAGGCCACCGACACGTCCACGAACGACACCTCGGACTCGAGCGGCGGCTCGGACTACACGCCCTCGTACACGCCGTCGTACAGCTACAGCCAGCAGCCGCCAGCGCAGCCGTCGACGACGCCGGACCAGCCGAGCGCCCCGCCGACCGAGTCGACTCCCTCGGACGAGCCGACGGACACGCCCACGGGCGGCGGCGGCGACCCCTCGGACCCGACGGCGTCGGGCGGCGGCGGGGACACGGCGGGCGCGGGCGACCCGCAGGTGCCCTGAGGGGTCCCGGGGCCTGACGGGCCCCGCAGGACCGTCACGCAGGGAGCGGTGGGACGACCGCAGGGCGCCGGCAGCCGTGCGAGCGGCTCCCGCCCGACGACATGAGGGGGGCCGCCCCGCGAAAACGGCCGCCACGCGCGCGTGGGACCCGGAGACGGGCTCCACGCGCGCGTTGCTTTTCGGCAGGCTCCACGCGCGCGTGCTCGTCCGGACGGCGGCCGCGACGAAGCTGACGGCGGCCCCGGCCGGGCTGGGCGCGCAGCCGCGCGTGCTGCCCCGCCGCGTACCCCGGAGAAGAGCACCTGGCCCGGTCACGGCCGGGACGGAGTCCGAGCGAACGGGCGGTTCCTCACCCTGCGACACCAGCACCACCCCAGAATGAGTCTTCCCGTGCTCCAGGTGAGCGGGATAACGTGCCGTTGTTCCGGCCCCCTGCAAGGCTGTGACCAGCATCTGTGCCCGACTTACTCGATTTACTTGGATATCCAAGCAAAATCCCAGGTCAGGAGGGGTTTCACAGAAATGTGGCGCACTGGGTAACGTGCCCTTTGCAGGGCGCTCGCCGGGGCACCTGTCCGTCTGTCTCGAACGCGTCGCACCCACCCCGTGCGTCCGTGCGCTGCAGGCGAGCCGCTCTCACCGGCCCCAAGCGGGCCGAGGGGATCCCCAGGCACCCGGCGAACCCGGGGGCCGGACCGACGGAGGAGCACACGTGACCGTGGAGAGCACTGCCGCGCGCAAGCCGCGACGCAGCGCCGGAAGCAAGGCCGGCACCACCGGCACCAGGCGCACCACCCGCACCACGCCCAAGAAGGGCGCCGAAGCGGATCTCGTTCAGTTGCTGACGCCCGAGGGCGAGCGCGTCGAGAACCCGGAGTACGACCGGTTCGTCGAGGGCATCACGCCCGAGGAGCTGCGCGGCCTCTACCGGGACATGGTGCTGACCCGCCGCTTCGACGCGGAGGCCACCTCCCTGCAGCGTCAGGGCGAGCTGGGGCTGTGGGCCTCGCTGCTCGGCCAGGAGGCCGCCCAGATCGGTTCGGGACGGGCCACCCGCGAGGACGACTACGTCTTCCCGACCTACCGCGAGCACGGCGTGGCCTGGTGCCGGGGGGTCGACCCCACCAACCTGCTCGGCATGTTCCGTGGTGTGAACAACGGCGGCTGGGACCCCAACAGCAACAACTTCCACCTCTACACGATCGTCATCGGCTCGCAGGCGCTGCACGCGACGGGCTACGCCATGGGCGTCGCCAAGGACGGGGCGGACTCGGCGGTGATCGCCTACTTCGGCGACGGCGCCTCCAGCCAGGGCGATGTCGCGGAGTCGTTCACGTTCGCGGCGGTCTACAACGCGCCGGTGGTGTTCTTCTGCCAGAACAACCAGTGGGCGATCTCCGAGCCGACCGAGAAGCAGACCCGAGTGCCGCTCTACCAGCGCGCGCAGGGCTTCGGCTTCCCGGGCGTGCGGGTGGACGGCAACGACGTGCTGGCCTGCCTCGCGGTCACGAAGTGGGCGCTGGAGCGGGCGCGCAACGGCGAGGGCCCGACCCTGGTCGAGGCGTTCACGTACCGCATGGGCGCGCACACCACCTCCGACGACCCGACCCGCTACCGTCACGACGACGAGCGGGCCGCCTGGGAGGCGAAGGACCCGATCGCCCGCCTGCGTGCCTACCTCCTCGCCTCAAACCACGCGGACGAGGGATTCTTCGCGGAACTCGAGGCGGAGAGCGAGGCGTTGGGAAGGCGGGTGCGCGAAGCGGTCCGTGCCATGCCGGACCCGGACCACTTCGCCATCTTCGAGAACGTGTACGCGGACGGGCATGCGCTCGTCGACGAGGAGCGGGCCCAGTTCGCCGCCTACCAGGCGTCGTTCGCGGACGCTGAAGGGGGCAAGTGACATGGCCGAGAAGATGGCACTCGCCAAGGCGATCAACGAGTCGCTGCGCAAGGCCCTGGAGTCGGACCCCAAGGTCCTGGTGATGGGCGAGGACGTCGGCAAGCTCGGTGGTGTCTTCCGTGTCACCGACGGTCTGCAGAAGGACTTCGGCGAGGAGCGGGTCATCGACACCCCGCTCGCCGAGTCGGGCATCGTCGGCACGGCGATCGGCCTGGCCCTGCGCGGGTACCGCCCGGTGGTGGAGATCCAGTTCGACGGCTTCGTCTTCCCGGCGTACGACCAGATCGTCACCCAGTTGGCGAAGATGCACGCCCGCTCCCTGGGCAAGGTCAAGCTGCCGGTCGTCGTCCGGATCCCCTACGGCGGCGGCATCGGCGCGGTCGAGCACCACAGCGAGTCCCCCGAGGCGCTGTTCGCCCATGTGGCCGGCCTGAAGATCGTCTCTCCGTCGAACGCGTCGGACGCGTACTGGATGATGCAGCAGGCGATCCAGAGCGACGACCCGGTGATCTTCTTCGAGCCGAAGCGACGCTACTGGGACAAGTCCGAGGTCGACCCCGAGGCGATCCCGTACCCCCTGCACAAGGCGCGGGTGGTGCGTGAGGGCACGGATGTCACGCTGGCCGCCTACGGCCCGATGGTGAAGGTGTGCCAGGAGGCCGCCGTGGCCGCCCAGGAGGAGGGCCGGTCACTGGAGGTGCTGGACCTGCGCTCGGTCTCGCCGCTGGACTTCGACTCCGTGCAGGCGTCGGTGGAGAAGACCCGCCGCCTGGTGGTGGTGCACGAGGCACCGGTGTTCTTCGGTTCGGGTGCGGAGATCGCGGCCCGGATCACGGAGCGGTGTTTCTACCACCTGGAGGCGCCTGTGCTGCGGGTCGGTGGCTATCACTCCCCGTATCCGCCGGCGCGGCTGGAGGAGGAGTACCTGCCGGGCCTGGACCGGGTGCTGGACGCCGTCGACCGCGTCCTGGCGTACTGAGGAGAGGGTCGTGACGACGATGACTGACGCGTCCGTGCGCGAATTCAAGATGCCCGACGTGGGCGAGGGTCTCACCGAGGCCGAGATCCTCAAGTGGTACGTCCAGCCCGGGGACACGGTCACCGACGGGCAGGTCGTCTGCGAGGTGGAGACCGCCAAGGCGGCTGTGGAGCTGCCCATCCCGTACGACGGGGTGGTCCGGGAACTGCGCTTCCCCGAGGGCACCACGGTGGACGTCGGCACGGCGATCATCGCGGTCGACGTGGCCGGGGGCGCCCCCGCCGCACAGGCACAGGCGCCGGCGCCCGCCGAGACGGCCCCGGCACCGGAGCCCGTGGCCGAGCAGCCCGCGCCCGCGGCGGAGGAGCCCAAGCCGCAGGGCCGCAAGCCGGTCCTCGTCGGGTACGGCGTCGCCGAGTCCTCCACCAAGCGCCGCCCCCGCAAGACGACCGCGGCCGTCGCCGAGGCCGCCCGTCACGCGGCCTCGGCGCTCCAGGGCGAGCTGAACGGGCACGGCGGCAAGTCCCGCCCGCTGGCGAAGCCTCCGGTGCGCAAGCTCGCCAAGGACCTGGGTGTCGACCTCACGACGGTCATCCCCTCCGGCCCGGACGGGATCATCACCCGCGAGGACGTACACGCGGCCGTGGCCCCCGCCCCCGCGGCGCCCGCCGTGGTGGTCCCCGCTCCGGCGGTGGAGCGCCCGGCCGCCCCGGCGCCCGTGGTGACGTACGACACCGTGCGGGAGACCCGTATCCCCGTCAAGGGCGTCCGCAAGGCCACCGCGCAGGCGATGGTCGGCTCCGCGTTCACCGCGCCGCACGTCACGGAGTTCGTCACGTGCGACGTGACCCGCACGATGAAGCTGGTCGAGGAGCTGAAGCAGGACAAGGACCTCCAGGGTCTGCGGGTCAACCCGCTCCTGCTGATCGCCAAGGCTCTGCTGGTCGCGATCAAGCGGAACCCTGACATCAACGCCTCCTGGGACGAGGCCAACCAGGAGATCGTCCGCAAGCACTATGTGAATCTCGGGATCGCGGCGGCCACCCCGCGCGGTCTGATCGTGCCGAACATCAAGGACGCGCACGACAAGACCCTTCCGCAGCTCGCGGAGGCGCTGGGTGAACTGGTGAGCACGGCTCGCGAGGGCAAGACGTCCCCGGCGGCGATGCAGGGCGGCACGGTCACGATCACCAACGTCGGGGTGTTCGGTGTCGACACGGGCACGCCGATCCTCAACCCGGGCGAGTCGGCGATCCTCGCGATCGGCGCGATCAAGCTCCAGCCCTGGGTCCACAAGGGCAAGGTCAAGCCCCGTCAGGTCACGACCCTCGCGCTCAGCTTCGACCACCGCCTGGTGGACGGCGAGCTGGGTTCGAAGGTCCTCGCGGACGTGGCGGCCATCCTGGAGCAGCCGAAGCGGCTGATCACCTGGGGCTAGCGCCCGGGGCAGATCACGACGAAGGGGCCGGCCGCGAGAAGCGGCCGGCCCCTTCCGCCGTGGTGCGCGAGGGAATCAGACGGCGAAGCCGTAGTTCAGCAGCTTCTTCGCGTCGGCGGTGCGGTTGTCGATGGACGTCGCCGCCAGGACCGTACCGATGATCGTCTTGCCGTTGCGGGTCGCGGCGAAGACCAGGCAGTACTTGGCCTCCGGGCCCGAGCCCGTCTTCACGCCGATGGCGCCGCTGTAGGTGCCGAGCAGCGGGTTGGTGTTGGTCCAGTTGTAGTAGCGGTAGCCGTTGCTCTTGGTGGTGACCTTCTGCTTCGTCGACTTGGTGTTGACGACCGAGCGGAAGGTGGAGCTCTTCATCGCGTTGCTCGCGAGCTTCGTCAGGTCGCGCGGCGTCGAGTAGTTGTTGCCGTTGCCGATGCCGTCGAACGAGTCGAAGTGCGTGTTCGTCAGGCCGAGGCTCCGGGCGGTGGTGTTCATCTTGCCGATGAACGACTTCACACGCGCGGCGCGGGTCGAGCCGGAACCGTACTTGTCCGCGAGGGCGTAGGCAGCGTCACAACCGGAGGGCAGCATCAGCCCGTACAGCAGCTGACGCACGGTGACCTTGTCGCCGACGATCAGGTGAGCCTGGGAGGCATTGTTCGCGACGACGTAGTCGCTGTAGGCCTTCTGGATCGTGACCTTGGAGTCCAGGTTCAGGTTCGACTGGGACAGCACCACCTTGGCGGTCATGATCTTGGTGGTGGAGCCGGTGGACAGCTTCGAGTCGGCGGCCTTGGTGAACAGGCTCTTGCCGGTGCTGTTGTTCATCACGAACCCGCCCTTGGCGGTGATCGTGGGCTTTGTGACGGCCTGCGCGGGGGCCGCGGTGAGGGCAGCGGCGGTCAGTACGGCGCCGGTGGTGAACACTGCCGCGGCGGCTCGGCGAACTCGCGCACTCTTAATGCCGGTAATCAAGTTGAACGCTCCGATTGCGTCTCTGATGCACCATGTGCATCCAAATGCCCAAGGAGGGCGGCCAGATGACAGGGCCGCTTCATGGTGAGACACGTAACTAGCACAAAAGGATGTGCGGTTGCCGGGACGAATGTGGAGAGGGTTCCGGCGGGTCCATATCGTGGACGCACATCGGGTTGCGTACCTGTTGTATCTATGATGTGCGCATGCCTTCAGCGCCGTCCGCCGCCCCCGAGAAGCCGTCCGTCAAACAGCCACCCGCCGCCGACCGCGTGTACGCGCACGTCAAACAGGGCGTCCTGGAGCGCCGTTACGAGGGCGGGACACTGCTCACCGAGGGAGAGCTGGCCGAGGCGGTGGGGGTCTCCAGGACGCCGGTGCGCGAGGCGCTGCTGCGGCTGGAGGTCGAGGGGCTGATCAGGCTCTACCCGAAGAAGGGGGCCCTGGTCCTGCCCGTCTCCGCGCAGGAGATCGCAGATGTGGTGGAGACCCGTCAGCTGGTGGAGGCGCACGCGGCCCGCAAGGCCGTGCCCGCCCCGCCCACCCTGATCCACCGTCTGGAAGAACTGCTCGCACGCCAGAAGGAGCAGGCCGCCGCCGGGGACCTGGCCGGGGCGGCGCTCACCGACCGGACCTTCCACGCCGAGATCGTGCGCAGCGGCGGCAACGAGATCCTCTCCCGTCTGTACGACCAACTCCGCGACCGCCAGCTGCGGATGGGGGTGGCGGTCATGCACTCGCACCCCGACCGGATCGCCAAGACGCTCACCGAGCACGAGGAGATCCTCGACGCCCTGCGGTCCGGCGACGCCGAGGCGGCCGTCGACGCCGTCCATCGGCACGTCAGCTGGTTCTCCCACCTGGCGCGGGGTGAGGTGCGATGAGTTCCCGTTCCCTGAGCTCCCGCTCGGTCTCCCTGCCCGGGGATCCGCCGGGCGGCCGTCGTGCCGTCGCGGTGTGGATCATCGGTGTCGCGGTCTACTTCGTCGCTGTGATATTCCGCACATCCCTGGGTGTGGCCGGACTCGATGCCGCGGACCGTTTCCATGTGAACGCGTCCGCCCTGTCCACCTTCTCGATCCTCCAGCTCCTCGTGTACGCGGGCATGCAGATACCCGTCGGCCTGCTCGTGGACCGGCTCGGCACCAAGAAGGTGCTGACCATGGGTGTCGTGCTCTTCACGGCCGGCCAGGTGGGGTTCGCGTTCTCCCCGTCGTACGGCACGGCGCTCGCCTCCCGCGCACTGCTCGGCTGCGGCGACGCCCTGACGTTCATCAGCGTGCTGCGCCTCGGCACCCGCTGGTTCCCGGCCCGCCGCGGTCCGCTGATCGCACAGCTCGCCGGTCTGGTGGGGATGGCGGGCAACCTGGTCTCGACGCTCGTGCTGGCCCGGCTGCTGCACGGGATCGGCTGGACGGCCGCGTTCGGCGGCAGCGCGCTCGCCGGGGTCGTCGTCCTCGTGCTGCTCCTCCTCTTCCTGAAGGACCACCCCGAGGGCTTCGAGCCGGAGCCGTTCCCGCACCACGGGTCGGCGTACGTACGACGGCAGATCGCGGCGTCCTGGCGGGAACCCGGCACCCGCCTCGGTATGTGGGTGCACTTCACGACCCAGTTCCCGGCGATGGTGTTCCTGCTGCTGTGGGGCCTGCCGTTCCTGGTCCAGGCGCAGGGGCTGTCACGGGCGGCGGCCGGGGAGCTGCTCACGCTCGTGGTGCTGTCGAACATGGTCGTCGGCCTGGTCTACGGGCAGATCGTCGCCCGGCATCACCGGGCCCGGCTGCCGCTGGCGCTCGGAACGGTCGGGGCGACTGCGCTGCTGTGGGCGGCCACGCTGTTCTGTCCGGGCGCGCACGCACCGATGTGGCTGCTGGTCATGCTGTGCGCGGTGCTCGGGGCCTGTGGCCCGGCCTCGATGCTCGGCTTCGACTTCGCGCGTCCGGCGAACCCGCCGGAGCGTCAGGGCACGGCCTCCGGCATCACCAACATGGGCGGTTTCATCGCGTCCATGACGACGCTGCTGGCGATCGGTGTGCTGCTGGACGCGACCGGCGACGACTACACCGTGGCGTTCTCCGCCGTGTTCGTGCTGCAGGCGCTGGGACTGAGCCAGATCCTGCGGCTGCGCGGAAAAGCGGCGCGCAGGGAACAGGAGCGTCTGGTGGCCAGCCGGGTGGAGACGGTCCACGTGCCGGCCTAGGTCCTGTCGTGGCCTCGCCCGGCACGGCCGGGCGTCAGTGCCGCGGGGGTTCCAGGCCCAGCACCCGGTCCTTCAGCGCCGGGAACTGCTCCCGTGTGGACGCGACCTTTCCCGGGTCGAACTCCACCGTGAGGATCTCCTCGTCGGCGCCGGCCTCCGCGAGGACCTCACCCCACGGATCCACCACGATCGAGTGACCCGCCTGCGGAACTCCCGCGTGCGTCCCGGCCGTTCCACACGCAAGGACGTACGCCTGGTTCTCGACCGCCCGCGCCTGGGCCAGCAGCGTCCAGTGGGACCGGCGGCGCTCCGGCCAGCCCGCCGGGATCACGAGCGTCTCGGCCCCCGCGGCCACGAGTGAGCGGAACAACTCGGGGAAGCGGAGGTCGTAGCAGGTGGCGACGCCGATGGTCGTCTCCGGCAGGCGCACCGTCACCAGCTCGCTTCCCGCACCCATCAGCACGGCCTCGCCCTTGTCGAAGCCGAAGCGGTGGATCTTGCGGTAGGCGGTGGCCAGTTCACCGGAGGGGGAGAAGACGAGAGACGTGTTGTAGAGGGGGCCCTCAGGGGCGCGTTCGGGGATCGAGCCGGCGTGCAGCCACACACCCGCGTCGCTCGCCGCCTTCGCCATCGCCTCGTGGGTGGGCCCGTCGAGCGGTTCGGCCTCGGTCCCGAAGTCCTCGTAGGCGAAGGCGCCGGTGGTCCACAGCTCGGGCAGCACCACGAGATCGGCTCCGGCTTGATCTCGCACCAGGGACGCGGCTCGTCGTCGGCGTGACTCGACCGATTCGTCCTCGTCCACCCGGATCTGGATCAGGGAGGCGCGCACACTACCACCGTCCTGGCATTCGAGGGTTCTCTTCAGGCCTACGATCGTCACACGAAAGCACTGCCGGGGTGCCTCACAGGAGCGTAACTTAACGTCCCAAGACACCCGCCGACAGTCGCCTCCCGTCGACACAGCTGTCAACCGCCCGTGCTCCGACCTGCCCGAGGGGTCCCGTTCCGTGAGTCTGCATCCCACCCTCCAGCCCTACGCCGACGCCTGGACCCACTCGATCGAAGCGATATCAGAGCTGGTGCAGCCGCTCGTGGAGGGCGAGTGGAACCGACGGACGCCCTGCCCCGCCTGGTCGGTGCGGGACGTGGTCTCCCACGTCATCGGCATGGACTGCGAGATGCTCGGCGACCCCCGCCCGATCCACACGCTCCCGCGCGACCTGTTCCACGTCACGAACGAGCACCAGCGGTACACGGAGATGCAGGTCGACGTCCGCCGCCACCACACGGCGCCGGAGATGACGTCCGAGCTGGAGTACACGATCATCCGCCGCAACCGTCACCTGCGGAACGAGTCGCGGGACCCGGGCACCAAGGTGCGCGGACCGTTCGGCACCGAGCAGACGCTCGAGGAGGCCATGCGGTACCGCGCGTTCGACGTGTGGGTGCATGAGCAGGACCTGCGGACGGCGCTGGGGCGCCCGGGGAACCCGGACTCGCCGGGCGCGCTCATCACCCGGGACGAGCTGCTGGCCGCGCTGCCGAAGGTGGTGGCCGAGGGCGCCGGGGCGCCCCCTGGTTCGGCGATCGTCTTCGACGTGCACGGCCCCGTCGAGTTCCTGCGCACGGTCCGGGTCGACGCGGAGGGACGCGGCACGATCGACGGCACGCCCTCGCTGGGCCCGGCGGTGTCGCTCACGCTGGACTGGGAGACGTACGTCCGTCTCGCCTGCGGCCGCGTCACCGCGGACGTCGTGGCGGACCGCATCAAGGCGGAGGGCGACCCGGATCTCACGGCGGCGATCCTGCTGGCGTTCGCGGTCACCAAGTAGCCGACGCCACGGCAGGGGCGCCCGCCCTCGACGCCCTGCCGTGCCGGGTGGCTCCCTGCCCGCGATGTCCCCGGCGGGAACCACGCCCGGGCTGCCCGCTCGGCCTGGAGCCCCGGCCCGAAGTCCGGCGGCGCGCCCCCGCGGCGCGATCCGCCGGTCCGGTCCCGGGGTCGCTCAGTCCTCCTCCCGCTCCTTGTCCGCCAGGTGGATCACGCACACGGCCACCGCGATCAGCAGCGCCGGATCCGCGTCCTCGCGCACGATGTCGACGCCGTACGTCTCGCGGAGGGTCAGCCAGCGGCGGGAGATCTGCGCCAGCAGCTCCTCCTCGTACTCGACGGCGAACTCACGGTCGAGGATCTTGCCGCTGACGTCGAGTTCCGTGCCGTCCGCCAGCGAGACGCGGTAGTGGTTGCGCAGCAGGGACAGGCGCTTGCGCCTGATCCGGGCCAGCGGTTCGCCGTCGCGCTCGATGACCATCGTGTCGCGCAGGGCGAACATCTTCTGGTGGATGTCGATCAGGACGCGCCCCTGCGTGTCCTTCAGCTCGAACGTGTCCCGCAGCCGCATCGCCTTGCCGTCGACCAGGAACACCTTGTTGCCGTGCTGGTCCTCGATCCAGTAGTCGTCACCGAAGCCGAGGAGCCGGTCGCGTACGAGGAATCTCATACGAGGAGGGCTTCCCCCGTGGCCGGTCCGAAACTCCGTCGGCGGGCCGACGTACTCAACGCGGACGAGTCCCCCGCCGTCGGCGAGGGACTCGCGCACGAACCGCGCGGGGGGTGCGGGCGGCCGGACTACCGGTAGCCGTCCCGCGTGTCCCGCAGGTCCCGCCGGTCGCGCAGGTCTTCGTCGTCCTCGTCCCAGGACGAACGGTTGTCATCGTCGTGCTCCCGGCGCAGGCCGGCGCCCTCCACATCGCCGTCCGCCCCGCCGGACCCGCTCATGTCGGGGTCGCGCCGGCTCCGGTCGCGCCTGTCCTCGCCTGTGATCTCCCCGTGCTCGCGCTCACGGTCCCGTCGGCGGATCTGGTCGTCGATGTCTCGCGGCATGGAACTGCTCCCTTGCGATGGCCCCCCTGTCTGTCACGAGCATCTCTCCGTGACGGCATGTGCGCATCCCGTACGGGTACGGACCGTCACCGGGTTGTCCACAGGCTTCCCGGCTCTCCGCGCGCAGATGGCACCCTTGAGCCATGAACGACTCCGCACCGCGCCGCGTCCGTGTCCGTGCCCCCGAGCTGATCGGCAAGGGTGGCTGGCTGAACACGGGCGGAAAGCAGTACACCCTCGCCGACCTGCGAGGACGTATCGTCATCCTCGATTTCTGGACGTTCTGCTGCGTCAACTGCCTGCATGTCCTGGACGAGCTGCGCGAGCTGGAGGAGAAACACCGCGACACCGTGGTGATCATCGGCGTGCACTCGCCGAAGTTCGTCCACGAGGCGGAGCACGAGGCAGTGGTGGACGCCGTCGAGCGGTACGGGGTGGAGCACCCGGTCCTGGACGACCCGGAGCTCGCCACCTGGAAGCAGTACGCCGTCCGCGCCTGGCCGACGCTCGTCGTCATCGACCCCGAGGGATACGTGGTCGCCCAGCACGCGGGCGAGGGCCATGCCCACGCGATAGCGCGGCTCGTCGAGGAACTGGAGCAGGAGCACGCCGCGAAGGGCACCCTGCGCCGCGGCGACGGCCCCTATGTGGCGCCGGAGCCCGAGCCCACGACCCTGCGCTTCCCGGGCAAGGCGCTCCTGCTGCCGTCCGGCACCTTCCTGGTCAGCGACACCACCCGGCACCAGCTGGTGGAGCTGGCGGCGGACGGCGAGACGGTGGTGCGGCGCATCGGATCGGGCCTGCGGGGCTTCTCGGACGGCCCGGCCGACGTGGCGGCCTTCAGCGAGCCGCAGGGTCTGGCGCTGCTGGACGAGGGCGCGGTGGTCGTCGCCGACACGGTGAACCACGCGCTGCGCCGCCTGGACCCGGCGACCGGGGAGGTCACCACGCTCGCGGGCACCGGTGCCCAGTGGTGGCAGGGGTCGCCCACGTCCGGTCCCGCCCGGGAGGTGGACCTGTCCTCGCCGTGGGACGTGGCGGTCTTCGGCGGCCGGGTGTGGATCGCCATGGCGGGCGTGCACCAGCTGTGGACGTACGACCCGGAGACGGCCACGGTCGCGGTGTCGGCGGGCACCACCAACGAGGGGCTGGTGGACGGCCCGGGAGCCGAGGCGTGGTTCGCGCAGCCGTCGGGTCTCGCGGTCTCGGCCGACGGGGAGCGCCTGTGGCTCGCGGACTCCGAGACGAGCGCCCTGCGCTGGGTGGACCGGGACGGCGCGGTCCACACGGCGGTCGGCACGGGGCTGTTCGACTTCGGGCACCGGGACGGCGCGGCCGAGCAGGCCCTGCTCCAGCACCCGTTGGGCGTGACCGCGCTGCCGGACGGCTCGGTGGCGGTCAGCGACACCTACAACCACGCGCTGCGGCGCTACGACCCGGCGACGGGCGAGGTGACGACGCTGGCGACGGACCTGCGGGAGCCGTCGGACGCGGTACTCGTCGGTGAGGACATCGTGGTGGTGGAGTCGGCCCGCCACCGGCTGACCCGGCTGCGGCTGCCCGAGGAGGCGGTGCAGGTCGCGTCGGTCGCCCACCGCACTCAGCGCGCGGCGACCGAAGTGGCGCCCGGCGGGCTCCGGTTGGACGTCGTCTTCCAGGCCCCCGCCGGACAGAAGCTGGACACGCGCTACGGCCCGTCGACCCGTCTGCTGGTGTCCTCGACCCCGCCCGAGCTGCTGCTCCGGGGCGAGGGGGCCGGCACGGATCTCGCGCGCGAGCTGGAGCTGAACCCGTCCATATCGGAGGGTGTCCTGCATGTCTCGGCGATGGCCGCGTCCTGCGACGACGATCCGGCGAACGAGTATCCGGCGTGCCACGTCCACCAGCAGGACTGGGGCGTCCCGCTCCGTGTCACCGAGGGCGGGGCGGAGCGGCTTCCGCTGGTGCTGGCGGGCATGGACGCGGAGTAGGCGCCCGGGCGGCCGGGCGCGGGGTCAGACCCCGTACCCGCCGTATCCGTCACTGTGACGGTGCCGTTCCTCCTCGACGACGGGGGTGGGCGGCACCACGACCCGCCTCCGGCGGTAGATGCTGCTGAACGTGGCGACACCGATCAGCCCGGCGATCATGAATATGACGCCGACGAGGTGAAGGTTGACGCCCTGCATGTGCCAGTCGGTCGCAAACGCGAGGATGGCCCCCACAGCGATCAGGATGATGCATCCACCCAGGCCCATTGGTCCTGCCCTCCCTGTGGGTCCGGTCCTTCCGGCCCCGAACCCGGGTACCCGGGAGGGCGGTGGGCATGCCGGGGTGATCTCACGGGCGCCCGAGCGAACGCCCTGAACGTTCTGAACGGCCGGAACGCCGTGGACAGCCGGAACGCTCTGAGCGCCCTGACGGGCCGGGCCGCCGTGGGAGGGGCGGGGCCCCTCAGCCCTCCAGGAACGCCACCAGTGCGTTCGCCAGCAGGTACGGGTCGTCCGCGGCGCACAGTTCGCGGGCGCTGTGCATCGAGAGGATCGCCGCGCCGATGTCGACCGTCTTGATGCCGTGGCGGGCCGCCGTGATGGGGCCGATGGTCGTGCCGCAGGGCATCGCGTTGTTCGAGACGAAGGTCTGGAAGGGGACGTTCGCCTTCTCGCAGGCCGCGGCGAAGATCGCGCGGCCCGAACCGTCTGTGGCGTAGCGGTTGTTGACGTTCACCTTGAGGATGGGTCCGCCGCCCGCGCGCGGGTGGTGGGTCGGGTCGTGCCGCTCCGGGTAGTTGGGGTGGACGGCGTGCCCGGTGTCGGAGGACACACAGACCGAGCCGGCGAAGGCCCGGGCCCGGTCGTCGTAGGAACCGCCCCGGGCGAACACCGAGCGTTTCAGCACGGATCCGAGCAGCGGGCCGTCGGCGCCGGTGTCGGACTGGGAGCCGTTCTCCTCGTGGTCGAAGGCCGCGAGCACCGGGATGAAGGAGAGGGCGCCGCCGGAGCCGGCGACGGCCGTGAGCGCCGCGGTGGCCGCGTGCACGGACAGCAGGTTGTCCATCCGCGGGCCCGCGACCAGCTCCTTGTCCCGGCCGAGGTAGGCGGGCGGTTCCACGGAGTGGGTCATCAGGTCCCAGCCCGTCACCTCACCCGAGGACAGGCCCAGCTCCTGTTCCAGGAACGCGATGAGGTCTCCGTCGCGCACCTCGTCGCCCAGGCCCCAGACGGGCTGCAGATGACGCTGCTTGTCCAGCTTCAGTCCCTCCGTGGAGACCGAGCGGTCCAGGTGCACGGCCAGCTGGGGCACGCGCAGCAGCGGTCTGTCGATGTTCACGAGGCGGGTGGCGCCGTCGCGCAGGGAGAGCCGGCCGGACAGGCCCAGGTCGCGGTCCAGCCAGGAGTTGAGCAGCGGGCCGCCGTAGATCTCGACCGCGATCTGCCGCCAGCCGTGGGCGCCGCTGTCCGGTCTCGGCTTGACCCGCAGATTCGGGGAGTCGGTGTGTGCGCCGACGATCCGGAACGGCGTGTGCGCGTCGGCGCCCTCGGGGACGTACCAGGCGATGATCGCGCCCCCGCGGAGCACGTACTTCCCGCCGCTCGTGCCGTCCCACGCGTCCGTCTCCGAGACCTGCCGGAAGCCGGCCTTCTCCAGCCGCTCGGCGGCGTGCGCCACGGCGTGGTACGGCGACGGGCTGGCCGCCAGGAAGGACATGAGGTCGTCGGTGTGGCCGCGGTCGAAGCGAGGGCTTGAGCTCATGGGTTCACCTTAACGACGGGCGAGGGCCCGCTCCCGTTGATGGGGAGCGGGCCCTCGTAAGGGGGATGTGGAGGTTGGCCGACGCCAGGGGCGGCCCGGCCGGCCCGGCGGACAGGGCCCGGCCGGCCGAACGGACGCGCCGCGTCCGGCGCGCTCCTAGAACGCGGCCTCGTCCAGCTCCATGAGGTCCAGGTCCACGCCCTCGGCCACCTTGCGGGCCAGGGTCACGCCCGGCAGGACGTTGGCCGCGAAGAACTTCGCCGCCGCGATCTTGCCGGTGTAGAAGGGCTTGTCCTTGGCGGAGGCCGTCTCAAGCTTCTCGGCCGCGACCGCGGCACCCTTGAGCAGCAGGTAGCCGACGATCACGTCACCGGAGGCCAGCAGCAGGCGGGTGGTGTTCAGGCCCACCTTGTAGATGCTCTTGACGTCCTCGGCGGTGGCCGCGAGGTCGGTCAGCATCAGGCCGACGATGGCCTCCAGCTCCACGGCCGCCTTGGCCAGGTGGTCGCGGGCGCCTGCCAGCTCCTCGCCGCCGGTCCCGATCGCCAGGAACTTCTTGATGTCCTCGGCGAGCGAGTTCAGCGCGGCGCCCTGGTTGCGGACGATCTTCCGGAAGAAGTAGTCCTGGCCCTGGATCGCGGTAGTGCCCTCGTAGAGGGTGTCGATCTTGGCGTCGCGGATGTACTGCTCGATCGGGTACTCCTGCAGGAAGCCGGAGCCGCCGAAGGTCTGCAGCGACTGGGCGAGCTGCTCGTAGCCCTTCTCGGAGCCGTAGCCCTTGACGATCGGCAGGAGCAGGTCGTTGAGGGCGTGCTCGGTCGAGGCGTCCTCGCCGTTCGCCTCCTTGACCGCGATCGCGTCCTGGACGGTGGCGGTGTAGAGGACGAGCGCGCGCATGCCCTCCGCGTACGCCTTCTGCGTCATCAGCGAGCGGCGCACATCGGGGTGGTGGGTGATGGTGACCTTGGGCGCGGTCTTGTCCATGAAGTTGGCCAGGTCCGGACCCTGGACGCGCTCCTTGGCGTACTCCAGGGCGTTCAGGTAGCCGGTGGACAGCGTGGAGATCGCCTTCGTGCCGACCATCATGCGGGCGAACTCGATGATCCGGAACATCTGGCGGATGCCCTCGTGCCTGTCGCCGATCAGCCAGCCCTTGGCGGGGTGGCGGTCGCCGAAGGTCATCTCGCAGGTGTTGGACGCCTTCAGGCCCATCTTGTGCTCGACGTTGGTGGCGTAGACGCCGTTGCGCTCGCCCAGCTCGCCGGTCTCGAAGTCGAAGAGGTACTTCGGGACGAGGAAGAGGGACAGGCCCTTGGTGCCGGCGCCGGCGCCCTCGGGGCGGGCGAGGACGTAGTGGAGGATGTTCTCCTCCATGTCGTGCTCACCGGAGGTGATGAAGCGCTTCACGCCCTCGATGTGCCAGGAGCCGTCCGCCTGCTGGACCGCCTTGGTGCGGCCGGCGCCGACGTCCGAGCCGGCGTCCGGCTCGGTGAGCACCATGGTGGAGCCCCAGGTCCGGTCGACGGCTATCTGCGCGATCTTCTTCTGGACCTCGGTGCCCTCCTCGAAGAGGATGCGGGCGAACGCCGGGCCCGAGGAGTACATCCACACCGCCGGGTTGGCGCCGAGGACCAGCTCCGCGTACGCCCAGATCAGGGACGGCGGGGTGACGGTGCCGCCGAGCTCCTCGGGCAGGCCGAGGCGCCAGTACTCGGAGTCCATGAAGGCCTTGTAGCTCTTCTTGAAGGACTCGGGGACCGGGGCGGTGTTGGTCTCGGGGTCGAAGACCGGCGGGTTGCGGTCGGCGTCGACGAAGGACTCCGCCAGCTCGTTCTCCGAGAGGCGGGTCAGCTCCTCGAGGACGCTTTTGGCGGTGTCCGTGTCCATCTCCGCGAACGGGCCGGTGCCGTACAGTTTGTCGCGACCGAGCACCTCGAAGAGGTTGAACTCGATGTCGCGGAGATTCGACTTGTAGTGCCCCATGGCGACGGCTCCGTAGAGAGATCGGCGAGGCACTGACTCCTCGCATGCGGTTCAGGCGTACTGGCAAGTAGCACCGATGATGCTACCCGTCGGTAATAAGAATCAACCCCTCGTGGGCCATATGTGGCCCACTACTCTTTGGGGCATGTACGGCTACCAGAACGCGGGCGCGCAGCAGCAGTACGCCTCACCGCAGCAGCAGATGCCCGGGCAGCAGATGCCGGGCGGGCAGATGCCCGGCGGATACGGCCAGCAGCCTCCGCTGTATCCCGAGCCGTCGCCGCCGTCGCTCGCGGACGCGGTCCGCGCGTTCACCACGGGGTCGATGTCCGCCGAGGACTTCCAGCAGATCTTCGCCACGTCCAAGGTGTACTGCCCGCGCGGCGACAACCCCGGGTTCCTGGCGCTGCACAACACCCAGCAGCCGGTGATCCCGATGTTCACCTCGCTGAAGGAGCTGCGGCGGTACGCGGGCAAGGAGTCCAAGTACTTCGTGATCACCGGGGCGGAGGTGATCGACCTGCTGCCGACGGGGTACGGGTTCGTGCTCGACATGGAGGGGGAGCACCGGATGGTGTTCGACGCGAAGGCGGTCGAGCAGATGGTGGAGTTCGCGATGCGGCGCATGTACGGCTGACCGTGCCGGGCCGGGCGGCCCGGAGCCGCCCGGAAATCCCTCCTCGCTTGTCACGGCCATGCCATAGAGTTCCCCTGGCAGCCGCGCCCCGCGCGCCACCGCTCTCATGCGGTCGCGTCCGGGTGTCGCGCGGCGCTCTCATCTCCCGGGCGTTCCGGGATCTTTTGTGGGGGTTCATCACTGTGCGCATGCGCAGCACTTCGGCCGCGACGGCGCTCGCGGTCCTCTTCAGCTCGGTCGCGCTGAGCGTCGCCGCGGCGGGCTCCGCCTCGGCCGAGCCGGCCGTCCTCGCCCAGCCCGTGGGCCTCGTCGCGGACGGCGCCCTCCAGCGTGTCTTCGTCGCCGACCAGGACAACGGACGGATCCTGGCCACCGACTACAACGGCACCCTGGTCGACCTGAACGTCGGCTTCGGCCGCCCCAGCGACCTCGCGCTCTCCGACGACGGTCGCACCTTGTACGCGTCGCTGCCGACCACCCACGAGATCGTGGCCCTCGACGCGGCCGACCTGCAGGTCAAGACCCGCTACGACCTCGGCGCCGGCACCGACCCGCGCGAGGTCGCCTTCGCGGGCGGACGGCTCTGGTTCTCGTACCGGGTCACCGCTGACGACGGCTTCCACGGCAACCTGGGCTCCATCGACCCCGCCGTCACCGACGCGGCCGCCGCGGTGGCTCTCGGACAGCTCCCGGACACGGTCGCCCCGTACTACGACGCGGCGGTCCTCGACGCCGACCCGTCCGTGCCCGGTCTGCTGTCCGTCGCCGACAGCGGCGACAGCCCGGGCGCGCTGAACGTGCTCGACGTCTCCGGGGCCTCCCCGAAGCTGGTCGCCAAGAGCGACGGCGGGCAGTACTTCGGCGACATCGACCTCGTACCCGGCACCTCCCAGGTGCTGTGGAACGGCTCCCGGAAGCTCTCGTACGCCGACGGGACCTTCACGGAGGCCGGGGAACTCGCGGAGACGGGCTGGTCCGGCGATGTCTCGCCGAGTGGTCTGATCGCCCAGGCCTACGACCGCCATGTGTCCGTCTACAAACCGGGCGCCACCACCCCGGTGCGCCGCTTCGACACGGGGACGTCCTCCAGCATCGGCGAGGTGGCGTGGGCCCCCGACTCCTCGCGGCTGTTCGCCCTCGCCGGTACGGGAAGCACCTTCACCCTGAAGGCGTACACCGGCCCGTCGCTGAGCGTGCCGAGTCTCACGGTCGACGCGCCCGCCTCCGCGACCCGCGCCAAGCAGCTCACGGTCAAGGGCAGGATCACGGCCAACGTGCCGCTCCCGGCGGGCGCGAAGCTCGCGGTCACCCGCACCGACCTGGACAGCACCGGCGGCAAGGCGCTCCCGGCCGTCACGGTGAAGGCGGACGGCACCTACTCCTTCACGGACACCCCGCCGGCCGGCGGCACGGTCACCTACAAGGTCGGCTACGCGGGCGACGCCGAGCACACGTCGGCCTCCGCCTCCGACAAGGTCGCGGTCTCCCGCGCCGCGACGACGCTGAGCCTGAACAACAACGGCAAGCTGTACGACTACGGCGCCGACGTGAAGTTCACCGCCCACCTCGGCACGACCTACAAGAACCGCAAGGTCGACATCTACGCGGACCCCTACGGCTCGGACAAGCCGAAGAAGCTGGTGAAGTCCGGCACGGTCAACAGCGGCGGCTATCTGTCCGTGACCCTGGACATGTCCCGCGACACGGCCGTCACCGCGGTCTTCGCGGGCGACTCCCGGTACCAGCCGAAGACGGTCAAGGTCGATGCGTACGCCCGCGTCAGGATCTCCACGGCCGTCGCCCGGCACTACAAGACGGCCAAGATCGGCTCGACGTCGTACTACTGGTTCCACAAGAACACCGACCCGCTGCTCACCACGAGCATGACCTACTACCCGGGTCGCCGGCAGCGTTTCGACCTGCAGGTCTACTACGGCGGCAGGTGGTACTCGGCCGACTCCGAGTACTTCTCGCTCGCCACGAACGGCAGGTCGGCCGTGAGTCTCGAGGCGCCCGGCGAGGCCGGGATCAAGGCGCGGATGCGCTCGGTCTACGTCAGCGGCTCCTCCGGTGACACCGTGAACTCCACGACGTACGGGGCCTGGAAGTACCTGTACTTCAGCAACTGAGCAGGCCGAGGCGACTGCCGCGGCGACGGGAGCCCGGAGGGAATGTCCTCCGGGCTCTTCGTGTTGGGGCTGGCAGAAAGTTCAACCATCAACTAAAGTGGGAGTACAAGGAGGTACCAGACATGCCTGCAGTGACCGTTGAGAACCCGCTGACCCTTCCCCGTGTGGTCGCGCCGACCGACGCGGTGTCCCGTCCCGTGCTCGGTGTCACGACCGCGCCCAGCGGATACGAGGGCGAGGGATTCCCGGTCCGCCGGGCGTTCGCCGGGATCCACTACCGCCACCTCGACCCGTTCATCATGATGGACCAGATGGGCGAGGTGGAGTACGCGCCGGGCGAGCCCAAGGGCACCCCCTGGCACCCCCACCGGGGCTTCGAGACCGTGACCTACATCATCGACGGCGTCTTCGACCACCAGGACTCCCACGGTGGTGGCGGCACCATCACCAACGGCGACACCCAGTGGATGACGGCGGGCTCGGGCCTGCTGCACATCGAGGCTCCGCCGGAGTCGCTCGTCGTGTCCGGCGGCCTGTTCCACGGCATCCAGCTCTGGGTCAACCTGCCCGCCAAGGACAAGATGATGGCCCCGCGCTACCAGGACATCCGCGGTGGCCAGGTCCAGCTGCTGACCACCCCCGACGGCGGCGCGCTGATCCGCGTCATCGCCGGTGAGCTGGACGGCCACGAGGGCCCCGGTGTCACGCACACGCCGATCACCCTGATCCACGCCACCGTGGCGCCGGGCGCCGAGGTCACCCTGCCCTGGCGCGAGGACTTCAACGGCCTCGCGTACGTCCTGGCCGGCCGCGGCAGCGTGGGTACGGAGCGCCGTCCGATCCACCTCGGGCAGACCGCCGTGTTCGGCGCGGGCTCCTCGATCACCGTCCGCGCGGACGAGAAGCAGGACTCCCACACGCCGGACCTGGAGGTCGTGCTGCTGGGCGGGCAGCCGATCCGTGAGCCCATGCAGCACTACGGCCCGTTCGTGATGAACACCCGCGAGGAACTCCAGCAGGCCTTCGAGGACTTCCAGAAGGGGCGTCTCGGCAGCATCCCCGCCGTGCACGGGATGACCGACGGCGGTCCGCAGGACGCCTGATCGGCGGCCCGACGCCGGGCAGGGTCTGATACGGCGGTCTGATACGGCGTCACCCGGGCGGGCTGTCCGCACAGGACAGCCCGCCCTTCGCATGATCGGGTGGGAGGGTGCAGCTCCTTCCCGAGCCCGTACGCCGCCTCGCTGCCTGGTGCGCCGCCGCCCTGCTGGTCGCCGGGGTCGTCTGGATCGTGATCCGGCTGTGCGGGCAGTTCCGTACGGCCGTCGTGCCGGTGCTGCTCGCGTTGCTCGGCACCGCGCTCCTCGGGCCGCTGCACCGATGGCTCGTGCGGGTCGGCGTCCACCGCTCGCTCGCGGCCGGGATCACCTGCGTCGCGGTGGTGACGGTGGTCGGCGGGGCCGTGTACATCGTCGTCGCCGCGCTCGTCGACACCGGCGACCAGATCCTGGCCTCGCTCAAGCGGGCCGCGAAGTCGGTCGCGGGGTACTTCGGGGCGGCCGGCACCTCGCTGGACGACCTGACCACCAACTCCAAGGAACTGATCTCCAAGTTCGGCGGCAGCGCCGCCTCCAACGTGATCAGCGGGGTCGGTGTCGTGGCCGAGTACATCGCCATGGCCGTACTGGCCCTGCTGCTCGTCTTCTTCTTCCTGCGCGACTCCCACCGCGTGGCGGACCAACTGCGCTCGCTCGCCCCGCGCGGCTCCGCCGACACCGTGGAGGCGGTGGCGCGGCGGGCCTTCGAGTCCGTCGAGGGGTTCATGCGCGGCACCACGGTCATCGCGCTCATCGATGCCACGCTGACCACCGTGGGGCTGCTGGTGCTGCGGGTGCCGGGGGCGATCGGGCTGGGCGCGCTCGTCTTCGTGGGTGCGTACATCCCCTATCTCGGCGCCTTTCTCTCCGGCGCGGTCGCGATCCTGGTCGCCCTCGCGGACCGCGGGCTGGTCATCGGGCTGTGGGCGCTGGGTGTCGTCGTCGCCGTACAGGTGCTGGACGGACATGTGCTGCAACCGGTGGTGCAGAGCCGGACCGTGCGGATGCACCCGGCCGCGGTGCTGCTGGCGCTCACCGCGGGCGCGTCGGTCGCCGGGATCCTCGGGATGCTGCTGGCGGTACCGCTGACCGCGGCGGCGTTCGGCGTCGGGCACGAGCTGCGGTCGCGCTACGGACGCGAGGAGCCGGAGGCCCGGAAGGAGCCGCCGGGCGCGTGACGGCCCCTGACGCCCGCGCCCCAGGACGGCACCCGCGGCGGTCTCGGAAGCCGCCCGGGGAGGGCCTCGCGGAGCGTCGAGCGTCGATCGGCGGAGCGTCGCCCGCTGATCAGGGGGAGGTGACGGCGGGGCGGCCGGTACCCTTGGTAGGTCCGGGCCGTGCCCGCCCGGAGGCGCCGGGGCGAGCGACCCCGGGAAGACCCGAACCGCGAAGACTGGATGAACGACGATGCATCGGTACAGGTCCCACACCTGCGGCGAGCTCCGCGCCTCTGACGTCGGCAGCGACGTCCGGCTGAGCGGCTGGCTGCACAATCGGCGCGACCTGGGCGGCATCCTCTTCATCGATCTGCGCGACCACTACGGCATCACGCAGCTCGTCGCCCGCCCCGGCACGCCCGCCTACGAGGCGCTGGACAAGGTCTCCAAGGAGTCGACCGTCCGTATCGACGGCAAGGTCGTCTCCCGCGGCACGGAGAACGTGAACCCGGACCTGCCGACCGGCGAGATCGAGATCGAGGTGAGCGAGGTCGAGCTGCTCGGCGCGGCCGCCCCGCTCCCCTTCACGATCAACACCGAGGACGGGGTGAACGAGGAGCGGCGCCTGGAGTACCGCTTCCTGGACCTGCGCCGCGAGCGCATGCACCGCAACATCATGCTGCGCACCGCGGTGATCTCCTCCATCCGCCGCAAGATGGTGGCGATGGGCTTCAACGAGATGGCGACCCCGATCCTCAGCGCCACCTCCCCTGAGGGCGCCCGCGACTTCGTCGTCCCCTCCCGTCTGAACCCGGGCAGGTTCTACGCGCTGCCGCAGGCCCCGCAGCAGTTCAAGCAGCTGCTGATGATCTCCGGCTTCGACCGGTACTTCCAGATCGCGCCCTGCTTCCGTGACGAGGACGCCCGTGCGGACCGTTCGCCGGGCGAGTTCTACCAGCTCGACGTCGAGATGAGCTTCGTCGAGCAGGAGGACGTCTTCCAGCCGATCGAGAAGCTGATGACGGAGATCTTCGAGGAGTTCGGCGGTGGCCGTCACGTCACCTCCCCCTTCCCGCGGATCCCGTTCCGTGAGGCGATGCTGAAGTACGGCTCCGACAAGCCGGACCTGCGCGCCAAGCTGGAGCTGGTCGACATCACCGACATCTTCGAGGGCTCGGAGTTCAAGGCCTTCGCGGGCAAGCACGTGCGCGCGCTGCCGGTGCCGGACGTGTCGGCGCAGCCCCGCAAGTTCTTCGACCAGCTCGGCGAGTACGCGGTGGAGCAGGGCGCGAAGGGCCTGGCCTGGGTGCGGGTCGGCGAGGACGGCTCGCTGACGGGCCCGATCGCGAAGTTCCTGACGGAGGAGAACGTCGCGGAGCTGACAAAGCGGCTCCAGCTGGCCGCCGGCCACGCGGTCTTCTTCGGCGCGGGCGAGTTCGACGAGGTCTCGAAGATCATGGGCGCGGTGCGGGTGGAGGCCGCCAAGCGGGCCGGCCACTTCGAGGAGGGCGTCTTCCGCTTCTGCTGGATCGTCGACTTCCCGATGTACGAGAAGGACGAGGAGACCGGCGCGATCGACTTCTCGCACAACCCGTTCTCCATGCCGCAGGGCGGCTTGGAGGCCCTTCAGACCCAGGACCCGCTGGACATCCTGGGCTGGCAGTACGACATCGTCTGCAACGGTGTCGAGCTGTCCTCCGGCGCGATCCGGAACCACGAGCCGGAGATCATGCTCAAGGCGTTCGAGATCGCGGGCTACGACCGCGAGACCGTCGAGGAGAAGTTCGCGGGCATGCTCCGCGCCTTCCGCTTCGGCGCCCCGCCGCACGGCGGCATCGCCCCAGGCGTCGACCGCATCGTGATGCTGCTGGCCGACGAGCCCAACATCCGCGAGACCATCGCCTTCCCGCTCAACGGCAACGCCCAGGACCTGATGATGGGCGCGCCGACGGAGCTGGAGGAGGCGCGGCTGAGGGAGCTGCACCTGTCGGTGCGCAAGCCGCAGCCGAAGTAGCAGTCCCGGGGAGCGGCCCGAAGGGGCGGCTGAGCGAGGCGGTGCGGTGAGCGCCGCGTTGACGAGGTGGCTCGGAATCGATGGTCGGTTCCGAGCCACTTTGCGTGAATCCCGGGAACCACAGCCCTCTCCCATGGATTTGACAGGTCCAGTTCATAGCGTCCCCGCTCATGACTGAGACCCCCGAACCCAAGGAAGAAACCCAACCACCCGAGGAGCAGGGACAGTTGACGCGCCGTGGGCTGATGATGGCCGGCGGTGCGACGGTGGCCGCGATGGGCCTGGGCGCCGCCCTGACGGCGAACGCCTCGGCTCAGGACGCCCCGGGCACCGCCTCCCCGGCGCCCGGCGCGTCGAGTACGGGAACCACGGCTCCGGAGACGTGCTACACGCTCACCTCGGAGCTGGTCGAAGGCCCGTACTACATCGACGCGGACAAGATCCGCCAGGACATCACCGAGGACCAGGAGGGCATCCCCCTGCTCCTGAAGCTGAAGGTGATCGACGCGGAGACCTGCCGACCCGTCCGCGACGCGGCCGTCGACATCTGGCACTGCTCGGCGCTGGGCGTCTACTCCGGCTACCAGTCGACGGGCAACGGCGGCGGTGGCGGCGCCCCCACGGACGCGCCGACCGGAACCCCCGCCGACGCACCCCCCTCGGGCGGGCCCGGCGGCGGAGGGGGCGGCCACCAGGACCCCACGGACAGCACACGCTATCTGCGGGGCACCTGGAGGACGGACAGACACGGCTACGTCACCTTCAGATCCGTCTTCCCGGGCTGGTACCGGGGCCGCTGTGTCCACATCCATGTGAAGGTCCATGTGGACGGCACCTGGACGGACACCGGCTACGAGGGCGGCCACACCTGTCACACGGGCCAGCTGTTCTTCGACGAGAAGTCGGTGCTCGCGTCGGCGGAGGTGGCGCCGTACTCCGCCAACACGACGACGCGCACGACCCTGACGGAGGACACGATCTATCCGCAGAACGGGCATGCGGGCGGCCTGCTGTACCTCTCGTACGACCGGAGGCACCTCGCGAAGGGCGTACGGGCGCAGCTGACGCTGGGGGTGGCGCCGGACGAGACCCACGAGGGAACGGGTGGGCCGGGGCCGTCCGCGCCCCCGTCGGCGAGCGCGAGCTGAGGCTCCGTCGCCCCGCTGACATCCGCATCACGCTGACACCCGCACCATGCAGACACCCGCACCCAGGGCCCGGAACCGACCGCGCGGTTCCGGGCCCTTCCCGAGGGGTCGTAACACATAGGGCCGGCCGTCGGCACTCCGCGCCGCACACATGGGTCCGTAACACGTGCGTCCGTAACACGTGGGTCCGGAGCACATAGGGAGGCACGCATGAGGGACGAGGAACTCGGTGAGGCGCTGTCCTTGGTGGTGTGCGATCTCCGTGCGCACCGGGCCGTGCTGCCCGAGGTGCGGGAGGGACCCGGAGAACGCTTCCCCGGACCCGTGACGTGTAGCGGCGGTGCTACTCGCTCTCGCCGCCGAAGCGCTCCTTGTAGGCGGCCAGGTCGTCGTCCGTCAGCTTCGCGAACAGCACCGGGGGAACCGTGAAGGGCGTGCCGACCGGGACCGCGGCGAGGGCCTTCGCCTCCTCCTGCGTCACCCACACGGCCGTGTCGTCCTTCAGGTCGAAGGCCGCGCGCATGGTCGCGGAGGACGTCGGGATGAAGGGCTCCGAGACCACCGCGTAGAGGTGGATCAGGTTCATCGCCGTCCGCAGGGTGAGCGCCGCGCCCTCCTTGTTGGTCTTGACCTCCAGCCAGGGGGCCTTCTCCTCCAGGTAGGAGTTGCCGGCCGACCACAGGGCGCGCAGGGAGGCCGCCGCCTTGCGGAACTGGATGGCCTCCATGTGCTCCTCGTACTCCGCGAGGAGACGGGCGATCTCCTCGCCGAGCCGCGCCTCGGCCTCGCCCGGCTCGCCGCCCTCGGGGACCGCGTCGCCGAAGCGCTTGCGGGAGAAGGACAGCACCCGGTTGACGAAGTTGCCCAGCGTGTCCGCGAGGTCCTTGTTCACCGTGGCCGTGAAGTGCTCCCAGGTGAAGGACGTGTCGTCCGACTCCGGCGCGTTCGCCATCATGAAGTAGCGCCAGTAGTCGGCGGGCAGGATCTCCAGCGCGTCGTGCGTGAAGACACCGCGCTTCTGCGAGGTGGAGAACTTGCCGCCGTAGTAGTTGAGCCAGTTGAAGGCCTTGATGACGTCGACCTTCTTCCACGGCGAGCGGGTGCCCAGCTGGGTGGCCGGGAACATCACGCTGTGGAAGGGGACGTTGTCCTTGCCCATGAACTGCGTGTAGTGGACGTCGGCCTCCGACTCCCACCACCACGAGCGCCAGTCCCGGTTCTCCGGATCCTGGTCCGCCCATTCCTTCGTCGCGCCGATGTACTCGATCGGGGCGTCGAACCAGACGTAGAAGACCTTGCCCTCGGCGGCCAGCTCGGGCCAGGTATCGGCCGGAACCGGGACGCCCCAGTCCAGGTCACGGGTGATCGCACGGTCGTGCAGACCCTCGGTGAGCCACTTGCGGGCGATCGAGGAGGCCAGCACCGGCCAGTTGTCGGCGCGCTCGTCCACCCAGGCCTCGACCTCGCCGGCCAGCGCCGACTGGAGGAGGAAGAGGTGCTTGGTCTCGCGGACCTCCAGGTCGCTGCTGCCGCTGATGGCGGAGCGCGGGTCGATCAGGTCCGTGGGGTCGAGGACGCGGGTGCAGTTCTCGCACTGGTCGCCGCGGGCCTTGTCGTAGCCGCAGTGCGGGCAGGTGCCGATGATGTACCGGTCGGGCAGGAAGCGGCCGTCGGCGTTGGAGTACACCTGGCGGATGGCCCGCTCCTCGATGAACCCGTTCGCCTTGAGCTCGCGGGCGATCTCCTGCGTGATCTCGCGGTTCTGCGGGGACGAGCTGCGGCCGAAGTAGTCGAACGCCAGATTGAAGCCGTCGTAGACCGCCTTCTGCGCGTCGTGCGCCTGGGCGCAGAACTCGTCGACCGGCAGGCCCAGCTCCTTCGCCGCAAGCTCGGCGGGGGTGCCGTGCTCGTCCGTCGCGCAGATGAAGAGCACGTCGTGGCCGCGCTGGCGCATGTAGCGGGAGTACACGTCAGCCGGGAGCATGGACCCCACCATGTTGCCCAGGTGCTTGATCCCGTTGATGTACGGAAGGGCGCTGGTGATGAGGTGTCGAGCCATCGCGGGCTGCTCCCAAGTCGCTACGTGGGGTGACGATCGCCGGTTTTTGGACCGTCTGTCATCGTCTACGAACCTTGAAATCGTAGCCGACATGGGTACGCCGCCCGCTTCCCGTTTTACGGGGTGAGAAGCGGGCGGCGTCTTTCGAGCGGTCTTTTGGGGCTCCTGTGATCCCTACGGGCGCCAGTTCGCCAGGACGCCCTCGTAGACCTCCGTGTCCGTCAGCTCGCGCGGGGTCTCGCCGGCCAGGAAGTGGGCCGTGTTGTCCGACTTCAGCTTGCGGAGGTAGTCGAAGGCCTTGTTCTCCGGGTCGCCGAAGGCGATGAAGGAGAAGAAGAGGGCGGGGTGGCTCTTCGCGGCGTTCGTGAGGGACTGGGTGGCGGGGGTCTTCGCGTCCGGAGCACCATCCGTCTGGAAGATCACCAGGGCGGGCAGGGCGGGGTCCGCGGACTTGTCGTGGTGGCCGGTGACGGCCTCCACCGCCGCGTGGTAGCTGGTACGGCCCATACGGCCGAGGCCCGCGTGGAGGTCGTCGATCTTGTTCTCGTGCTCGGCGAGGGTCAGTTCTCCGGTGCCGTCCAGTTCGGTGGAGAAGAAGACGACGTGCACCGTGGCCTCGGGGTCGAGGTGCGCGGCGAGCGCGAGAGCCTGCTCGCCCAGGGCCTGGGCGGAGCCGTCCTTGTAGTACGGACGCATGGAGGCGGAGCGGTCCAGCACGAGGTAGACCTTGGCCCGGGTGCCGGTGAGGCCGTGCTTCTCGAGAACGGTCGCGGCGGCCTTGTAGGCGGTGGTGAGACCGGGGGCGTGGGACTTGAGTTCGGCGGGGGTGAGAGCGGGCTTCGCGTCCGCTTCGGTGTCGGTGTCGGTGTCGGTGTCGGTGTCCGGCGTGGCCTCGGCTTCGCCGTCGGCGGGGGCGGACGACTCGATCGGGGCTTCCTCGGCGGCGGCGACCGGCTCGGTGGCGGGGGCCGCCGGCTCGGGGTCCTTGGCCTGGGGCTCGGCCTCGGGGGTGGTTTCGGCGGCGGGTTCGGGCGTGGGCTCGGGGGTCGCTTCGGCGACCGGTTCCGGCTGGGGCTCCGGTTCCTGCGCGGCCTCGGGCTCGGGGGTCGTGGCCGTCGGCTCCGCCTCCGGTGTGACCTCGGCGGAGGCCTCGGCCTCGGGCTCGGCAGCCTCCGGCTCCGGGGTGGCCTCCGGTTCCGGTACCGCCTCGGCGGCCGGCTCGGGTTCCGCGGCGGCTTCCGGCTCGGTGGTCTCGGTGGTCGCCTCGGAGGCAGCCTGGCTCTCGGGCTCCGCCGTGACTTCCGGCTCCGGCTTCGCCTCGGCCACGGGCTCGGGGTCTGCGGCGACCTCCGGCTCCGGCTTCTCCTCGGCCTGCGGTTCCGGCTTGTCCTCCGCGACCGATTCGGTCTCCGGCGCGTGCTCGGCCTCGGTGACTTCCGGTTCGGGCGTCTCTTCCACCACCGGTTCGGGCTTCGCCTCGGCCACGGGCTCGGGCTCTGCGGCGGCCTCCGGCTCCGGCGTCTCCTCCGCGACCGGCTCCGGCGTCTCCTCCGCGACCGGCTCGGGCTTCGCCTCCGCCGTCGGCTCGGGTTCCGTCGTAGCCGTCGGTTCCGGCTTCTGCTCTGCCGTCGGGGGCGCGGGCTCCTCCTTCGGAGTCGCCTGCCTCGGTACCGTCACGTGGTCGAACGCCGCTGACACCAGATCGTGTTCGTCGTCCCGGCCCGTCGCCTGGGCCGGGACCTCCGCCGACGCCGGAGCCTCGGTGATGACCGCGGAGGCCGATGTCGATTCCGAGGTCGTCGTCTCCCGCGAGGGCTCCCCCTCGGCGGTGCGACCCTTGCGTGAGCGGCCGAACGCGTTCCGCAGGAGAGTGAGAATGCCCATGTGCGCAACCCTTCGCGTGAGTTGATGCCCGTCAATCCCTGGCCAGGACGGACACGTAAGGTTAGCCGCCGCAGGCGCCGATCTTGGGCAGGGTCCCGCCATCGGAAGCGCCGTTGTCAATACCGCTATCTCGCCGTTACCGGCCCCGCAGGGCCCAGCCTCCTCCGCGTACCCCTCTTCGTACGCCAACCGCCGTACGGATTCCCCTGGTTCGACGGCCGTTCACCCGGCCGCCCCGCATCCGCACCTCCCTCTCCCCAAGGTTGCGCCCAAGTCAAGGAATTGCATGGGAAGAGTAAAGTGTGCAAGCTGCTGCCGCTGAGCGGAACGCCGTCCGGTTCGTAGCCCGTCGGACACCGCGACCGCGCACGGGGCCGTCTCGCGCGTCCAGGGCCTGACCGTCGAGGAGGTCTTCGTTTTCACCCGGGCGGCGGGCGGCAAGGCGGGTACCGTCACGACGCGTCCCCCGATCGCCCGCCCGGTTCTCAGTGCGGAGACGCGATCGCCCGGGCCGCCGCCACCTCCTGGCGCAGCGGTTCCAGGATGCTGTCCGCCGGGCCGGCGAGGTCCGTGCGGACCGCGACCAGGACCTCCGTCTCCCGCAGGCCCTGCGACAACTCCCGCAGTTGCAGGGCGACCTGTGCGACCTCCGCCGGGGACGGAGACCGCGCGCCCTGCTTCACCCGCACCCGCGCCCCGGTCGTCGCGTCCACGATCCGTTCCACCGCGACGACCAGCGGCCACCAGGCGGCGGCCCGGCGCCCGGTCGGCGGCGGCTCGGTCAGTGCCCGCTGGAACTCCGTACGGATGGTGGACAGATCGCGGTACAGACGGCGCCGCATACGGGCGCGGGCCGCCGGGTCCGCGGTGTCGCCGAACGCGTTCTCCACGTACTCGGCGGTGTCGGCGACCGCGTCCGCGAGCCGGGCGCCGACCCGCGCGTGCCAGCTCTCCGGCCACAGCAGATAGCCGGCGACGAGCGCGATCGCGCAGCCGATGAGCGAGTCGACCAGCCGGGGCACCAGCAGGGCGGTGCCCAGATGGTTGAGGAGGTCCGACAGCAGCAGGATCACCGGTGTGATCGCGGCGGTCTGATAGCCGTACCCGCGCGGGGTCAGCGCCGGGATGAGCGGGGCGAGGACCGCCACGGCCGCCACGTCCCACCAGCCGAGCGGCACCGCGGCCAGCACCGCGGCCGCCACCACCAGACCCACCACGGTGCCGAGCGCCCGCAGGAGCGCCCGGGAGAAGACCGAGCCGAAGTCGGGTTTGAGGACGAAGGTGACGGTGAGGGCGACCCAGTACGAGCGCGGGACCGGGACCAGGGACACCAGGGTCTGGGCGATGCCGATGCACAGGGCGAGCCGGAGGCCGTAGCGCCAGGAGGTGCCGGACAGTAGGACGTTGCGGGTCGCGCGGTAGACGCGGACGCGGAGGGAGGCGGGCCGGCCGAGGCGGTCGACGATGGTGTGCGGGTCGATGTCGCAGGCCGTGACGACCTCGGCGGCGTGACGCAGCGCGTGGTCGACGGCGCGTCCCGTCTCCCCGACCGGTTCGGGCAGGTCGAGGGGGAAGGCGTCCGGGTGCCCGGCGTCGACGGCGTCGGCGAGTCGGCGCACGGTGTCGGGCATCGCGTCGGGCAGCGGCCTGCCGTAGCGGTGGCCGGCCGCGGCGGCCTCCACGATCGGGGTGAGCGCGTTCAACTGTGCCTGCAGACGCACCAGGTCGGGGCTGCGGCCGTGCTGGAGGGTGCGCCGGGCGAGGATGAGGTCGTACGCGTGGTTGAGGGAGATGGTGACGGCGTACCGGGCGGTGTCGTAGGCCTCCGTCCCGCAGGCGGCGAGCAGTTCGGCGGCCGCTCGGTAGGCGGCCGCGACGGAGGTCCGCTCCGGTACGCCCGACCGCAGCGGCCAGGAGAGCAGCGCGAGGGCGAGGACGAGCAGTCCGCCGCCGGTCACGAGCAGGGGGCCGAGCCACCAGTCGCCGGGCAGCGGGATTCCCGCGCCGATCACGGCGTTGAGGAGCAGCAGCAGTCCGGAGACCGAGGCCACCGCGCCGATCGTGGAGATCATCCCGGAGATCAGCGCGATCCCGGTCAGGGCGGTGACCGCGAGCCAGCCCTGCTCGAACACCAGTGCGCCCACGGTGACGCCGGCGGCGCCGAGGAGCTGGGGGACCGCGATGTTGAGGATCCGCATGCGGTACGCGTCCGCGGTGTCCCCGATGACAGCGGACACGGCGCCCATGGAGGCGAGCGCGCCGTAGGCGGGGCGGCCCGCCGCGAGGCCCAGCGCGAGGGGGAGGGCTATCGCGATCGCGGAGCGGACGACGGCGGGCCGGTTGACGGGCGACTGCTGCGGTCTGAGGTTCCTGACCAGCCAGTCGGGAGGGGTGAGGCCGGTGGGGAACTCTCGGGACATGCCCTCATTATGGCCATTCGTTCGAATGGCTCACGAGGCCGGGCGGCGAACCCCGAGCCCCCGGGCCGGGGTCAGTGCGTCTGCGGGCGCCCGTGGAGGGTGACGTCGACGACCAGGGCGCGGTGGTCGGTGTCCGCGATGGTGAGGAAGTGCGCGGAGCGCGCCGAGAAGTCCGGGGAGACCAGGACATGGTCGATCTGGGCGCCGAACGGCGGGGCGGTCCACGTGGGCCAGGAGGGCGTGCGGGCGTCGCCGGAGAGGCGGGCGCTGTCGCGCAGACCGGTGTCGAGGATGCCGCGGAAGACGGCGTGGTCCTGGGAGGCGTTGAAGTCCCCGGCGAGGATCGTGGGGGCGCCGCCCCCGGCCGCCGCGTAGGCGCGCAGCTCCCCCAGTTCACGGCGCCAGACGGACAGCTGTCCCGGCAGCGGGGGCATGGGGTGGGCGAGCTGGAGGCGTACGGGGTGGTCGTGGACGTCGGCGACGGCGCCGGGCATGCCCATGGTGCCGGGCACACCGGGCGCGGCCGTCAGCGGGAACCGGCTGAGGATGACCGATCCGTCGGAGCCGGCGCCGTCGACGGCCCGCCGGTAGGGGTAGCGGCCGCCCGTGCCGCCGAAGGCGCGTTCCAGGGTGGCGGAGCAGTGGTACTCGCACTCCTCGACGAACACGACGTCGGGGCGCTCGCGGCGGACGGCGGGCACCAGGGAGGCGGTGCCGCGGCCGAACTCCACGTTGGAGGTCAGCACTCGGAACGCGGTGAGCGCGGGGCCGGAGGGCTCCCCGGCCCCGCCGTACGGTTCGGTGAACCAGGCGAGGGCGGCGAGCACGAGGACCGCGCCGACCAGGCCGGTGCGCAGGCGGGCGAGCAGGGCGAGCAGGAGGGCGAGTGCGGCGGGGACGGACAGCCAGGGCAGGAAGGCGAGCAGTTGGGGCACCGGGGTGACGGCGTCGGTGCCGGCGGCGCGGCAGCCGATGACGACACCGACCCCGGCGAGCAGCGCTCCGGTGCACCAGGCGGCCGCGGTCCGCCTCCGGGACCGCGGCCGGGCGGGGGCCGGGCCGGTCGGCTCCAGGGTCGCAGTGTCCATGGGCCGGCTGCCTTCCCCTCGATGGGCTGGATGCCCGAATCCTCCCTCAGCCGGGGGGCTCTCTCATAGAGGGAGTTCTGGGGGAAGGGGTGTTCGCGCGGCCGTCACAGGGTGCCGTGGGTGCCCCCGGGGGACTGCGGCGGCTGTTCCGCGCGGCCCGCCGTGACCAGGGACCAGATCACGAAGGCTCCGATGGCGATGGCGATGACCGACCAGACCGGGGCGTACGGCAGGAACATGAAGTACTCGACCATGTACAGGGCCGCCAGGCCCACGCCGATCGCGCGCGCCCAGTCCCGGCCCTGGAGCACGCCCCAGCCCGTGATCGCGATGAGGGCGCCTATGACCACGTGGATCCAGCCCCAGGTGGTGAGGCTGAACCCGTACACATAGTTGCCGACGCGGGCGTAGACGTCGTTCGTGGCGATGCCCGCGACGCCGTTCAGCATGCCGATGATGCCGCTGACCATCATCAGGACACCGGCGAACGCCATGCCGCCGGTGGCCAGGGCCGTGTGCTTCGCGTGCGGGGTGGGGGTGCGTGCGGTGTGCTGGACCATGGGGGCCGCCTCCTAGGGACCTCGGGACCTTCACCCGCAGGTTCACCCGTGCGGCGGTGGAGCGCAGGGTGATGTAGGCCGAACGGGTGGCCGCGCGATCCGGGGCGATGACCCGGCGGGTACGGGGAACCCGGCGAATCCGCGGGAACCTCGTGGGACCTCGTGGACACCTCGCGGGGTCCGTGTCGTACGCCGGGAGAAGGCCGTGGTCCGGGGGCGGGCGGCGGCTCCGGCGCCTCGGCCGTCGTGGGCGGGGAAGCCGGTCATTGGCTTGATCATTAATCCCCGGGCCGTCAACTCCCCGGCGCAATAAGATCGTTACGCAGGGTGCAATCCTTGGAGGGATGGTGGGGGACTACCGGAGCATCGCCGACCGGATAGCCGCGGACATCAGCGCGGGGCGGCTGAAGCCTGGCCAACGGCTTCCGCCGCAGCGGCAGTTCGCGCGCCGACGCGGTATCGCGGCGTCCACCGCGGGGCGGGTGTACGGCGAACTCGTGCGGCGGGGCCTCGTGGTGGGCGAGGTCGGGCGGGGCACTTTCGTACGGGCCTCGCCGGCGCCCTCGGACCGCGCGCCCGCCGGAGCGGCGCCCCGGGCATCCGTCGACCTGGAACTCGACCATCCCGCCGTGCCGGGCCAGTCGGAGCTGCTCGCGGCCGGGATCGCACCGCTGCTGCGGCCCGACATCCTCGCGGAGGCGACCCGCACGGCGCCTCCCGAGGGTACGCCCGTCGCCCGGGAGGCCGCCGCGGGACTCCTCGCCACCGCCGACTGGCACCCCGCCCCGGACCGGGTGCTGTTCGCGGGCAGCGCCCGGCAGGCCCTCGCGGGCACCCTCGCCGCCCTGGTGCGCCCCGGGAGCCGGATCGGGGTGGAGTGGTTGACGTATCCGCTGGTCAAGGAGGTCGCGGCGCGTCTCGGTATCGTCCTGGTCCCGCTCGCCACGGACGAGCAGGGACTGCGCCCGGACGCCCTGGCCGCCGCGCACCGCGCCACTCCCCTGTCCGCGCTCTATGTGCAGCCGACGCTGCACCATCCGACGTCGGTGACCTCGGGGCAGGAGCGCCGACGCCAACTGGCCGCCGCAGCACGCGCGTTACGGCTGCCTGTCGTCGAGGACCGCGTCTGGTCGTTCCTGTGCGGGGCGGAGGTCGGCGCACCGCTCGCCGCGTACGCGCCGGAACGCACCTATGTCGTCGACGGACTGTCCCTGCGGGTCGCGCCCGGGCTCACCGTCGGGTTCCTCGTGGTGCCCGAGGGGCGCGGCGAGAGGACGGCCGGAGCGCTGCGGTCGGGCGGCTGGACGGCGGGGCGGTTCGCGTTGGAGGCCGCGGTGAGGTGGATCGAGGACGGCGTCGTGGCGCGGCTGGTGGAGGCCAAACGGGCGGACGCGGCGGCGCGGCAGCGGCTGGTCGCCGAGCATCTCGACGGTTTCGCCGTACGGGCCGACCCGCGGGCGTACTTCGTGTGGTGGCGGCTGCCCCGGCCCTGGCGTGCGGAGGGGTTCGCGGCGGCCGCGGCCGAGCGCGGCATCGCGGTGACGCCGGGGCCCGCCTTCGCGGCGGCCGGGCGCGGGGCGCAGGACGTCGCGGCGGACTGCGTCAGGCTCTCACTTGCGTCGGCTCCTCGGCCGGAACTGGCGCGGGCCCTGCGGACGCTCGCCGACGTCGCACGTACAGGCCCGTGAGCCACGCGCCCAGGGCGACCGCGAGACCGACGCCCATCAGCACCCAGGAGACCAGCCGGAGCGTCTCGGTGAGCGCGTCGTAGACCGCACCGGCCGCCGGGTGCGAGACGCCCGGCGGAAGGTCCGCCAGCGTCATCCGGCGGCCCACCGCGATCGCCACGGCGAGCAGCGCGGCGCCGAGGGCCGTGCCGAGCCCGGTCGCGAGCACGGCCCGGCGGCGCGAGACGGAGACGAGGATGCCGGACAGGGCGAAGCAGGCCGAGGCGACGGGAAGCCAGAAACCGGCGACTTCGAGCACGTGGAACCCCTTCCGGAACGTCGTCAGGTCCTGCGACTGCAGCAGGATGATCTCCGTGTGGGAGACCGGGATGCGGCCCGCGAACGGGACGTGCTCGTCGACGAGTTGCCGTTTCATCCGCTCGGTGGCGGGGGCCAGGTCGAGGGTGACGGGGTGGTCGTCGTCCTCGCGCAGGGCGCGCATCACGGCATCATGGGCGCTCAGGTTCGCGGTGTCCCAGGCGGAGCGGAAGGCCTCGGTGCCGGTGAACGAGCGGACCGCGTCATGGACGAAGGCGTGCACGGACCCCTGGAGGGGCGCGCCGACGTGCACCTCGCGCATGATGCCGTCGGTGACGGCGCTGGCGATGGCGTCCTGCACCTCGGCGTCGGAGGCGAGCGGAGCGGTGGTGGCGGCGTAGCGGGCACTGTCCTCGACGCCGTACTTCGCCCACATGGCGAGGACGCCGAGCGGCACGAGCAGGCACGCGAGGCTGACCAGCACGGCGGAGAGAGGGCTCCGGACACGTCGAGACACCTCACCAGCGAACCGCGCCTGCGCGCACCCTGCGAGCGATATGCCTGCAAATGGGTGGATATGACAATCCGATGGGCGACTGGCGGACCGCGGTGCGGACGGTGGTGCCCTGCCCGGTCCGTGCGCTCTCCGGTGGAGGGTTCGGCCGAACGGGTGTTATCTGGTGGGTGGGGAGAGGAACGGACGGCAACCGGCCGGGGAGAAGCCTGTGCGTCGGCCCGCCGTGTCCTCTCCTTTCGCAGGACTCCTCGACCGGCGCCCGGAAGCGGATCTCGCCCCGGGTGACGGGTGAGTGAGGGAGACGCATGAGGCCCCGGCGCCCGGCGGGGCCACCACACACCGGGGTCTCGTGCGCCTGATGGAGCGGCGACCGTACGCGGGCGGCCGGGAACCGGTGAGCCGGAGGCCGGTCGGCCCCCGGCTCACCGGGCGGCAATCGCAGCCGTGGTCGTCAGGCGACTCTGTGGCCGGTCGCGTCCTCGTGCGTGTAGTAGCGGTAGAAGTTGAACGCGAAGAAGGCCACGGCGACGGCGAGCGAGAGGCCTGTCGCAAGCAGCACGCTCTGGCCGGTCTGGCTGTACAGGAAACCGAACGCGATGCCGGCGAACGCCGCCCACAGCACCGCGTGCAGTTCGCGCCGCAGCCGGGACGCCATCATGAACAGCCCCGTGCACAGCGCCGCGAACACGATCGCGCACACGAAGCCGAACAGGATGTTCCAGCCGGTGATGGGACCGGCGGCACGGCGGTTGGCGGCGGCCCAGTAGCCGTAGAGGAGCCCGAGGACGACGGGCACCGCCAGCCGTCCCGTCAGGTGGACGCGGTGGTCGAAAATGTCCGGCGGGCGATACCGCGTGACCGGCCCGCGGGGTGCGGTGACAGGTGTGCGCGAGGCCCCGGACGCGGGTGTCGCGTGAGTCATGGGAGCACTCCTTCCTCCAGGCGTCTCCTCGTGTCCCCTCGCCCCCGTACTCCAGGGCACACCTCGCCCGCGCGCCGGGCAAGTCGGGATGCGCGGGCCCCCGGGCCGTGTTTCGCTGGGGCTCATGAGGATCGTGCTGTTCGGCGCCACGGGCATGGTGGGCCGCCGGATCGCCGCGGAGGCGGCGCAGCGCGGGCACCGGGTCATGGCCGTGAGCCGCTCCGGCCGGTCGCCCGTGCCGGGTGTGACCGCCGCGGCGGCGGACGCCTCGGAGCCGGCGAAGGTGACGTTTCTGGTGGGCGCGGCGGACGCGGTGGGCAGCGCCTGCGCACCGCCGCGGGACGGTTCGGACCCCATGGAACCGTTCCTCGCGGTGAACCGCGCGCTGGTGCAGGGCCTGCGCGAGGCCGGGGTGCGGCGGTTGGTCGTGGTCGGCGGCGCGGGCAGCCTGGAGGTGGCCCCCGGCGAGGAACTCTGCGACCAGCCCGACTTCCCCGAGGCGGTCCGGCCCGAGGCGCTGGCCCACCGCGCGGCCCTGGAGTACTTCCGCACCCTCGACGACTTGGACTGGACGTATGTCTCGCCCGCCGCCGAGATCGCGCCCGGAGAGCGTACGGGCCGCTTCCGGGTGGACGGCGACCAGCTGCTCACCGACGAGCACGGCGTGAGCCGGATCAGCGCCGAGGACTACGCGATCGCGTTCGTCGACGAACTGGAGCAGGGCGCGCACCCGTGTGCCCGCATCTCGGTCGCGTACTGACCGGGCGGAAGGGCGGTGCCCGTGCCCCCCAGGCGACCACTCCACGACGGTACGCCGCCCCCTCGGGGACATCCCGACGGCTCGCTTCCCCCCGGGTCCGCCCCGGAGGCCGCCGCCCCCGTCGGCCCGGCCGGATTCCTCCGTGCGCGACGTCCCCGGCCCTCGGGGGCCGACGCCCCGGCGCGCGGTCCGTCGCAGCTGCTGCGCGTGCGCGGGCGCAGTGTCACCTGGATACCGCCGCTGGTCCTGCTCGTCGCCATCGCCGCGCTCGACTGGCTCACCTCCGGCAGCTTCCGGACCATCTCCTGGGTCGTGCTGGTGCCCGGCATCGCGGCTGCGATCTGCGGGCTGCGGGGCACGATCGCCGCCGCGGTCCTCGCCCTCGTCACCTACGAGCTGGAGGACCGTGCCTGGCCGCACCAGTTCCGCACCGGACTGCCCGACTTCATCCTCGTCGTCCTCGGCGGGCTGATGGCCGTGCTGGCCTGCGCGGTGCGGCTGCGCGCCGAGCGGCGCATGCTGCACATGCAGGACATCGTGGAGACCACCCGGCGCGCGGTGCTGCGTCCGCTGCCGGCCGGCTGGGGCGGCCTGGACCACGCGGCGGTCTACCTCGCCGCCGACAGCCTCGCCCGCGTCGGCGGCGACTTCTACGACATCCAGCCCGGCCCCCGGGGCACCCGCGTCCTGCTCGGTGACGTCCAGGGCAAGGGCCTCGGCGCGGTCGCGGCCGCTGCGGCACTGCTCGGCACCTTCCGCGAGGCGGCCTACCACGAGCCGCTGCTCGGCACGGTCGCCGACCGGCTGGAGACCCGGATGCAGCGGCACATCCGCTACGGCGCGGCCATCGGCCGGGACGAGGACGACCGCTTCGCGACCGCGGTGCTCTTCGGCTTCCCCCCGGACGACCCCGCGCAGGTCGAGTTCATCAACTTCGGGCACGAGCCGGCGCTGGTGGTCACGCCCGGCGGGATACGGTCCCTGCCGTCCGGCGGGCGGCTGCCGCTGGGCTTCGGCGACCTGGACGGCCGGCCGCCCTGCGCGCTGCGCGTCCCCTTGGCCCCCGGCGAGACGCTGCTGCTGGTCACGGACGGGGTGTCCGAGGCCCGTGACACCACCGGATGCTTCTTCCCGCTGCGCGACCGGGTGGCCCGCGCGGTGGCCGAGGACCCGCGCGCCGCCGAGCCCGGCCGTCTGGTGCGGCTGGTCCGCGACGGCACGCTGCGGCACTGCGGGGGACGCCTCGACGACGACACGACGATCTTCGCGCTACGACGGCCGCGCACGCCCGGCGGTATGTGAGTCTCCGCTCATCCCCCTGCCGTACAACCCGGGCCATAGACGGGCGATTGTCGTTCCTCCGTCGCAGCTTTGCAGGCGCAGCCGTTACCGTGCTGCGGTACGTGATCGATCGGGGAGGGAACGATGCCCGGAACCGTGCTGCTGCTGGCGGCCTCACCCGCGGGCAAGGGGTGCCTGGTGGACGCGGCCTCCGTGCTCCCGGTGCTCGCGGCCGTCGCCCCGGCCGTGCTGTCCGGCACGGACACGGCGAACGTGGTCGAACTCGCCGATCCGCTGGAGCCGCAGGCGGTCCTCACCCGGCTGCGGGCCGCGGCGGCCGTGCCCGGCCCGCTGACGGTGTTCCTCGTCGGCCAGCTCCAGCTCGACCGCCGCGAGCACCTGCCCCATCTGGCGCTGGCCCGGACCACCCCGTCGACCGTGCGCTACACGGCCTTCCCCTGGCACTGGTTCCGCGAGGAACTGCGGCTGCGGCCGCCCGGGGGGACGACGGTGTTCACGGATCTGCACGCCGACGCGGAGACCTGGCGGTATCTGCGCACCCGGCCCCTGGACTGCGGCCGGTCCGTACTTCTCTACGGCCGGGTCGCCCCGCCGCCCCCGCGCCGTGCGCTGGCCGCGCCGGCGTACATGAAGGCCGTGGCGACGATCCTGCGCAGCGGCCACCGTCCGGACCCGGGGACGCTGCACCACGAGGCCCTCACCCGGTCGCTCGCCGAGACGGGCGCAGCGGCGGGCACGGAACGGGACATCGTTTTGGGCCCGGTCGTGAACTCCCCGGCCCCGTACGGCCCGTGGCACACCCCGCCCGCGGGGTACGCCCCGCACCCCGGGCACCCCGGGCCCTCCGCGCACCCCGAACATCCGGCGCCCACCGGGACCTCGGTCCCCTCCGCGCACCCCGAGCAGCCCCTGTTTGCCGTGCAGTCGGCTCACCCCGAGCGCCCCGAGCAGCCCCCGTCCGCCGCGGGGTCCGCGCCCCCCGTGCAGTCCGTGACCCCCCGCCAGACCCCGCCCCCCGGACCGCCCGCCGACGCCCCCCGCAGCGCCGGGCGACCGCCCGCCCCCCGGACCTCCCCGCCGGCCGTACGGCTCCAGGTCGTCGCCCCGCCTCCGACCGCCGGCGCGCCTCAGGCCACCGTCCCCCCGCAGGCCGGCGGCACCGGTGCGCCTGACGCCGCCGTCCCGTCGCTCCCGGTCCCCGTCCCGCCGGACCTGGACCCGGACCCCCACACCGCGCTCGCGGCCGCGGTGCAGGACGGCAGGCACGCGGAGGCGGAGGCGCTCGCCGCGCGGTGGGAGCAGACCGCGCTGCGGGAGCACGGGGCCGGCTCCGAGGAGGTGCTGCACTGGATGGAGGTCCGCGCCGACCTCGCGATGCTCGCGGGCGACCCCGGCCGCAGTTGTGAGACCTGGCTCGCGGTCGCCGCCGCCCGCCTCGCGGCCGGTCAGCCGCCCGAGGACCCCGCGGTGGAGGCGGCGGTCGACCGCGCCCACCATCAGTGGGGCCGGCTGCGTGACCCGGCCCGGGCCCGCGAACTAGGCCCGGTCCTCGCCGAGTTGCGCACACGGGTCCCGGGACGCCGCGAAGGCGCACTGGACCATGTCCACAGGCGCCTTCGCCGGCTGGGGGCCGGGCTGCAGACCCAGCCGTGACGAGGACGGGACACGCCCCCGCCGCCCGTCAGCTCGGCCGGGTCAGGCGACCGGCAGATGCGCCAGGGCCCCCGACACCAGCGTGCGGACGCCAGGGACGACGGTGGACAGGTCGGGTGCGAAGCGGGGGCTGTGATTGCTCGGGACCGCCGCGAACTTCTCCATGAGGTCCTCGCCCGGTGCCGCCTCCCAGACGTCCGCCGGGGTGCTCGTCACGAACCAGTACGCGTACGGGATCCCGTCCACCGCCAGGCGCGGGAAGTCCTCGCTGCCCATCGCCGGGCCCGGGTCGAAGACCGTGGCCGCGCCGAACACCTCCCCGTGCACGGCGGCCACCGGGCCGTCGGTGGCGGCGTCGTTGACCGTGACGGGGAAGTCGGAGCCGACGGTCACCTCGGGCTCGCGCGAGCAGCCCGCGGCCAGGCACTCGCCCGCCGCGATGCGCCGGACCGCGGCGACCATGCGGTCACGCACCTCGGCCGACTGGGTGCGCAGGTTCAGGGCGATGCGCGCCTCGGACGGAATGATGTTGTGCAGGGTGCCCGCCTCGATGCGGCCCACCGTCAGCACTGCGGAGTCGCGTGCCGCGATCTCCCGGCTGACGACGGTCTGCAGCCGGGTGACGAGATAGGCGGCCGTCACCACGGGGTCCACGGTCGACTCCGGGCGGGAGCCGTGGCCGCCCCGGCCGTGCACGACGATGTCCACGTCCGTGGAGGCGGACAGGATCAGACCCGGGCGGTGCGCGTACAACCCGGCCGGGCCCGGGGCCGCATGCTGGGCGAGCAGCACGTCGGGGCGCGGGAAGCGCTCGTAGAGCCCGTCGGCGAGCATCGCCCGCGCGCCCTGGCCGGTCTCCTCGGCGGGCTGGCCCACCACCAGCAGCGTGCCCGACCACGCGTCGCGCCCGGCGGCCAGCGCCCCGGCCGCGCCGGTCAGCCAGGTGACATGCAGATCGTGCCCGCAGGCGTGCATCACGCCCGGGGCCTCGGAGGCGTAGGGCAGGCCCGTCTCCTCGGCGACCGGCAGCGCGTCCATGTCGGCACGCAGCAGGACGGTGGGCCCGTCGCCGTTGCGCAGCACCCCGACGACGCCGGTGCCGCCGACGCCCTCGGTGGTCTCGTACCCGGCCGTGCGCAGCCGTTCCGCGAGCAGTCCCGCGGTCCGGTGCTCGTGCAGGGACAGTTCGGGATGGCGGTGCAGATCCCGGTAGTAGTCCTCCAGTTCGGGCACGGGGAGGTCGGCGGTGAGGTCCAGCGCGGTGCGTGCGGCGGGAGTAGTCACGGGGCTCAGGGTATGCGGCGGGCAAGCCAGGCGTCGTCGGTCGGTCCGGACAGGGCCTGGTGGACGGGGCCGTGCTGCTGCGGGGCGATGTGCCTGACGTGCTGGGCAGGTTCCGGCTGGGCTGCCCGTGCCGGGCCCGCGTTGGCCGCGGTGACCAGGGCGGCCACGGCGACGACGGCCGCGCCGAATCCCCTGACGTGACGCGCGCGTATGCGTCCGCGGAATACGGAAGGGCGTCCGTGGAGCACGGAAGGGTGTCCGTGGAGCACGGAAGGGTGTCCGGGCACGGCAACCGACCTCGCAATGACAGCGGCGGATTAAGCACGTTTAACGTGCATCCCAACCTAGGGGGTCGGACGGGCCGACGGAAGTGCCCGTCTGTTGACGAAAAGTCAGAAGAAGGGCCGCCTCAACTGGGCTTACTGGCATGATTGATCGCATGGTGAAGCGGGACGACCCGGAGACCATCGGTCGCAGGGTGCAGCAGCTCCGGCGCGAACAGGGCATGACCCAGCGACAGTTGGCCGAACCCGCTTACACGCCCGCCTACATCTCCACCCTGGAGGCCGGCCGGGTCCGCCCCTCCGACGAGGCGCTGCGGCACATCGCCGAGCGGCTCGGCGTGGCGTACGAGGAGCTGGTGACCGGACGCCCGGCCCATCTCGCCACCGCGCTGCGGCTCCGGCTGACCGACGCCCAGCGCACCCTGGCCACCGGGGAGGCCGAGGCCGCCGCCGAGCAGTACGGCGCGCTGCTGGCCGAGGCCGAGGCGCACGGACTGGACACCGAACAGGCCGCCGCGCTGCTCGGTCTCGGGGAGTGCGCGCTGGAACTGGGCGATCTGGAGAGGGGCCGGCGGCACTTCGAGCGGGCCGAGACAGCGCTCGCCGGCACACCGCTGCCGAACCGGGTCCCGGCACTGCGCGGACGGGCCGTCTCCCACTACCTCGCCGGTGAACTCCGGTACGCGTGCTATCTGCTGGAGTCCACCCTCGACGAGCTGAACCGCTCCGGACTGCACGACCCGGATGCCCTGCTGCTGCTCTACGCGAGCGCCATCGGCCCCTACATGGACATGGGCGCGCAGGCGCGGGCGGCCCAGGCCGCCGAGTTCGCGCTGGCGCTCGCGCCACAGGTGCAGGACCCCGCGCTGGTGGCCCGGATGCACCGGTCGGTGGCCCGTACGCTCCTCGCGGAGGGGCGCGTCGCCGAGGCGGACGCCAGCCTGGCCAAGGCGGCCGAGCTGTACCGGCAGCTGCAGATCCGCACCGAACTGGCCAACTGCCACTGGATGCGCGGCTATCTCTACGCCCAGAACGGCGAACTGAGGCGCGCGGAGGAAGAGTTGCGCGAGGCGCTGGCCATGCTCGCCGAGCAGCGGGCCGCCCTCTACGGCAGCCAGGTCGCGGTGGAGCTGGCGGATGTGCTGCACCGGCGCGGGAGGTCCGAGGAGGCCGCGGAGCTGCTGCACGGCGTTCTCGGCGACATCGGGCCCGAGCGGGGTGCCGTGCACTCGGCCGCCGCGCACCGCCTGCTCGGCATCATCGCGGAGGACGCCCGCGACACGGAGACCGCGGAGGAGCACTACGTACGGGCGCTCAGCCTGCTGGAGCGGGCGGGCGCGGCGGGCGACCTGGCGGACCTGTGCCGGCTGCTGGGCGATCTGCTGCGGCGCACCGGCCGGGTGGAAGCAGCCCTGGACGCCTACCGTACGGGCCTCGGCCACCGCACGGCCCCGGGCACCACGACCCTGGGCCCGGCCCCGGCACAGCCGCCGCTCTGATCGCGCCGCGTGGCGCCAGGCCGGCTCTGATGGCCCGCGCCGCGTGACGCGCGACCTGCTCTGATCGCCCGCGCCGCGTGACGCCTCACGGCGTCACGATCGCGAACTCCTGGTCCGGGCGCGTCACATACGAGAACAGCCGCTTCAGCAGTCCCCGGTCGCCCTGTGTCTCGATGCCCGCGAGGCCGGTGCCCGTGAGCAGGCCCAGCAGTTCGGGGCGGGTCAGGGTGAGGGTCAGGCCCGCGTGCGGCTTCGGTGTGCGATGCAGCGGCAGGCTTCGGTGGGTGAGGGCGCCGTGCTCCAGATTGAGGCGGTGCCGGCGCTGCTCGTCGATCACGATCAGGTCGATGACCAGCCGTGGCTCCTTCGCCGCACGCGGCCCGTCGATGCGGACCGCGATGGCGTCGAGCAGCATGCTCACCGTGAGCGCCGACGCCAGCCCGGCCGTGTCGCCGACGATGCGTGCGCTGCCCGCTCCCTCGCGCAGCTCCAGCGCGCCGGTCAGATACATGTTGCGCCAGGGCCCGTTCTCGGCCCCGTGCCCGAGCCGCTCGTACACGCCCGCCAGCAGTTCCTTCGCCTCCTCGTCGTCCGGGTCGGCGAAGACGAGGTGGTTGAGCAGGGTCGCGGCGAAGCGCAGATCGCCGGAGTCGGCGTAGCGGCGGGCCGCCGCGCGCATCGCCTCCGGGCCGCCCGCGACCTCCACGTACCGTCGGGCGAGGTCGGCCGGTGGGTGCTCCCACAGATGCGCGGGGTTGCCGTCGTACCAGCCCAGATAGCGCTGGCTGACGGCCTTGACGTTGTGATTCAGGGATCCGTAGTAGCCGCGCGCGTGCCAGGCGCCTTCCAGCGCGGGCGGCAGCCGTAGCTCCTCCGCGATCTCCGCGGCCGTCAGACCGCTGTTCAGCAGCCGCAGCGTCTGGTCGTGCAGATACGCGTACAGGTCCCGCTGCTCGGCCAGCAGCCGGACCACGTTCTCGTGCCCCCAGGTCGGCCAGTGGTGCGAGGCGAAGGCCACGTCGTAGGCGTCGCCGAAGAGGTCGATGGCCTCGTCGAGGTGGCGGGACCACGCGCGGGCGTCGCGCACGGGCGCGCCGCGCGGGGTCAGGATGTTGTGCAGGGTGTGCGTGACGTTCTCGGCCAGGCACAGCGCGCGCCGCTCGGGGAAGAGGAAGTTCATCTCGGCCGGCGCCTCGGTGTCCGGGGTCAGCTGGAACACGATCGGCACCCCGTCGACGGTCTCGCGCTGTCCGGTGTGCGTGATGTCGAGGGTCGGCGGGATCAGGGTGACCGTGCCGGTGGACAGCGCGATGCCAAGTCCGGTGCCGATGTGCCCGTCGGGCGCCTTCGGCAGCCGGGTGCCGTGCATGAAGGCGGCGCGGCGGGCCACCGCGGGCCCCGCGAACACGTTCTCGATGACCGCGTGTTCCAGGAACCCGACGGGCGCGAGCACCGGCACCCCCGTCTCCTCCTCGCGCGGCAGCACCCCCCGGGCGCCCCCGAAGTGGTCGACATGGCAGTGGGTGTGGACCAGCCCGGTGACGGGCCGCTGTCCGCGGTGGCGCCGGTACAGGGCGAGGGCGGCCGCCGCGCATTCGGCGGAGATCAGCGGATCGACGACGATCACACCGTCCCGGCCCTCGACCAGGGTCATGTTGGCCAGGTCGAGCCCGCGCACCTGGTACACGCCCTCGGTGACCTCGTACAGCCCCTGACGCGCGCACAGCTGCGACTGCCGCCACAGACCGGGATGGGCGGTGTCGGGGCAGTCGCCGTCGAGAAACCCGTACGCGTCCCCGTCCCACACCACCCGCCCGTCCCCGTCCGTGACCACCCCGGGCACCAGGGCGGCGACGAAGCCGCGGTCGGCGTTCTCGAAATCGGTCCGGTCCTCGAAGGGCGGCAGACCGTCACGGGGCGCGGCGTCCATGGGGCCAGCTTCGGCGCGCCGGGTGCCGGAGGCCAGCCGTGGGGGACCGTTCGGGGCGAGGGCGCGTCATCTGTCCGACCCGGTGTGAGCCTGTCCGGCCAGCGCGTTCGCGAGGGCCCCCGCGCTCGACGGCAGATGGGCCGGGGCCGCCGGGTGACCGTCCCGGGCGGGCCGCTCGGCGAACAGGGCCGCCGTCGTGCTCAGCGCGGGGGTGGAGGGGGTCGTCCACAGGGTGCGGGTGCCGGGGCCCGTGCCCGCGCCGCCGGAGAAGCCGCCGGGGAAGCCGGCAGGCACCGGCTCGGTCACGCCCGGCGCCGGGGGGACCGCCGCCGCGTACTTGTCCATCACCCGGGCCGCGAAGGGCGGCATGACCCGGCGGGTGTCCGGGTGCGTCGGCGCGGTCTGCTGCGCCCCCGCTTTCCTCGTCGTCGCCGTCCCCTGCGCGGCGGCGTACGACAGTGCGGGCGTCCCCGCCACGGCGGCGGTGACGGCCACGACGGCCAGATACTTCGGTATCCGTGTCATGAACGGGAAACTCCTTGCCTGCTACGGACCTTGTGGGGTCCGGATGGGTGCATACGGTCGGAGAGCGCCTCTCCATCCCTGCAAACTCCCGGCGCTCTTCCCGGGGATGACACCCCGTCGGAACTCCTCGTGCGACGGTGCGCCCGGCCCGGGCGACGTTCCGTGTGCCGGAGCCGTGGCCCGGCGTGACGACCTTCCTCGAACCGATCGCCGAACCGATCGCCGAACCGATCGCCGAACCGATCGCCGAACCGGCCGCACTGTCCGGGTGCGGGCTCCGGCCGGGCGGGGGCCGTCGCCGACGCGCTCGGCCGCCCGGCCGGGGCGGCTTTGGCGTCCACGGTGGGTACGGCCGTCCGGGCGCAGCCCATGAGCGCCGCGAGCATCGTCAGCGCGCATACGAGCGCGGCCGTCCGGGCGGACGCACGGCGCCGGTTGCCGGCTCTGGTGGTCACCTGTTCCCCCCTGCGGTGTGTTTCGATGTGCGGCGTACGGGACCTGTACGCACGAGGGAGACAGACGGGTTGCACGGGGGATCCGGGGAATTCGGCGACCCCGTGACGGGCCATGGGCCTTTGCGGGGGGAGGCCATGAGCGGGCACGGGGCGGGGCCATGAACGAGCACGGGGCGGGTGCATGACCGAGGACGTGGCGGGGGCATGACCGAAGAAGAGTTCGACGCTTTCTACGCCGCCGCCTTTCCCCGGCTGACCGGCCAGCTCTACGCGTTCACCGGGGACCACGGCGAGGCGCAGGACGTCGTGCAGGAGGCGTTCGTGCGTGCCTGGGACCGGCGGCGCGAGTTTCTCGCCGAGGGCGCGCCCGAGGCCTGGATACGGACCGTGGCGACCCGGCTGGCGGTCAGCCGCTGGCGGCGGGCGCGACGCTGGCTGGAACTGGTGCGCCGCACTCCGTTCCCGGAGCACACGCCCGGTCCCGACCCCGAACGGCCCCTGCTCGTGGCGGCTCTGCGCAAACTGCCCGAGGCGCAGCGGATGGCCCTGGTTCTGCACCATCTGTGCGACCTGAGTGTGGAGCAGGTAGCCTCCGAAACCGGTGCTCCGGTGGGGACGGTCAAGGCCCGGCTGTCCCGGGGCCGGGCGGCGCTGGCGCGGGAACTGGCCACCGGCGAGGGGGAGAGGGAGGACGACCGTGTCCGATGACCTCACCACCGGGCTGCGTGAACTGGCCGACTCCGGGCAGCTTCCGCCCCGGGTCTCCGGCGCCGAGGTCCGCCGCCGGGCGGGGGTAAGGCGCCGCCGCCGTGCGGCCACCGCGACCGCGGGTGCGTCCGCCGTGACGGCTCTCGGTGTCGCGCTGCTGTTCGGCCTCACCGGCACCGACCGGCAGGACCGTCCTTCTCCGGCCGCGCCCCCGACGAGCACTCCGAGCACCCGTGCGGAGCCCTCCGCCACGGTGTATCTGGCCCGGCGGACGCTCCTCGTCGGCGATCGTGCGCTGCCCGTCTCCGCGGGCGCGTTCGACACGCGCACGCCGACGGGACGGATGACGGTCACCGCCCGGCGGGACATCACGACGCTGCCCGCCGAGGCCCTTCGCATCAAGGGCGCTGCCGGCGGCGATGCCGGCGTCAAGATCCCCTGGGTGGTCGAGCTGCGCGCGGACGACGGCACGAGCACCTTCATCGGCGCTCTGACCTACGACATCAAGGCGCCCGGCAACTACGACACGACGGGCGGCTGGATCGGCCTCGGACTCTCGGACGCGAAGTGGCTGTACGCACGGTTGCGCGTGGGGGACGTGGTCCTCGTGGCGGAGGGCCGGGGCGCGCCCGCGCCGACGAGGACCTCCGCCACGACCCGGACGCCCGTTCCGACCACCCGCGCGTCCGAGGGGACGGGCACATCGGTCATGCCGTCCCCGCAGGTCGAGTCGGGCACGGGCGGCGCCGGTTAGCCGTCCGCCCGCCTTCCTCCGTGAGCCGGTGCAGCAGGCCGGGCAGGCCGGGCAGGCCGGGCAGGCCGGGCAGGCCGGGCAGGCCGGGCAGGCCGGGCAGGGTCGTCCGTTCGGCCTCGGACAGCGGCGCGGAGCATTCGGCCAGGACCGCGTCGGCGATCCTTCCCACTGCGCCGGGGTCGTCCCGATGCCGGCGAGCCGGCTGTCGAGGGCCCGGTGCTGACGGTACTGGGCCTGTTCTGGCCAGGCGACCGGAAGATCTCATTCCTGATGTGGCCGAAACGTGATGGGGTCCCGAACTCGTGCTGGTTTCAACGAGGTTGACAGTTGATCGGTACTGATCGACTATGTGCTCGAACTGTGGTTCATGTGACCAGTGAGCCCAGTGTTTCTCTTCGACCACTCTTCCCGGCCACGGTCCCGGCGGTCTTGTGCTGCCCGCTGTCCTGGTCCGGGGCACAGCCCACGAAGTTGGGGGAACGCATGTCCGTTGCGCGCCGTGTCGCCGTACGCCGCCTGCTCGGGACGGGCGCTGTGGCGCTCACTCTCACCGCCGTCACGGGCGGTGCCGCCTGGGCCTCGGACACGCCCGGCGGTGACGGCTGGGACAAGGCCGGCCACGGGTACACGTCCGGCAAGGGCCCGGGCACGGTGACCGAGAACGACCGGTGCCAGTTCTCGCTGGACGGGACCTCCTTCACCGACTCGGTGCGGGTCGACGACCAGAACCTGAAGCCGACGGAGGACGGCAAGGTCCACATCAAGGTACGGGCCGCGGGCGACGCCACGACCTGCACCGCCTCGCTCGCCGCCTACCGGGCGCACGGCGCCGCCTTCGGTACCTCCGGCCTCCAGGTCTTCCACGACTTCGACTCCGTGACGGTGAAGCCGGGCGAGACCGACACGCTGGACATCGCGGTCCCGGACGCCGGCTGCTTCGCGCAGATCGACCTGTACCGGGGCAAGGTGAAGTTCGACGGCGACTTCAAGGCGAACGACGGCTTCGAGCACGGTGACCTGCCCAAGGGCCCGGACCGCCCGGTCATCAAGGACAAGCTGATCGCGTCCTGGAACGGCGGTACGAAGGACTGCACGGCCCAGCCGCCGAGCAGCCCGCCCGCGTCGACCCCGCCCGCCTCGACCCCGCCCGCGTCCGTGCCGGCCACGCCCCCGCCCGCCTCGACGCCCGCGACCCCGGCCTCGCCGTCCAGCCCGCCCGCCCAGGAGTCGAGCACGCCGCCCGCGCCGACGCCGAACGGCGGTTCGTCCACCCCGCCCGGCGGCCTCGCCGAGACGGGCGGCGGCAGCACCGCGCTCCCCCTCACGGCGGGCGCCGCGGCCCTCGTCGCGGCCGGTGCGGCCATCGCGGTCGTCACCCGGCGCCGCACCTTGCGCACCCGCGCATGACGCCACCGGCGTCCTTGTGACCATCCCCCCAGGGCCCGGCGCTCCTATCCCCCGAGGAGCGCCGGGCCCGCCTTTTCGCCCCGCGAAGCCCGCGGCATGGAAACCCATGCCGCGACACGCGTGCCGCGACACGCGTGCCGCGACACGCGTGCCGCGACACGTGAACGGCCGTCGGCGGGCGCGCTGTTGGGGGCGCGCCCGCCGACGGCCGTGGCCGGGCGGAACCGGAGGGTCAGCCCGTCGTGGGCGCCGAGGTCGGAGCGGTCGACGGCGGCGGCGTGAAGCCCGGAGGCGGGGAGAGAACCACCGTGGGCTCGCCGGGCGCGGGGGCCGGCGGGGTGGTGTCGCTCTTCGGGAGCTTGGGCGGGGTCGTCTCCTGGAACAGGACGTTGTCGAAGTTCACCAGGCCCGTCTGCTCCATCACCGTGATGTGGTCGAGGACCGTGTCGTTCGCCTGGTCGGCCAGCTGGCGGACCAGCGTGTTCTGCGTGGTGGCCCGGATGTTGGCGATGACGGGGAAGATCTGGCCGTGCGTCACCCGCAGGATGTTGGCGAGATCCTCGTCGAACTTCTTGCCCTGGTCCGCCGTCAGCGTCTGCACGAACCCCTGCTGCTGCGGGCTCGGCTGGTTGGGCAGTGTGATGCCCAGTGTCGCGGCGACCTTCCGGTCGGTCTCGTCGAGGTTGACGTGCCCGTTGACCAGGTGTGCACCGGCCGTGCGCACGGCCGGGGTGGTGCCCTTCTTCAGGGCCAGTTCACCCGAGGGGAACTCCCACAGACCTGCGGCCCGCACCTTGACGACGAAGTCGCGGTCCGCCTCGGTCAGCGGTCCCGACGAGGTGTTGGCGATGACACGCGACGGAGCGCTCGACACGGTCTGCACTCCCAGCATCGAGGGATAGACGAGCGCCGTGAGTGTGAGTGTCAGGGCGCCCCCCACGAAAAGGGTTCCGGCCGCGTTCCGCGAAATGCGCATGGCACCTCCTGGTTGTTCGGACGCCCAGAAGTACGCGTACGGCGGGGCCCGGAACCTTTTCCGCTGGCAAAATCCACGGACCATGCTGTGGGGGTCGTCACACCCGGTCGGGCCCCGCGCCGCCGCGGCCCGGACCCGTGCGCGCGGCAGTCCGTGGTCATGGGCCGTGCTCCTGGGTTCCGTGTGCCGGAAGAGGATGCGTGGCGCTGCCGGGGTGCCTGGCCCGGCACCCGCTATGTTCAGTCTGAACATCGGACATTCGGGGTTGCCATGCAGAAGACGGATGCCCTGCCCGCGCAGGCGCAGACGGAGGCCGAGCCGGCCGGCGCGGTCCCCGTGGCGACCGCCGACGCGCCCGCGTCCGGCCGACGGCCGCTGCCCTGGCCGCTTCTGTTCGGACCGGCCGTCCTCGCCGGCCCCGTGCTGCTCCTGCTCAGCCGCTCGCTGAACGTGCCCGCCATGCAGGCCTGGCGGACCGTGTGTCTCGCCGTCGTCGTCCAGGCACTGCCCTTCCTGCTGCTCGGTACCGCCCTGTCCGGCGCGATCAACGCGTTCGTGCCGGCCCGGGTGTTCAGCAGGGTGCTGCCCCGCCGGCCCGTGCTCGCCGTCCCGGTCGCCGGGGTGGCCGGTGTCGTACTGCCCGGCTGTGAGTGTGCGTCGGTGCCCGTCGCGAACAGCCTGATCCGCCGTGGGGTGACTCCGGCCGCCGCCTTCGCGTTCCTGCTCTCGGCCCCCGCCATCAACCCTGTGGTGCTGACGGCGACCGCGGTCGCCTTTCCCGGCAACCCCGCCATGGTGCTGGCCCGGTTGCTCGCCTCGCTCGCCACCGCCGCCGTGATGGGCTGGCTCTGGCTCTGGCTGGGCCGTGAGGAGTGGCTGCGGCCCGCCGTGCGGCACATCGGACACCGGTCGGGGCACAGCCGTTGGACGGAGTTCCGGCTCGGCTTCCAGCACGACTTCCTCCAGGCGGGCGGGTTCCTGGTGGTCGGCGCCATGGCGGCGGCCACCTTCAACGTGGCCGTCCCGCGCTCCGTGCTCGACACCTTCTCCGGCTCGCCCTGGCTGTCGGTGCTCTTCCTGGCCGGGCTCGCGGTCATCCTGGCGGTGTGCTCCGAGGCCGACGCGTTCGTGGCGGCGTCGCTGAGCGGGTTCTCGCCGGTCGCGCGGCTGACGTTCATGGTGGTCGGGCCGATGGTCGACCTCAAGCTGATCGCTCTTCAGGCGGGCACGTTCGGCCGGGCCTTCGCGGCCCGTTTCTCCACCGCGACGACCGTGGTCGCGATCCTGTGCAGCTCGTTGATCGGAGCGGCCCTGCTGTGAAGCGTCCCGTCCAGGTGACCCTGCTGGTCCTCAGCGGCCTCGGCCTGCTGCACGCCTCGCTCTTCACCGACCTGTGCCTCAGGTATGTGAAGGAGGGGCTGCGGCCGCTGCTGATCGCGTCGGGCGTGCTGCTGCTGGTGCTGGGTGTGGTGGACGCCGCGGCGGGCCGGAACCGGACGGGCCACGGCCAACCCGCCGGGCGGCCGGAAGACGCTCACGAGGACGGCGACCACGACCACGATCGCGGCCACAGAGGCGGCCACGGCCATGACCACTCCGGCACCCCCCGGATCGCCTGGCTGCTGTTCCTGCCCGCGCTGAGCCTGCTCTTCTTCGCGCCGCCCGCCCTCGGCGCGTACACCGCGACCCGAGAGGCGCCCAAGGCCGTCCAGGAGCAGGAGCATTTCGATCCGCTGCCCCGGACCTCGCCGCTCCCGATGACCCTCACGGACTTCACCACCCGGGTGCAGCAGGACCGGGGGCTGGCCATCAAGGGGCGCAGCATCCAGATGTCCGGTTTCGTCACGCCCGACAAGCGGACCGGCAGCTGGTACCTGACCCGGATCATCATCTCCTGCTGTGCCGCGGACGCCCAGTCCGTGAAGGTGCGGATGTACGGGAAGCCGGCCCTGGCCGCCAACACCTGGGTGGCCGTCACGGGTACCTGGCACCCCGGCGGAACCCTGGGCACGCGTTCGGCGCCCGTCGCGCTCGACGCCCGTACCGTCGAGCGGATCGCCCGGCCGGTGAACGGGTACACGGACGATCTGCCGCTCCTCCCCTCGCGCTGACCGCCCGCCTCGCGCACAGCCAGCCGTACGGGAGGGCGGACCGACGCCCGAGCCCTCGGCCGACCCGGATCCTCCGGCGGCTCAGGCCATCCAGAAGAAGACGGCCGTCATGCGCTTGTCCTCCAGGTCGCTGCCGCAGTAACCGGTGGCGCTGTGCATGACGTTGGCCTTGTACAGGAGCAGCCGGTTGTAGCGCTGCGGCACACGTACGTCCTCGGTGAACGAGTCCGGTGAGACATAGCGCGTGCCCAGCGCCTCGACCAGGTTGGTGTGCGGTGCCTGCACCATGTTGCCACCGAGGACGCCGCCGGGCAGGCTCTGGCGGTAGAAGCTCGTGCCGCAGTCCTTGGGGATGTCCGGGCTGAGATAGAGCACCGCGGCATAGCGGCACAGCGCCCGTGAGTCGGTGTGCGGACGCGGCTCGCCCTCGTCCTTGCCGACGACCTGGATGCAGTTGTGATTGAGGGTGCCCCCGCCGGGCGCGGTCTGCAGCCACAGCTTCTGCGCGCCGGTCTCCTTGCGCACGAGCCGTTCCACGCGGGCGAGTTCGTCCGGTTCCAGCCCGGGCATCGTCCGCAGCCCCGGCCAGCTCTCCTGGGTGTACGGATACCCCTTGGTCCAGTCGTTCTCGTCCTTGGCGAGGCACCGGGCCCGTACCTCGTCCACGTTCGGCAGCACGTCGTCGAGGACCCAGTAGTCACGGCCGCGGGTGGGCTTGCGGTACGGGAGCACGGGCAGGCGTGGGGGCTGTGGGGGCATGCGGGTGAACCTACAGTCCGTGCTCGCCGCCGTTTCTCTTCGGATGGTCAACGTTCCTTCAACACAACGCCCTTGAAACGTAACGGGGTTGGGTTGACGGGGCGTGGTCAGGGGGTCGGCGACGCCGGGCTCGACCGCGTCCGCTCCGGGGTCTCCGCGGAGCTGCTGTCCGGTGAGAACACCGCCATGCTCACGAACATCGCCGTCAGGAACAGGGCCGCGGCGGCGATCAGGCCCACGGCGCGCGGCCGCTGCATGACGATCGTACGCAGCGAGGGCTGTGCGCGCCGTCCGCCGGCCGGCGTCCGGTCGCGGCGCCCCGACATCGCCGGGCGCTCGCGGTGGCCTCCCGTGGCGGGGCGGTCCCGGTGAGGGGCGGTGGCGGGGCGTTCGCGGTGGCTGCCCGGCTGCGGGCGCTGGCGATGGGCCGTCCGGTGGCCCGGGGCCGGGGCGGCGGAGGGGAGTTTGTACGTCGTGGCCGGGCCCGAGTCCGTACGGGGGAGCGCCGGCGGTTCCATGGCGGGCACCGGGGTGTGCCGCGGCTGCGGGGCGATGGCGGGGAGCGGTTCGGGGCGGCCCTGCCAGGCGCCGGTGCCGAACCAGTCGGCGGCCTGCTGTGCGGTCGGCCGGTCCTCGGGCCGCTTGGCGAGAAGGCTCAGCAGATAGTTCTCGAAGGCGGGCGGCAGCGAGACACCCAGCTCGCGGGGCGGCACGGGGGCGCTGTCGAGATGGTGGTGGAGGATCGCGATCGGGGTATCGGCGCGGAACGGCGGGTTGCCGGTGAGGAGTTGATAGAGCACACAGCCCAGCGAGTAGACGTCGCTGGGGGGTCCCGCGGGCTTACCGAGTGCGCGTTCCGGCGCGATGTACAGGCTGGTGCCGACGATCTGCCCGGTCGCGGTGAGCGCGGCCGAGGGGTCGTCCATGAAGCGGGCGATGCCGAAGTCGCCGATCTTGACCGTGCCGTCCGCGTCGAGCAGCAGGTTGCCGGGCTTGATGTCCCGGTGCACGATGCCCTGTTGGTGCGCCACGGCGAGCCCGGCCGCAGCCTGCGCGGCGATGCGGGCGACGCGCTCGGCGGGCAGCGGACCGTCGTCGGCGAGCACCCGGGAGAGGCTGTCGCCGTCCACGAACTCCATGACCAGGAACAGCCGGCCGTCGTGCTCGCCGAAGTCGAGGACGCCGACCACATGGGGGTGGTGCAGCCGCCCCGCGGTCTGGGCCTCCAGCCGGAAGCGGGAGTCGGCGGTGGGGTCGGAGTTCTGGGCCAGCAGGACCTTGACGGCGACCGGCCGGCCGAGCATCTGGTCGTACGCCCGCCAGACCTCCCCCATCGCGCCACGTCCGACGGTGGTGTTCAGCTCGTACCGGCCCGCGATCAGCACCTGTTGTTACATCCTCATGCCGTGAGACGAATGCCGTGAGACCGCCCGGCCGCCGTCGGCCATGACTCCGCGGAACGGGTGATGGTGGGGAGCCGGAGCGGATCACAGCCTAACGGCACGCTCCCCGATTTGATCACGGTCTCCCCCCTGTGATGACCGAGTGGTGACGAACCTGTCGCACAATCCCCGCGTGTCCGACACTCCCGGCGCGGCGGCCCGGCTCCGCCGGACACGGGCCGACGGCCCCCGGCAGGCAGGGAGCCGACAGGAATGGGCCATTCGGCTCGGACTTCCCGAGCCTCTGACCGGTGGAGGACGGGGTCGACATCGGCCAAGGTCGTAAGTCAGTCGATTGACTTGATTTCTGGGAAGGGATGGCCTGACAGGAGGAACCGCACCCCCGGAAGCAGGAGGTCATGATGAGTGACGGACGCACCGAGCGGACCGAGCCGCTGCCCTATCCCTTCTCCGCCCCGACGGTCCTTCAGGTGCCGCCCGAATGGTCCGAGTTGCGGCGGACGTGTCCGGTGGCGCGGGTGACGCTGCCCAGCGGCGACGAGGCGTCGCTGCTGACCCGGTACGAGGACGTCCGCAGCGTGCTCGCCGACCCGCGCTTCACCCGCGAGCTGAGCGCGCCCGGAGCGGCCCGGATCACCGACACCGAGTCGGGGGGACTGTTCAACAGCCCGGTGTCCAGGACGCTGGCCGCCGAGGGGCATGAGCGATGGCGCCGGATGGTCGGCAAGTGGTTCACGGCCAAGCGCATGTCCGCGCTGCGGCCCGGGATCGAGGCCCGGACGGAGGAGCTCGTCGACGAGATGCTGGAGCACGGTCGGCCGGCCGATCTCGTCACCCATGTGGCCTTCCCGCTGCCGGTGTGGGTGATCTGCGACATGCTCGGCGTCCCGGAGAGCGACCGAGAGGCGTTCGCGCACTGGTCCGACGTCAGCCTGAGCCTGACCCGGTTCGACGAGGCCGAGATCGACACCGCTCAGGCCGAGTTCACCGCCTGCCTCAGCGAGTTGGTCGAGGGCAAGCGCGCACACCCCGGCGACGATCTGCTGAGCCGGCTCATGGACGCGACCGACGCCGAGGGGCGGCCGATGTCCGGTGCGGCGCTGGTCGCGACCGCCCAGGCGCTGCTGGTCGCCGGGCACGAGACCACGGCCGGGGTGATCGCGAAGATGGTGGCCCTGCTGCTGGCGGACCGCCGCCACTGGGAGCGGCTGCTCGCCGACCGGTCGCTGGTGCGTACGGCCGTGGAGGAGGTGCTCCGCTTCGACCCCAACGGCGGTTTCGGCCTGCCGCGCTATCTCTCCGAGGACACCGTGGTCGGGGGTGATGTGGTGCCCTCCGGTACGACCGTGATCTGCAGCATGGCCGCGGCCAACCGGGACGAGAGCGCCTTCGAGGGCGCCGACGAACTGGACCTGGGCCGCAGCCCCAACCCGCACATCGCGTTCGGCGCCGGAGCGCACTCCTGCCTGGGCCAGCCGCTGGCCCGCACCGAACTGCAGACCGTGCTCGATGTGCTGCTGCGCCGTCTGCCGGACCTGGAGCTGGCGGTCGAGCCCGGCGAACTGCGCAGGGTGGAGGGACTGGTCGTCGGCAGGCTGCAGGAACTTCCGGTGCGGTGGTGAAGCGGACATGAAGGTCACGGTTGACGAAGCGAAGTGCTGTGGTGCCGGTCAGTGTGCTGCTGGCGCCGGACGTGTTCGACCAGCGGGAGGAGGACGGGATCGTCCGGCTCCGCGACGCGGAACCCCCGTCCGGGCGGCACCCGGCCGTACGGGAGGCGGCGAGCATGTGCCCGGCCGCCGCGATCACGCTCACCGGGACGGGCTGAGCGCATCCGCCGGGTGGCCTGCGGCCGGACGCGTGAATTGCGCGGTCCGGCCGCGGGAGGGCCGGCCCGTGACGGCAGACGCCGAAATAGTGTCCCCGCATGACGGAAATCCTCAGCGGGCCCACCATCGGGGAGCTTCAGGAGCGCGCCCACGACGAGGGGCACGACTACGCCAAGGGCTCCCCGCACATCCGGCATCACCGCATCCGTGAGCGGGTGATCTCGGGTCTGCACGCCCTGGTCGGCGAGGTCACCGACCGCAACGGCCAGTGCCGGGTCCTGGAGATCGGTGCCGGGCACGGGACCTTCACCGACCATCTGGTGGCGGCCGGGGCGAGGGTCGAGGTGACGGAGATGAGCGCCCCCAGCGCGGCGGTCCTCCGTCACCGCTTCCGCAACAATCCGCGCGTCACCGTCACGCACGACCCGGACGGAGAGGCGCTGCTGCGCGCGGAGCCGCTCGACGCCGTGGTGTGCATCTCCGTGCTGCACCACATCCCCGACTATCCGGGTGCCGTCGAACACCTCGTCGGCCGTATCGCCCCGGGCGGCGCCTTCTTCAGCATCCAGGATCCCTTGTGGTACCCGCGCCGGTCGGGTGTCTCGATGCGCCTGGACCGGGGCGCGTATCTGCTGTGGCGGCTCGGCCAGGGGAACCTGCGGCGCGGACTGGCCACCCAGGCGCGCCGACTGCGCGGTCACTACGACGAGACGAACGAGGCCGACATGGCGGAGTACCACGTCGTACGGCAGGGGGTGGACGAGGTGGCGCTGCAGGGGCTGCTGCGACCCGCCTTCCACCAGGTGGAGCTGCAACGCTACTGGTCGACGCAGTCGGGAGTGCTGCAGTCGCTCGGGGACCGCTTCGGCCCCGCCACCACCTTCGGCCTCCTCGCCCGCAACCGCCGCGCCGGCTGACCACCACGCCTCACCTCCGGCCCCGGCTCTCGGTCAGGCCCGGACGTCCAGGACGTACTTGCCCGTGGACGCCCGTGTCTCCAGCAGTTCGTGCGCCCGCGCCACGTCCGTCAGCGGCAGCACCGTCACCTCCACGCGGACGGCGCCCCGCGCGACCTCCGTCAGGGCCTGTTCCAGATGGGCGCGGAGCAGCTGCGGGGCGCGGCCCGCGACGCCGCCGAGGTTGTAGCCCGCCAGCGAACTGTTGGTGTACCAGGGGTGGTTGCCCTCGAAGGCGACGTCCTCGGCCGCCGCGTTGCCGAAGACGACATGGCGTCCGAACGCGGCGAGCAGGCCGGTCACGGACAACCGGAACGCGCCGCCGACCGAGTCCAGAACCAGGTCCGCGCCCGCTCCGCCGGTGCGTTCGGCCACCTCCCGCCCGATCTCGTCGTACGACACCACGCTGTCGTAGCCGAAACCGCGCGCGTACTCCGCCTTGGCCGGGGAGCTGGTCACACCGATCACCGTGCGTGCGCCCAGTGACCGGGCCAGCTGCGCGGCGGCCGTGCCGACCCCGCCCGCGGCGGCGAGGACGACCACGGTCTCGCCCTTCGCGAGATGTCCGGCGGAGGTGAGCACGCCCAGCGCGGTGGTGACGTTGCACAGGGCGCCCGCCGCCAAGGCGCCGTCCAGCCCGGCGAGGTCGCCGTCCAGCCGTACCGTGTGCTCCGCGCCGACCGCGACGACCTCGGCGTTGCCGCCGCCGCCCAGGGCGAGGGCGGCTACCCGCTCGCCGGCCTCGACGCCGGTGACGCCCTCGCCGACGGCGCGTACCGTGCCGACCGCCTCCAGACCGGGGAAGTGCGGCAGATCCACCGGGAACTGGCCCCGCCGGAACATCACTTCGGCGAAGTTCACGCCCGCGTACTCGACGTCGACCGTGATCTGCCCGGGCCCCGGCTCCGGCACGGCGACATCCGCGACGGTCAGGACGGACGGGCCGCCGAAGGACTCGAACCGGACGGTACGCATACGGCTCCCGGCGGTCGTGGGGGTCTCGGGGTTCTCGGGGGTGTTCGTCATGGGATTCCTCTCTCGTCGAGGGGGGGACCCCTCTGCCGGCACCGAAGGAGGCAGTTCCTTCATGAGACAGAACTCTGTCATATGAACTAGGTCTGCTGTGTGGAGAAGGCGAACCTGTGCCAGGATCCTGTTACGGCAGACTCACGTCCACTGCTTCGTCCTCTGTCACATGCGAGACTGTTGGCATGGCGGACACGACGGAGACGGTCGCCGCGGGCCGGCTCGGGCACACGATCAAGAGGGCGGAGCAGGCCCTCATCGCACGCAAGACGCAGGTGTTGCGGGAGTTCGACCTGACGGTGCCCCAGTACTCGGTCCTGTTGCTGCTTTCGGCCTCCGACGGCATGTCGGCGGCGCAGCTCGCCCGGGAGTGCATGGTCACGCCGCAGACGATGGCCACGGTGCTGACCAACCTGGAGAAGGCCGGCCTGGTGGTGCGTGAACCCTCGGAGCTGCACCAGAAGGTCGTGGTCAACCGGGTGACCCGGGCGGGCCGCGCCATCGTGAAGAAGGCCGACAGGGCGGCGCTGTTCGTCGAGGGCTCGCTGAGTGCCGAATTCACGCCGGAAGAGCGGGCCCGCTTCGAGGAGTATCTGGAGCGGGCGGTCGCGGTTCTGGAGTCCCTGCGCTGATCAGTCGGGCGCTCGTGCGCTCGTGGCTTGCGTGAGGACGGTCTCCCGCACCTCTTTTGCTAGCACTGCTAGACATCCGAGCGTCGATCGGTCTAGCATCGCATTACTTGCTAGCGGCGCTAGGAACGCGCCCGGGCGTCTCGGGAGGGGACATGCAGAACGCACTGGCCGTCATCACGGTCGTCATCGTCGGCCTGCTGGTGGGCGTCGAGTTCGCGGTGGCGGTGTTCGTCAACCCGATCCTCGACCGGCTGCCGAACGACGGCGGCCTCTCGGCCCGCAGCGACGGGGCCCGCATCCTCGGCAGGGTGATGCCGTTCTGGTACATCGGCTCGGTCGTGCTCGGTGCCGTCCGGGCGGTCGCGAGCTGGGGCGACGCCGGGTCGGGGCTCGTCGTCACGGCCACCGCCCTGCTCGTGCTGAGCGTCCTGATGTCGATCGCCCTGCTGGTCCCGATCAACTCCCGCGTCGCGCAGTGGACCCGGGACAGCGCCCCGGCGGACTGGAAGCAGCAGCTCGGCCGCTGGGACCGGTTCCACTTTGTCCGCGTCGGGGTCATCGTCGCGGCGTTCGTCCTGCTGGTCGTCGCCCTGGTGTGACGCCCCGGACCGGCCGGCGGGCCGACCGTACCGGCGCTCAGGGGTTCTCGCCCTGGCTCCCGTCTCCGCCCCCGCCCTCCTCCTCGGGAGGGGCGGGGGCGCGGTCGTGCCGTGCCGCGCGCTCGAAGTCCCCCCACGCCTGGCGCTGGATCTCCTCGGGATCCGCGAGGAGTTGCTCCAGGGGCTCCGCAACCCCGGGAGCGGGCGGGGGCACTCGGGTGAGGGCGTCGTAGAGGTACGCGCAGGCCTCGTCCTCGGTGGCGAAGTGCCGTATCTCGCGGTCCCGGGAACGCTCGCGCAGGCCGACGGTCCAGCCGTTGCCCTCGGGACGCAGGACGTAGAAGGCATCCGGCTGGACGGGGACGTCGTGGACGCCGGTGATCTCGTACAAGGCCTCGGGAACGCCCGCCTCGCGGAGTCTGCCGACGAGTTCTGTTCGGTCCATCGGTGTGTCTCACCCCGTGGCTCCCGGGTGGTCCCCGACCGCGCCGGTCCAAGGGCCACCCAGGGCCGGGTGAAGTCAGGTCACGGGCAGTTCTTGCAGCTTCGTCTGGTTGAGGAGGTCCGTGATCGACAGGTCCGTCACATACTGCAGACCCAGTCCGGGCTGGCCGAACCAGGGCCTGATCGGGCCGGCGTGGACGGTGAACGACTGGACGACCCGGTAGAGGTGGTAGCTGAACGGGTGGCTCGGGTCGTAGGTGTCGAGGTTGCTCGGCGGGATCGCGCGCTTGGCGTACGGCGTGCCCGCGGGCGCGAGGAAGTGGCCGGTGCCGCTGCCGAACAGGTCGACCAGCTGTCCCGGGCGGAGGTTCAGCAGATGTTCCACCGGCTTGCCGTTCTTCAGCACGAAGCCGTTGTTGTCCGGGTACCACCAACCGGACAGTCCCGTCTGCGGATTCGTGTTCCAGTAGCACCCGAGGAACCAGTAGGAGGAGGTGCTGTCTGTGCGGTGATACCCCTTCAGCATCGCGCCGAGCGGGCCCGACCGGGGGAGCAGCGCCGGTCCCAGCCGCCAGTCGTCGTCGTAGTACCGCTGGATCGGCGGTGGTGCGGTGTTCGTCCCGCGGTCCCGCTCCTGGATGGGGCAGCGGGCGCTCTGTCCGACACGGGGCTCGACTGCGTGGGCCGTGGCCGGGGTGATGCCGAGCAGCAGCAGGAGCGACGCGAGGGTGCTCCGTACGAGAACGGGCAGTAGACGCATCCGGTGTCCCTTCGGTCCCTGGCGCCGGGCAGGCGCCTGCATGCGCGCGAGGGCGGCCGGTCGCGTAGAGGGATGACAGGCGGGGTGGACAGGCGGCCTCGTCGTGGTCCGCGGCCCAGTTCATGCGGGTCGTACACGGACGGGAGGAAGGCGCCGCAGCAAGTCACCCGATCCGATGAACACCGTTCCTCGGCCGGCCCAAGGGACGGGCGCCGGACCGGTACCGCGCCGACGCCGGCCGACCCCGCGACCGCAGGATGCGCAGGGTTCGCGGGAGACACCGACGGGGGTTGTCGCCGTCCGCTCGGGAGGGGGATCGACGACGGGCCGGGACTCGCCCGGCACGACAGGAGGCCTACGAGCGCTCCGCCGTCCCGATCTCCGTACGCCCCGCCCCTCCGCGGGCCCGGGTCCGGCCGAGGGACCAGGCGGCCAGAGCCACCAGGACGGCTGCCCCGAACCCGTACACCGGCAGCCACAGGGTCGTGGTGGACGCCAGGCAGTCGGCCACGACGGTATGGCTCTGTTGCTGCTGTGCGTGGGCCAGCGCCACGGGGTCGCGTCCGGTGAGGTCCGCCAGCGCGGCCTCCACGCGGAGGCGCTCGTACCGGCCCAGCTCACGGCACTGGGCGCGGGTGCCCCGCATGGGGAACAGCCATGACCAGCGCTGCATCATCGGAGCCAGCGTGATCGCGACGCACAGGCCGACGACGACGGCGTAGGTCATCAGGTTCACGGCGTAGGCGGAGCGCAGGCCGGGTGCCCACGTCGGCAGGCGGTAGAAGCAGAGGATCAACGCGAGGAGCGTCCCGCCGAGATAGGTCGCGAACCACTGCCAGGAACCCTGCGCGAGTGCGGCCGTCAGCACGGCGGCCAGCGCGATGCCGATGACTCCGGGCTGGGGCGCGGCGCTGTGGGCGCCCGTGCCGGCGTCTTTCCGGGCTGTGCGAAGGCCGAGGTCGTCCACCGTGTCTCCCGCCTGGTCACGAGGGCACCAGTGTGCGCACCGATCGCGCCCTCGTCCCGGGACCGGGCCGGACCGCCCGCAAGCCCGCCCGGTTGGCGGCGCCGTCCATGGCCCTCACCCGTGCCCCGGGATGGACCCGTGCCCCGGCACGGACCCGGGTGTGGAAGGAGCCCGGAACCGGCTCGGCACCCGGCGTGATGCCGGGTGCCGAGCGGTTGCGGGCGGTGTCTTTACGGTCGCGGGGTGACCCGGACGGTCACTCCGCCCGGCGTCAGGGAATGTGCCGGGCGATCCCGGTCGCCTTGCCCATCACCCATTCGAGAGGCCCGCGCTGGAAGGAGCGCGACCACAGGGTGGCGAAGGCGGCGACGGCCACGATGAAGCCGAGCAGCACGTGCAGCGCCGGGCCCGGCAGTTCGTCGATGCCCAGGACCCGGATGGCGACGATGTGGGACACGTACGCCGTCAGCGACATGGTGCCGACCGCGATGACGGGACGGGCCAGACGGCGCAGCCGGGGGAAGACGTCCATGGCGGAGAGACAGAGGGCCAGGACGGTGATCGCCACACCCGTGTTGGCGAGGATCGACAGGGTCGTCTCGCTGTGCGGAGAGGCGGCCAGCAGCCAGGCCGGAGTCGTGCCGGTCGGGTAGCCCGCGGTGTCGGACCACCAGGCCGACGACGCGGCCCCGCCCGCCCCGGAGGCCCCGATCGCGTCGAGGGCACCGGGGACGAGGTGCAGCGCCAGCCACGAGCCTCCGTAGCCGACGACCGCGAGAGCGACGCCGGTCAGGGCGATCCGCGTACGGACGGCCGCCGACGCCAGGTCGAGGCGGGCGACTGCCATGCCGGCCAGCACGAACGGGAGCCAGGTCAGGGCCGGGTAGCTGCCGGTGACCAGCAGGGAGAGCAGGCCGTCGGGCCGGCCGGCCGCGGTGGACGCGCCGCCGGCCAGCGGCGACAGCACATAGAGCAGCTGCGGGAACACCAGCGCCGTGCCGACGGCCAGCGCCGCGAGCGGCCCCGCGCCGAGCCGGTACAGCGGCAGCACCAGCAGGAAGTACAGCCCGTAGAAGGCGAGGATCACATCGACCGGGGTGCCCCACATGGTCAGGGCGCTGCCCACGGCCAGCAGGATGACCGCCCGGATGATCACCTTGGCGACGGCCTGCCGGCCGGCCTGCCCGGTCTTCGGCGTACGGCGCCCGGTGATGAGAACGACCGCGAAGCCGGCCAGGAGAGCGAACAGGGCGGAGGACCTGCCGTGCGCCAGCTCCATCAGGAAGCCGGTGACACCACCCTTGCCCGGGTCGGGTCCGACATGGGCCGCGAACATGCCGAAGACAGCCAGACCGCGGGCCAGGTCCACGCCGACCAGGCGGCCCGTCGAGGGCCGCCCGTTCTCCCGTGTTCCGTTCTCCCGTATTCCGGTCGCGCTCTCGGGCACTCGGGCCGGGGGCGCGACGAGGACTGCGTCGTATGTCATGCATCCAGACTGGAAAAGTACTGGTCAGTGGGGTACCCGGCAGAAGTCCGCGCGAACCCCGCCGACCGGCGGCAACCGGCCCCCCGACCGGCTGGACCGGGCGGGCGGCCTCATGGCGGGCGGCGGCCGGCTCCGGTCGGCGGGAGACGGATGCCTGGGGCGGTGGGGAGGCGGATCCTTGGAGGGGGGCGACGAACCGGAGGGCGGAGCGCACGTGATCCGGGTGGCGGTGGTGGACGACGAGGCACTGGTCCGGTCCGGCTTCAGCCTCATCCTCAACGCGGCGGACGACATCGAGGTGGTCGCGACCGCGACCGGGGCGGACGCCCTGGACGCGGTCCGGGAGCACCGGCCGGACATCGTCCTGCTCGACATCCGGATGCCGGACGTGGACGGTCTCACCGTGCTGCGGGAGCTGCGCGCGCTGCCGGAACCGCCTGTCGTGGCCATGCTCACGACCTTCGACGCCGACGAGTACGTCCTGACGGCCCTGCTCTCCGGCGCGGCCGGCTTCCTGCTCAAGGACACCGAGCCCGACCAGCTGGCCCAGCTGGTGCGCACACTGGCCGCCGGCGGCGTGGTGATGTCCCCGCAGGCGTCCCGGACCCTGCTGCACACCCACCCCGGCACCGAGCCCTCCGCCGTCGACGAGGAGGCGGCCCGGGTCGAGCTGCTGACCGACCGGGAGCGGAACGTGCTCGTCCTGCTGGCGGAGGGCCTGTCCAACGCCGAGATCGGAGCCCGCCTGCACCTGGGCACCGGCACGGTCAAGGACCACGTCAGCGCCATCCTCACCAAGCTGCGCGTGGCCGGCCGGGTACAGGCCGCCCTGCTCGCCCAGCGGGCCGGGCTGCTGGGCACCGACCGGGAAGGGCGGTGATCGAGATGACCGGTACGACCGGGGCCACTGGGGCCACCGGGGCAGCCGGGGTTGCCAGGACCACTGGGGCCACCGGGGTCACCGGGCTCACCGGAGCCGCCGGGACGGCCGCCCGGCCCGGCAGGAAGCAGCTCTGGGAGCGCGTACCGGCGCCCGTGGTCGACCTGGGTCTGGTCGCCCTCGCCGCGCTCGACGCGGGGCTCAACCTCTCGGACGACACACCGTTCGGACTGACCCTCGCCGCCGTCGCCTGCGCCGCCCTCGCCCTCCGCCGGCGTTTTCCGCTGGTCGTCTTTCTGCTCACCCTGCCCGCGACCCTGATCCAGGACACCCTCGTCGCCCCGCTCGCGGCCCTGTTCACCCTGGCCGTGCGCTACCGGGACCGCCGTCTGCTCGCCGTGTGCGCGATCCTGTCGGCGATCGCCACCGCGATCCCCTGGCCGCCGGGCCCGAGCACATGGATCGGCCGGACCTGGACTCTGGTCGACTTCGTCTACACCCTGGCGACCGCCGCCGCCCCCGTCCTGCTCGGCCAACTCGTCCAGGCCCACCGCGACTTGTCGCAGCGCCTGACGGAGATCGGGGAGGCGAGGGAACACGAACGCGTCCTGCACGCGCAGGCCGTCCTCGCCCGCGAACGCGCCCAGCTGGCCCGCGAGATGCACGACGTCGTCTCCCACCAGGTCAGCCTGATCGCCGTACAGGCCGGCGCCGTCCAGGTCGCCGCCAAGGACCCGGAGACACGGGAGGCCGCGCGCTCCATCCGCTCGCTGAGCGTCGGCACGCTCGACGAACTGCGCACCATGGTCACCCTGCTGCGCGCCTCCGGCGGCGACGTCACCGAACTGACCCCGCAGCCCACCCTGGCCGACCTGCACAAACTGGTGGCGTCCAGTGGTATCGAGGCGGAGCTGAGGGGCGAACTCTCGCCCACCGTGGGCACACCCGCCCAGCGGGCCCTCTACCGCACGGTGCAGGAGGCCCTGACGAACGTCCGCAAGCACGCTCCCGGAGCCGAGGCCACCGTCGAGCTGTGGCACGACGGCCCCGATGTCGGCGTGACGATCAGCAACACCGCGCCGTCCCGCCCGGCCCTCCCCCTCCCGAGCGCGCACCAGGGTCTGGTGGGCCTGAAGGAACGCGCGGACATCCTGCACGGCACCTTCGAGTCCGGCCCCACGGCGGACGGCGGCTTCCGGGTACGGATGCGGATCCCGGCCCACGCGGACTGACCCGGACCGGCGTTCCGGGTACGGTCCGACGACCTTCCGCTCCGACGTCCGACGCGGGGAACGGCCGGGTCAGCCGAGGCACACCACGAGCAGGCACAGATGCGCCGGTGAGGTCGGCTGCGACGACGGGTTCGTCTGCGGGGTGCCTGGGGCCGTCGTGCCGGTGGTCGCGGACGGGGACGTGGGCGTGGACGGTGTCTGCGCGGACGTGCCGGTGCTGCCCGTGCTCGTCGAGCCGCCGGAGGCGGGCGCGGCCGTCTGCGGATACGCGGCAGAGGTCTCGGCGGGAACCGGGGTGGCCGCGGAGTCGGGCCGGGTGTCCGGCCGCGCGCTACGGGGCGTGGTGACCAGGGCCTGCCGGTGGGGGGTGCCGACGACGGGGGACTCGGCGGCGGACATGGTGTGCGAGGGCTGCGGCGCCGACGAGGACCGGTGGGTGCCGGGCGAGGCCGTCTCCGGCAGGCTGTCCTCGCCGGTCTGCTCGCCCGCGATGCCCATGCTCCGGTTGTCCGGCGCCGCGGCCGCCTGAGCCCGGTCGGGGGACTGCCTGTCCAGCGCGGTCATGGTCAGACCGCCACCGACGATCGCGACGGCGGTCGCGACCGCGGCGCGCCGCTTGTTCTTCTTCCAGCGGGCCAGCTGGCGGCGCCGGGCGGCCCGTCCCGTCGGCGCGGCGGAGGGAAGGCCGTCCAGCTCGTCGGACGGGGTGTCCACGTCGTCGGACCGGTCGAAGGGGTGGGCGGTCTCGGCCGGGGCCGGTGCGGAAAGGTCGCTGTCGTGCCACGTGCCGGACAGGGCGAACTCCCGCGCCGGGGTCCCGGTCATCGCCGCGCCCGTCGTCGGTGCGTAGGCGCGTGTGGCCATGGGGGGAGCGATGTCCGGGGCGTAGGCACCGCACCCCGGACACACCAGGGCGCCGTTGAGATGCCGACGGCACGAGGAGCAGTAGTCCATTTGCGGTCTTCCTGAGTCGACTGCGCCTGCGGCCTCGGCCGCGGCCTGGCCACGTTCGCACGTGGGTTCCAGCGGCTAGTCACGCTAACGGGGCTTTCGGAGGACTGTGTGGGCCCTGTGTGGCACTCCTGGGTGGATTCTCTGCGCGTTCGTGGGCGTGGTGTGGTCGGCCGTGCGGCGCCGAGCGGCGGGGACGGACCGGCCCGGTCGCGGCACCGGTGGCCCCGACCCGCCACTTCTTTGATCATCATTGACCGTTTCGTTTCCCCGCCGTCGCCGGCATCGCCTAAGCTCCGCTCACTTCCCCGCTTCATCAGGGGCTTCTTCAGTTCCGGGGGTTCGAAACCACCGTGCGTATACGCACTCTTCCGGCCGCGACAGCGCTCGCGGTCCTCTTCAGCTCGGCCGCGCTCGCGGTCACGTCGACCGCACCCGCGCTGGCCGACTCCAGCACCGTCCTGCCGGTCCAGTCGACCGGCGACGTCGTCGTGGACGGCGTCCACCAGCGGGTCTTCATCAGCGACCCGACCGGCGGAAAGGTCGTCGCGACCGACTACAGCGGCACCGTCGTCGGCACGATCGACTCCCTGCCGGGCGTCCGCGGCCTGGAGCTCTCCGCCGACTCCGGCACCCTGTACGCGGCCGTCGAGAACGCCGACGCGATCGTCGCCATCGACACGGCGACCGCCACCGAGGCCCACCGCTACCCGACCGGCGCCGGCAGCCAGCCCGAGTACCCGGCCCTCGCCGGCGGAAAGCTCTGGTTCGGCTACCGCGACCAGGGCAACGGCAACATCGGCTCGCTCGACCTGAGTGGTACCGACCCGGTCGTGACGCTCCACCAGGACACAGCCAAGAACTGGCTCGACGCCCCGATCCTCGGCTCCTCGGCCGGTGCCCCGGGCACCCTCGTGGCGGGCGCCTCCGGGCAGAGCCCGAACGAGTTCGCCGTGTACGACGTGTCGTCGGGCTCGGCGAACCGCACCGCGTACGCGTGGGACCCGGGCAGCAGCAGCGACCTCGACGACCTCGCCGTCACGCCGGACGGCAAGGACGTCGTCACGGCCAGCGGTGCCCCCTACAAGCACCAGGTGTTCAAGCTCTCGGACCTGTCCGAGGACGGCAGCTACACCACCAACCCGTACCCGAACGCGGTCGACATCGCCCCGAACGGTGCGGTCGCCGCGGGCAGCTTCTCCTGGTACGACCCGGACGTCCACATCTTCCAGCCGGGCGTCTCCTCGCCGGTACGGCAGTACGACTTCCCGAACACGGGCCACAGCAGCGGCGCCGACACCCTCGCGGCCTCGGGTCTCGCCTGGGCGCCGGACGCCAGCAAGCTGTTCGCGGTGTCGTACAACGACGCGGACGTGTACTCGCTGCGGGTCCTCAACGACCCGACCAAGGCGGACACCACCCTCACGGCGACCGTCCCGGTCACCGCCCCCCGCGCCAAGTCCCTCACCCTCACGGGCAAGCTGATGTCGGACACCGCCGCGTTCCCCGTCGGCACCAAGGTCTCGGTCACCCGAACCGACGACGAGTCCCGGTCCGGCAAGGCACTCGGCACGGCGACGGTGGGCGCCGACGGCTCGTACTCCTTCGCCGACACGCCGCCCGCCGGCGGCAAGGTCACGTACACGGTCACCTACGCGGGCGACACCTACCACGCGGGCGCCACCACGCGGAGCACGGTGAACGTCACCCGCACGGCGACCACGGTGACGCTGACCGGCAACGGCAAGGTGTACGCGTACAACAGCCCGGTGAAGTTCACGGCGCACCTGGGGACGACGTACAAGAACCGCACCGTCGGCATCTACGCCGATCCGTACGGCGCCGACAAGCCGGAGAAGCTGGTGAAGTCCGGCACCGTCGACTCCTCCGGAAACCTGTCCGTCACCCTCAATCTGACCCGCGACACCAAGGTCAGCGCCAAGTTCACGGGAGACACCCGGTACGCCCCCGCGACGGCCACCAGCACGGTCGGCGCACAGGTCGGTGTGTCGTCCGCGCTCAGCGGCTACTACACGAGCAAGACGGCGTGGAGCGAGACGTACCGCTACTTCCACCAGTCCAAGGACCCCGTCTACACCACGACGATGACGGCGTATCCGGGCCGTAAGTACAAGGTGGAGGTGCAGCGTTACGACCGGGGCGCCTGGCGTGCGACGCACTCCTCGTACCTCGAACTCGGCTCGGGCGGCAAGGACACGCTCGAACTCACGGGCACCCCGCCGACCGGCGTCCGCTTCCGGATCCGTTCGTCCTACGTCGACACGACGTCGGGCGACAACGTGAACTCGACGACGTACGGAACCTGGAAGTACTTCATCTTCACCCGCTGACGTCCGCCCCTTCCCTGTTTCCCACGGCCCCGGCAGCTCCTTGTGAGCCCGGGGCCGTTCGTCGTCGCGCGCTGAGGCTGTGTCAGCAGGGCTGCCTGCCACGGCGAGTGTTACCGAACTCGGACACACCGTCGACACAAAACCCTCACGCGAATATCTGTTCGCATGCCATCATTCCGGCGGCAGAAGCGACCCACCGGAGTACACCCGAGCCGTCATGCCGCACCGGGTGCGCCGGTCCGAGGAAGGATGACGCCCCGCATGGGCAGACCCGTTCCCCCGCAATCCCGCCTCCGGGCGCCGCACCGGCTGCTGTGGCCGGTCGCCGCGGCCGCCGCCGGAGCCGCGCTCATCGCCGGTGTCGTGCAGACCCCGCCCCGGACCGGGCCGGACGCGGCGCCGGTCGCGGCCGTGAGCTGCGCCGACGGTGTGTGGAAGGCCGACTACTACGCCAACACCACCCTCACCGGCACACCGCGCAAGTCACTGTGCGACAAGTCGGTCGACGAGAGTTGGGGCAAGGGCCATCCCGCCGGAATATCCCTGCCCGACGACCGCTTCGGCGTGCGCTGGACGATGCGCCGCGACTTCGGCGGCGGCGGCCCCTTCCTGCTGAAGACCGCGGCCCAGGACGGCGTCCGGGTCTGGGTCGACGGCACCCGCTATGTCAGCCTGTGGCGCGACTACTCCTCCACCCAGCGCGCGAGCGTCAAGGTGACCGTGCCGCGCGGGACGCACACCGTGCGGGTCGACTATGTGGCGCTCACGGGCTCGGCCAACGTCTCGGTCGGCCTCGCCCCGACCACTCCGGACCGGACCGCCCCTCTGGCCCCCGCCTCCGTCAAGGCGTCGCGCGGCGACGGCAGGGCCACCGTCAGCTGGGCCCGCAACGCCGAGGCGGACCTGGCCGGTTACCGGGTCTACCGCGCCACCGGCACCCCCGTGCCGACCGACACCGCCCACCGGGTCAGCGGCTCCGGGCTGCTGACCGGGAGCACGTTCACCTCGACCGGGCTGCACAACGGCACGAAGTACTGGTTCGCCGTCACCGCCGTGGACCGCGCCGGCAACCAGTCCCGCCCCTCGGCGAACGTCTCGGCCGTCCCGGCCGACACCACCCCGCCGCGGTCCCCGGACCTGCTGGGCGCCGACGGCTACGGCGACATCGACCTCAACGGCAACGGCGTGCCCGACCCCGACGACGACCTCGGCGAGAACCACCTGAGCTGGGGCCCGAGCTGGGACGACGACTACAGCACCAGGGATTCCTTCGCCGGGTACGCCATCTACCGCGCCACCGCCCCCGGCGGCCCGTGGACCAGGATCCGGAGCGCCGACGCCCGGGTGGTCCAGGACAACGCCTACGCGGACCAGGACGCCCCGATCGGCATCACCGCGTACTACCGGGTGACCGCCGTCGACACCGCCGGCAACGAGTCCGCCCCGGCCGCCACCGAGCCCGGTGAGTACGCCAGGAACATCGCCTCGGCGCTGCGCCCCGACACCGGTCTGTACCCGCCGCAGCAGCCCACCGGGGTCAAGGGCGGCCTCAGCGACGGCAACGCCGTGCTGGACTGGGCCGACAACCCGGTCGGCAGCCCCGTGCACGGACTGACCGACGGCTACCAGGTGCAGTCCGCCTCCTCGGCCGCCGGCCCCTGGACCCTGCGCGCCGGCGCACCGCTCACCGCCTCGCAGTTCACCGACGCCACCCTGCCCGAGGGCGGCACCCGCTACTACCGGGTGCGCGCCGTCGGCAAGGCCGTCGACGCCGACACCCCGCGCGCCTACTCGGCCTGGACCGATCCGGTCGCCGTCGACCGCCCGCAACCGCCGGACACCACGCCGCCCGCCGCGCCCGCCGGACCCGAGGTCACCGCGCCCGACGGCGGCACCACCGCCACCCTGACCTGGACCACCAACGGATGGCCCGGCTACGAGCAGGACTTCGCCGGCTACCAGGTCACCCGCGGCGCGGGTCCCGACGGCCCGTTCACCGACTCCGGAAGCCCCCGCACCCCCCAGTGCGCCGACGTGCCCGGCACCGAGCAGGTCCGCTGCACCCTGACCGACGGCCCGATCGCCGCCGACGCCACCCCGTACTACCGGGTCCTCGCGGTCGACCGGACGGGCAACCGCTCCTCGGGCACCGTGGTACGGCTGAAGCGTTCGGCCCCGCCGGCCCCCACGCCGGCCAAGCCCACCGGGCTGACCGCCACGCGTGACGACGGCGGCCTCCTCCTCGACTGGGACGACTCCCCGGCGTCCGAGGCCTATCTCTACTACCTGTACCGCACGACCTACGGCAGCCCGTGCGCGAGCGTCGACACCTTCCACACGGCCGCCTCCTACTACCTGGACACCGACCCCTGGCGCAAGGCCCGTTACTGCTTGACGGTGCGCGGTTTCCAGGGCACCTACAGCGACCCGGTCTGGATCGACGTGTCCGACGAGCCGGGCCCCGGCCCGCAGGCGCCCGGGAAGCCGACCGCGGCCGGCACCGCCGACGGCGTCCGGCTGACCTGGTCCGCCGCCGACCCCTCCGTGACCCGCTACGAGGTCTGGCGCCGCACCGAGACGGACGCCGTGTACTTCAAGACCGCCGGCCTCCCGGCGACGACCTCCCCGGACTGGACCGACACCGGCGCACCGGCCGGAGTGCCCTCCTGCTATCGGACGATCGCCGTCGACGCGGCGGGGAACCGCTCGAACTTCTCCGAGGACGACTGTGCGGTGCGCCCGTACCCCGAGGGCACCGCACGCCCCGACCGGCCCGCGGGGCTGACCGCGCGGCAGGACGGCAGCCAGGCGGTGCTGTCCTGGCAGCCCGTCCCCGGCGCCACCGGCTACCTCGTCTACCGGTACTGGAACGACGCCGCCAACCCCGGCACCCGGATCCAGGACCAGCCCGTGGCGGCCACGACCGTGACCGACACCGCCGCGCCCTCTCCCTCCTCCAACGCCTCGTACGCGGTGGTGGCCGTCAACGCCGACGGGGTGCGCTCCGCGGCGGCGGTGCTGCCGTGGACGGGCGACGGCTACGGCGCCTCCATGACCCTCGCGGCGAGCGGCTCCGCTGACGGTGTGCGGCTCACCTGGACGTGGGCCTGCCAGAACGACTGGTGCCCGGCACCCTCCTCGGTGACGGTCCGGCGCTGGAACCCCGGCACCCAGGTGTGGGACGAGCTGACCTCGGCCCTGCCCGGCACGGCGACGTCCTACCGGGACACCACCGCACCGTCCGGGGCCACCTCCTACTACCGGGTCCAGGTCTACGGCCAGGACGGCGACACCCCGGAGCAGATCGGCTACGGAGCCGTCCCCGGCACCCGCCCCGCGGCGCCCGCCGCCGACTGAGGGTTCCGCACAGGGACGTGCGCAGAACCAGGAAGGACGGCACGAAGGCCCGGGTCCCCGACCCGGGCCTTCGTCGTGTCCGGAGCTCTTGGGGGGTAACCGGCCGGGAACGGATCGGTATCGCCCCTTCCTAGCCTGCACGAGCCGGTCCGGCGGAACGGACACCGTGCGAAGGGGAGTCGTCGCCACCCGGTCGGGGCCTCTCCCGGCCGTCCGACCGCCGGGATCCGCCGCCTGTTCCCTGTCCGCATCGGGCCCGTCCGGCCCGTGCCCCCCCATGGAGGAACCTATGCACCCGTTGCTGCGTGTCAGCGAGGAGGTCCGGGCCGCCCTCGCCGACGGGCGCCCCGTCGTGGCCCTGGAGTCCACCGTCATCGCCCACGGCCTGCCCTACCCCGGCAACGTGGAGACCGCGACGGCGATCGAGAAGGCGGTGCGCGACGCGGGCGCCGTGCCCGCCACCATCGGCCTGGCCGACGGCCGCTTCACCGTCGGCATGAGCGAGTCGGACCTGGAGCGGTTCGGCACCGCCAAGGGCATTCCGAAGGTGTCGAGCCGTGACATCGGGGTGGTCCTGGCCGGCGGTGGGCTCGGCGCGACGACGGTGGCGTCGTCGCTGGTCGCCGCCTCCCTCGCGGGAATCCCGGTGTTCTCCACGGCGGGTGTCGGAGGCGTGCACCGCGGGGCGGGCGAGACGTTCGACGTCTCCGCCGACCTCGTGCAGTTCACCCGCAGCCCGGTCGCCGTGGTGTGCGCGGGCGCCAAGAGCATCCTGGACCTGGGTCTCACGCTGGAGTACCTGGAGACGCAGTGCGTGCCGGTCATCGGCTACCGCTGCGACGACTTCCCCGCCTTCTACTGCCGCTCCAGCGGCCACCGCAACCCGCAGCGGATCGACGAACTGCCGCTGCTGGTGCGGGCACTGCGCGCGCACTGGGCGACCGGCACGGAGGTGGGCGCCCTGGTGACGCACCCGATCGCGGAGGCCGACGCGCTCGACTCCGAGTATGTCGAGGGGGCCATCACCGACGCCCTCGCGCAGGCGGACGCGCAGGGCGTCACCGGTCCCGCCATCACCCCCTTCCTGATGAAGGCGGTCAGCGCGGCCACCGCGGGTGCCAGTGCCGCCGCCAACCGCGCCGTGCTCATCTCCACCGCGGCCCTCGCGGGCGAAGTCGCCGTGGCCCTGGCGGCTGCCGGTCAGGAGGAGTCGTCATGACCGGGGCGCTGCTGCTGGACCTCGACGGCACGCTCCTCGACACCCCGGGGGCCATCGCCCGCACACTGCACTCCGTCCTCTTCGAGGTCGCCGGGCGCGCCGTCGGGACGGACGCGGTGCGGGCCACGGTCGGCAAGCCGCTGGACACCTCCGTCGCCGCGCTGCTCGGCCGGGACCCCGCGGACCCGGTCGTCACCGAGGCGGTCGCCCGTTACCGCGAGGCCTTCGCCGCCACTGTGCTGCCCCGGGCACGCGACATCGTCCTGCCGGGTGTCGTCGAGGGGCTCACCCTGGCCCGGGAGGCCGGGGTGGCGCTCGCCATCGCCACCAGCAAGGTGCGCGCGAGCACCGAACCGCTTCTGCGGGCCGCCGGTCTCGACGGCTTCTTCGCCACGGTCGCCTGTCACGACATGGTCGACCGTGGCAAGCCCCACCCCGACCTCGCCCTGTACGCGGCGGAGTCACTGGCCGTGCCGCCGGAGGACTGCGTGGTCGTCGGCGACAGCGGTGACGACATGCGGATGGCGCGCGGGGCCGGGATGCGGGCGCTCGGCGTCACCACCGGGGTCGCGGGCGCCGAGACGCTCGCCGAGGCGGGCGCGCACGACGTGTACGACCGGTTCGACGAGCTCGTACGGGACGCGCTGGCACACGAACGCGAGGTGGTCGGACCATGACCGGGACCGGACCGGCCGGCCGGGCACAGGCGGCCGATGTCGTCACGGCCGCCCTCGCCCCCGCCGTCTGGGGCACTACGTACCTCGTCACCACCGAATGGCTGCCGCCGGGCCGCCCCCTGCTCGCCGCGACCGTCCGGGCCCTGCCCGCCGGACTGGCGCTGCTCGCGATCACCCGGTGCCTGCCGCGCGGCGCCTGGATCGGCCGCGCCCTCACCCTCGGGGTCCTCAACATCGGGGCCTTCTTCACCCTGCTGTTCGTGGCCGCCTACCGGCTGCCCGGCGGACTCGCCGCGATCATCGGCTCGATCCAGCCGATGATCGTGATCGCGCTCGCCTTTCTGCTGCTCCGCGAGCGGGCCCGCCTCAGCGACTGCCTCGCCTGTGTCCTCGGCACGGCCGGCGTGGCGCTGCTGGTCCTCAGCGCGCAGGCCAGGCTCGACCTCGTCGGCGTGATCGCGGAGCTGGCGGCGACCACGAGCATGGCCGCCGGTATCGTCCTGGGCAAACGGTGGGGGCGCCCGGAGGGCGTCGGACTGCTGGCGTTCACCGGCTGGCAGCTCACCGCCGGCGGTCTGCTCCTGCTGCCGCTGGCCCTGGCGGTCGAGGGGTCCCCGCCCCGGCCGACGGGGGAGAACCTGCTCGGCTTCGCCTATCTGGCGGTGATCGGCGCACTCGTCTCGTACGCCCTGTGGTTCCGCGGCATCGAGCGGCTGCCCGCTTTCACCGTGTCCCTGCTCGGCTTCGTGAGCCCCGTGGTGGCGACGGCACTGGGCTATCTGGTCCTCGACCAGTCACTGACGCTCACTCAGATATGCGGGGTGGTACTGGTGTTCGGCGCCATCCGGCTCGCACAGCGGTCGGCGGTCCCCCGCACCCCGGCGCCCGGGCGCGCTGGTCCCGGACCGGGAACGGATCGGGAACGGGCGTTCCTAACCTGGCCGCGACAACGTCGAGTGAGGGAGAGGTCAGTGCAATGACCGAGATCGTGCTCATGTCCGGCAGCGTTCGTGACGGCTCGTACAACTCCGCGGTCGTCGCCACCCTGCGCCGTATCGTCGAGGAGCGCTTCGAAGGGGTGTGTACCACCGTCGTACGCCCCGCCGAACTGCCCTTCTACGACGAGGGCATGGACGCGGCGAACGGCTCCGAGGCCGTGCTGCGGATGCGTAACCGTGTCGCCGCCGCGGACGTCCTGGTGATCAGCACCCCGTCGTACAACGGTGCCGCCCCCGGCGTCCTCAAGAACGCGCTGGACTGGCTCTCGCGGCCGTACGGCGAGAGCTGCCTGGACGGGCGGACCGTGGCCGTCACCAGCGCCTCGCCCGGTCCGCGCGGAGCCGTGGACGCGCAGCCGGGGCTCGTGGAGGTGCTGGGGCACGCCGGTGCGCTGGTCGTCGAGCACCCGCCGGTGGCCGTGGCCAACGCCGGTGAACTGCTGGCAGCGGAGGGGGAGTTCACGGAGTCCGAGACCCTCGACGCACTGGAGAGCCTGCTGCGGACCGCGCTGGCCGCGGCCCGGGAGCCCGTGCCCTCTCTCGTCGGCTGACCCCGCGTACCCTCGACACCACGTCCGTACCGCCACGGAGTCCTATGCACCCAGTCCTGGGCGGCCGGTGTTCCGGCGCCCCTCCTCATTGCCCGGCGCACACCCTCCGGGTCACGATCGCGGTACCGGTCCACGGCCGGGCACGGACGGCAGAACAGTCGTCCGTGCCCGGCCGTGCCGCCGTTGCCGGCGGTGCGCCCCGTCCTACGCCTCCCGCCCGTCCCCGCCCCACGTCTTCCGCCCGTCCCCCGACACCTTTCCGTCGAAAGTCCTCCGCCGAAAGCCTTCGCCGTCATGAGCACACCACCCCCTCACCGCCGGATCCTGATCGCCGGCCCGACCACCGCGCTCGTACGGGCGGCCGGAGCGGCCGGGTTCCGGGTCTGGTCCCTGTGTGACGCCCGCCGATGTCCGCCCGAGGAACTGACCGCCCTCTCCGAACGCGTGCTGGTCGCCGACTTCGGCGACGAGGCCGCGCTCAAGGAAGCCCTGGACACCGCCGCCGCCGTCGGCCTGCACGTCAACCCGCCGGGCACCGTACGGCTGTTGGCGGATCACGAAGCCGTACGGCGGCTCGTGCACGACAACCAGCTGTGCCCGCCGGAGGCCGCCGAGGACGCGGCCGGGGACCGGTACAGGGTCGACACGCTGAGCGTGCACGGTATGCACCACACGGTCGGCATCACCGCCGAGACACCCTGGGGTCTGCTGCATCCCGCGCCCCTCGCCGGCGACACCGCCGCCACGCTGCGGTCGGTCGTCACCTCACTGCTGGACCTGGCCGGGTACCAGTACGGGCCCGCGCACACCGAGGTCGTCCTCACCCCGGACGGGCCGGTCACCACCGGCTGCGCGGCCGTCGTCGCCGAGGAACCGGTGCCGTGGCTGGTGCGGGTGGCCTCGGGGCGCGAGCTCGTAGCGGACGCCTTCGAGGTGCTCGCCGGGCAGGATGTCGCGCCCGTACGGGCGCTGCGGTTCGCGGCCTCCGTCACGCTCCCGGAGATCCGGCCGGACGACGTACGCGCGCTGCCGTACGTGCGTCAGGTCGTCAGGTCCGACGGCGAGCGGGGCGGCCAGGTCGTCCTGGAGGCCGAGTCGCCGGAGCACGCCGCTGAACTCGCCTCCCGCATGAAACGGTTGTTCGTCTGATTTCCTTCGGGAACGTTCCGTCAGGAACTTTCCTTCAGGAACGCCGAATGTCCCGGTGGCCGGCCACCGGGACATTCGGCGTATGAGGGGGAGAGGGCGGTTCAGGAGCTGAAGGCGCGCTGGTGCCAGACGAGGCCCCCGTCGGCGCCCTCCGGAGCGTCGACCTCGGTGACCCGGCCGATCAGGATCGAGTGGTCGCCGCCGTCCCGGGCCGCGTACCGCTCGCAGGTCAGCCGGACACCCGCGGCCAGCGCCGGGGCGGGCGCCGGTCCGGGCAGCAGGGGCGCGTCGGTGAACCGGCGGTCCGCCGGGCCCGCGAACCGCATCGCCAGGTCCTCGTCGCCGGGGCCCAGGAGATGGACGCAGAAGAACGGCGCGGAGACCAGCGCGTCGTGCGAGCCGGCGCGGCGGTCCAGACAGACGAGGAACAGCGGCGGGTCCAGGGAGAGCGAGGAGGCCGCGCTGACGGTCATCCCGCGCGGGGCGCCGAGGTCGTCGTAGCAGGTCACCACCGTCACCGGGGCCGCCAGCGCGGCCATCGCGGAGCGGAAGGCAGCCGGGTCGACGGACTTCCGGACGCCGGAGGGCGCCGTCAGCAGGGGGGTGCTCATCGGATCGCCTCCACGCGCCGGGCGGTCGGCAGCCGGCGGCCGTCCGCGGGGGTGTGCACGCCGGTGCGGACGTCCCAGGCGATCCGGCCCGCCCGCAGCGTCGTCACCACCCGGCCGGTGAACGTCCAGCCCTCGTACGCGGACCAGCCGCACTTGGAGCGCACGTCCGCCGCGGACATCTGCCACCGCTCGGCCGGGTCGAAGAGCACCAGGTCGGCGTCCGCGCCGGGCTCCAGGCGGCCCTTGCCGGGCAGTTCGAACAGGGCCGCCGGCCCGCTGCCCATCAGACGTGCGAGATGGCGGGCCGCCTCGTCGGCGGGTACGGAGCGGGTGCGCAGGCCCGTCCAGATCGACACCGCCAGCTCCTGCACCCCGGGCAGTCCGGGTGGCGCGTCGGCCGGCGGGCGGTTCTTCTCCTCGATCGTGTGCGGGGCGTGGTCGCTTCCGGCGGTGGCCGCCTCGCCGTTCAGCACGGCCTGCCACAGGCGTTCCCGGTCGGGCTCGTCCCGGATCGCGGGCGAGAGCCGGGTGCGCGGGCCGCGGCGGCAGGTGTCGGCGTGCGTGAAGGACAGATGGTGGCCGGTGACCTCGAACGTGACCGGCAGTCCCTCGCGGGCGGCGGCGACCAGCAGATCGATCTCCTCCGCCGACGAGGTGTGCAGCACATGGGCGGCGGTGCCGTGGCGGCGGACCAGTTCGACGACCTGGGCCACCGCCACGATGGCGCCCGAGCGGGGGCGGTGCGGTTCGTACTCGGAGTAGGTGTGCGGGTCGCCGCGCCAGGAGTCGAGCAGATCGAAGACCCGCTGGTCCTCGGCGTGCAGGACCAGCCGGACGCCGCCTCGGGCGGCCGCCTCGAAGGCGGCGTCCAGCTGTGCGCGGTCGCGGAAGACGACCGGGGCGGTGTGGTGGCCCGCCATGAACACCTTGGCGGAGGTGGCGATATCCGGGTCCAGGGTGGCCAGCAGCCCGGGGTTGGCCGGGTCGGCGCCGATGTGGAAGCGATGGTCCACCCCCGCGTGGCCCGCCACCAACTCCGCCTTGGTCCGCAGGGCGTCCTCGTCCAGGCCGGGCGGACGCGTGTTCGGCATGTCCATCACCGTCGTGACGCCCCCCGCCAGCGCCGCGGCGCTCCCGTGCTCCCAGTCCTCCTTGTACTCCAGGCCCGGTGTACGGAAGTGCACATGGGAGTCGATCAGGCCCGGCAGGACATACCGGCCCCGGGCGTCGATGCGCGGTCCCTCGGGCAGCGGGGCGTCCGGCCCGAGCAGGGCGGCCACCTTGCCGTCGTTCACCACGACCGTGCCCTCGTGCACGCCCTGCGGGGTGACCAGCCGGCCGCCCTCGATGATCAGCTGTTCCATGACATGCTCACCAGTTCCCTGCACAGATCGTTGGTCGGTCCCATGAGGGCCACGGCACGGGCGTCGCGGCCGTGGCGGTTGACGGGGTGTGTCTCGACGTAACCGGCGGAGCCCAGCATCCGCGCGGCCTCCGCGCACACCTCCTCGGCGCACACCGAGGCGAAGAGCTTGGAGTGCAGCGTCGCCATGCCGGGGTCGGGCGCGTCCCGGCGGCCGGCACGCTCCACCACCGCGCGGGCCGCCTCGACCCGGGTGGTGAGGTCGACCAGCCGGTGCCGCACCGACTGCTGGGCCAGCAGCCCACGGCGGGCCGCCTGGTCGGTGACGGCGTCCAGGGCCGCCTGGGCGAGGCCGACGGCGACCGCGCCGAGCGTGGCGCCGCTCTCCCGTACCCGCGCGATGATCGAGGCGGCGGCGCCGAGCGGGCCGAGCCGGTCGGCGTCCGGCACCCGGCAGTCGTGCAGCGAGACGAACCCGGTGGCCGAACCGCGCATCCCGGCCAGCCTCATCGAGGTGTCCGGCCTGAGGCCCGGGGTGCCGGAGCGGACGAGGTAGAAGGTCTGGCCCGCAGCGCCGTAGCCGGTGTCGGGGGCGGCGCTGTCCTCGGGCGCACCGCTCTGGGCGAGGACGAGGTAGAGGTCGGCGATGCCGGCGCTGGTGGTGAAGGACTTCGCGCCGTCCAGCAGCCAGTCGCCGTCGGGCAGCCGGCGGGCGGTGGTGGAGAGGTTCTTCTTGTTCGCGCCGGCGCCGGACTCGCTCCACGCGGACGCGGCCAGCCACACCCCGGAGGCGAGCTTCGGGAGCAGTTCGCGGTGCTGGGCGTCGGTGCCCTGTTCCACGATGCGGCTGGTGACGGCGTAGTGCTGGAACAGCATGATCGAGGCGGAGGCGTTGACCTCGGCCACCTGGGCCACCCGCCGGTTGAGCTCCACCGCGTCGGCGCCCGCCCCGCCGAACCGGCGCGGCACGGCGAGACCGAGCAGCCCGGTGCGGCGCAGCACGGAGACGGCCGCGAGGTCGGGCTCGCCGGTGCGGTCGGCCTCCTCGGCGCAGCGCGCCAGTTCGGCGAGGCCGTCGGTGAGGTCGGCGGGGAGCGTCTCGGGGGCGGCGGCCGGGTTCACAGGGGCAGTGACAGGCATGACGTGTCCTCGGGGCGTGAAGGGGAGGGAAGGCCGTAGGGGTCGACGGAGGGCGCCACGGTGTGCTCGTAGCTGACGTACTTGTCGGCGACGGAGACCCAGCCGAGGCGGGGCGCGTCGGCCGGGCCCGTGATGCGGGCCCGGGCCCGCAGCGGGCCGCCCGGGGTGCGCAGCCGGACCAGCCCGGACTCGTGCCCGGCGGCGCGGGCCAGGGAGAAGGGCACGGTGCCCTCGATGCCCACCGCGGTGCCCAGGCAGATCGCGCCGGTCAGGGCGAGCGTGGGGTGCCAGGACGGCACGGACACCGCGCGGACCGCGAGTTCGCCGTCCGGGCCGGGCAGCAGGGCCGCGACTTTCGGGAACGCGCCGGAGGAGTCCCAGCCCATCTGCTCGCACACCGCGAGGCGGACCCGGCCCAGCAGGCCGAACAGCTCGTCCCCGGCGGTGAACAGCTCCCTGGTGTCCCGCACCCCGAGATCGCCCGCGCCGACGAAGACATACGGATTGCCCATGTCGACCAGGGACACCGGGATCCGTCGCCCGTCGACCGGCACATGGGTCACCGGTTCCCCGGTGACGAGCAGATCGTCGACCGGGCGGGCGGGGGTGCACAGGAAGTGAGCGGTGAACCGGGTGCGGTCGGGGCCGGTCTCGTCGACCTCGCAGACCACATGGTCGCCGTTGTTGAGCACATTGACCCGGACGCGCCGGCCCGGCTCCAGCGGCGGGATCATCCCGTCCCGGGCGGCGGCCTCGACGGCGGCGAGGATCGAGTGGCCGCAGGAGCCCCGGGTGTCGAAGCGGCCCCGGCCGCCGGGCAGCGACTGCACGAAGTAGTAGTCGAGGTCGAACAGCGGATGCGCGGAGGGGCGGACGACGGCGTTCTTCAGTACGGTCTGCCGGGTCGCGGGGTCGAGCCCGTCGCGGATTCCGGCCAGCCCCTGAAGCAACTCCGCGTCGCCGTCGGGAAGCCGGTCCGCGTCGATGACGAGCGTGGGGCACGGGGCGCCCTCGGCGCGCACCAGGTGGGCCGCGCCGGCTCGGGTGATCGTGGCGTTCACCGTGCCCCCTGCGGCGCCGGGGCGGATATGGAGGAGCCGGCGAAGAACTGGTCCCGCCACATCTGGTGGGTCATCAGGGACCACAGGGCGAGGGAGACCTGGTCGGACGGGCGGGCCGCCTGCTCGGTGAACAGGCCCTCGACCGCCTCGGGGCGCAGTCGGCCGTCGGCCCGCAGAACGGCGGGGGCGAGGGTGGCGCGGGCCAGGTCCCACAGGGTGGAGCCGGGCTGGAGCATGGCGGTGATCGGCAGGGTGAACGGCTGCTTGGGCCGGTTGAGCACGCTGTCCGGGACCAGTCCGCGGGCCGCCGCGTACAGGGCGCGCTTGACCCCGCCGCCGGTGATGCGGTGCTCGTCGGCCAGCGTGGTGGCGTAGCGCACCACCGAGGGCTGGCAGAACGGCAGCCGTACCTCGACCGAGCTGGCCATGCTGAGGTGGTCGACACGGCGCAGGTGGTAGGCGGGCAGCCGGTAACGCTGCTCCACCGCGCACAGCCGCTGGAGCCGGCTGCCCGAACCGTGCCGGAGCGTGCGCAGCAGGTCGTCCGGGAGCGCGGGCCCCCGGTCGGCGACGGCCGCCGCGTAGTCGCCGGTGTAGAGGCGGGCGCGCAGCGCGGCGGGCACGGCGGCGAGGTGGTCGAGGTAGGTGTCCACCCAGCCGGGGCCGCAGGGCGCGGTGACCGCCTGGGTCATCCGGGCGTAACCGCCGAAGAGTTCGTCGGCCGCGTCGCCGGTGAGCGCCACCTTGAAGCCCGCGTCGCGCACCGCCCGGAACAGGGAGAAGGTGCTGAGCGTGATCGGGTCGGCGTTGGGCTGGCCGAGGTGCCAGACCACGTCCGAGAGCAGCTCGGGGAAGCTCGCCGGGTCGACCTCCACCTGGTGGTGGACGGTGCCCGCGGCCCGGGCGACCTCCGCCGCGTAGGCGCGCTCGTCGAAGGGCCAGTCGCCGGAGTAGGCGATGTTGAAGCTGTGCAGCCCGGAGTGGGTGCGTGCGGCCAGGGCGGTGACCAGGCTGGAGTCCAGGCCGCCGGAGGTGATCGCGGCCACCGGGGCGTCGGCGACCAGGAGCCGGGAGACCTCGCGGCCGAGCAGGGCGCGCAGTTCGTCGCCGGTCTCGTCGAGGGTGCGGTCGTGCGGCTCGGCGACCGCGGAGGCGGTGCGCACACGCAGCCGCGGGCCCTCGCGGCGGGTGACGACGAGGGTCGCGGCCGGCGGCAGCACGTCGATGCCCTCGAACATGGTCCGCTCGCCGAACGGCGTCTTCAGCGACAGATAGGCGTCCAGACCGAACGGGTCCTCGTGGGCGGGGATGTCGGCGAAGCCGAGCAGCGCCGGGATCTCGGAGGCGAACCGGAACCGGCCGGTGGCCGCGTCCCACGTGTGGTACAGCGGCTTCATGCCCGACTCGTCGGTGGCGATTACCAGGCGCGGCTCGTCGCGCAGGTCCATGACGGCGACGGAGTACATGCCGTCCAGGTGCTCGGGGAAGCGGTCGCCGTAGAGGTGGTAGAGGGCGGGCAGGACCGAGCCGTCGCAGCGGTCGGTGAAGGTGAACCCGTGCCGGGTGAGGCGGCCGCGCAGCTCGTCGTGGTTGTACAGCTCGCCGTTGAAGACGACGGTGACGCCGTCGAGGTGGTACGGCTGATCGCCGCCCTCGGGGTCCATGATGGACAGCCGGTTGTTGCCGAGGGCCCACTCCGGGTGCGTGGCCTCGGTGCCGGCCGTGAACGATTGGGCGTCGGGGCCGCCGTGGTGCAGCAGGGCGGCGACCGTGCGCAGCTCGCGGTGGGCGGTACGGGCGTTGAAGGTTCCGTAGATACGGCACATGGCGTCAGATCACCTCGGAGGAGACGCCGGCGGCGTCGTAGAGGGCGGGGTCGAAGGGGGTGGGGCCGCCGCAGGTGACGAACCGGCGGGCCTCGGGGCCGGTGTGCGGGTTGCGCGCGCCGTGCAGCACTCCCGGGGCGGCGTACAGCACGTCCCCGGCGGCGACGTCGACCCAGCGGTCGACGAGGTACATCTGGCCGACGCCCTCGAAGGCGATGAACGCCTCGTCGGAGTCGGGGTGCAGATGGACGTTGAAGGTCTCGCCGGGCTCCTGGATGCCGCAGTGCAGACACAGCTGGCAGCTGCCGGAGCCGGGCCAGAAGACGAAGTTCATGGCGGCCCGGCGGCCCTCGGCGCTGACCTGGCCGGTGCCGGCGAAGCCCTGCAGCCGGGTGGTCTCGTCCCACAGGGAGGAGAAGAACTTCGGGTCGGTGCCGAGGCGGCGGCCCTGCTGGAGCGGGGACCGCCACACATAGACGGTCATGCCGGCGTCGTCGGCGGTGAGGGCCAGGGCGCGGCCGGTCGGCGCGTACGCGGCCGAGGCGGGCCGGGCCGGACGGCTGTCGTCGTCCACGGCGAGCCGGCCGGAGCCCGCGAAGACGACCGCCGTGTTCTCCTCCTGAAGGGTGTGCGGTGGACTCCAGGTCTCACCGGGCGCTATGCGGGCCACGTGCAGCGTGACCCAGGTGGCCCCGGCCTCGGGGCTCACGGGCGTGGCGACGGTGGTGCGGGACCCCTCCTGGGGCTGGAAGACCAGCTCCTCGGAGCGGATGATCCGGGCGTCGCCCAGGTACGTCGCGGTGTGCGTCGCTGTCATTGGTGACTCCAGGCTCGTACGGCACATGCGTCTCGCATGTCGTGTTCGAGCCGAGCGTCGACGGTGGCCGTACCGGTGATGTCCCCGCCCGCTCCCGGTCGGGGGCGGCGGACCGGGACCGGGCGGGAGCCGACCGGGACCGGTTCGGGAAGACGGGGCGGCACCTTTGGGGTGTCGCCGGGAGACGGCGGCAGGGACGAACCCCCGAGAGGAGGTACGACCGTGATCCGTAAGCCCGTTCGCCGGGGCGTCAGCTCCCGCAAGTCCGCGCTGTAGGCCTGATGGCCTTCGTCCCCTGTCCCTTCGAGTTTCGGGAAGGAGGAGCAGCCGTGATCCGTAAGCCCGTTCGCCGGGGCGTCAGCTCCCGCAAGTCCGCGCTGTAGGCCTGATGGCCTTCGTCCCCTGTCCCTTCGAGTTTCGGG